>DATLME010000317.1:0-37164 GCA_035537395.1 Sphingomonas sp. | reverse complement strand
GCGTCCTGCGCGT
Organism: Sphingomonas sp.; assembly: GCA_035537395.1. Classification (GTDB taxonomy): domain Bacteria; phylum Pseudomonadota; class Alphaproteobacteria; order Sphingomonadales; family Sphingomonadaceae; genus Sphingomonas. The sequence continues at coordinate 37,151 of DATLME010000317.1, read as the reverse complement.
GAGCGGCGGTGGCTCCGAACGCTGCGCTAACGAGCAGAGTCGAAGCTAACAAACGCGAGCGATATGGCGTGAGCATATGTGTGTCCCCTGTTATGATCCGTAGCCGGACCATCTACCGACGTTGGGCGGTTAGATGCGGCAGGGGGTAAGACAGAATGTCGTCAACGCCAATGGTTCCGGAACGGTACCGGAATTATTCGGACGCATGTAATATTTTGGCCACACGGTGTGCATGAGTGTTCGTATGTGGCCAAACGCCGTACCGTACGCAGCAGCATAGGGGGAATGACATGACCAGGCTGACCAGGCTGACCACGCTGACCAGGCTTGCCGGAGCCGTGACATTGTTGTCGCTGACGAGCGGTGCCGCCGCGCAAGGCAGTGCGGGCGCGGGCGTGGTAAGTGCGCTCACGGCATGCCGGGCGATCGCAGCCCCTGATGCACGCTTGGCCTGTTTCGACGCGGCGGCAGCGCGGGTCGCGGCGGCAATCGAGAGCAAGGAGGTGACGGTAGTCGATCGCCAGGACGTGCAGAAGGCGCGCCGTTCGCTTTTCGGTTTTTCCTTGCCCCGGATCCCGCTATTCGGGCTTGGCGGCCGCGATGCCGACCGTGGCGAGGAAAAGGAGTTCTCCGAACTTAACACCACGATCGCAAGCGCCCGGCAGATTGCGAATGGTCGTGTCGAGCTGCGGCTGACCGACGAAGACGCCGTGTGGCAGACCACCGATCCGCTGCTGTTCCCGCCGCGCGCCGGCACCAAGATGCGGATCCGGAAGGGGGCGCTCGGCAACTATTTCCTCGCGATCCAGGGCGAACGCAGCGTCCGTGGCATGCGCGTGCGCTGACCGAGCTGCGCGCCGATCAGCCGAGTGCGATGGCGGCAACCCCGGCGCTTGCTGCGTCCGCCCGCTTCTGGTGCGCATCCAGCCACTGTGCGGCACGATCCAGTTCGGCACGCATGCCAACTTCGGTCGCGGCACGCCGGGCGACCCGCGCTGCATTGTCGAACGCGACGCCCGGGTTCTTGGAATAGGTCGCGAACAGCGGCCCGGCCACGGCGCGGTCGATCGCCCCGTCGCTGAAATCCACGCCAAGATGCCCCGCCGCGAGCGCGAGGATGTCGCGCGGCCTGGCAAAGAAAACCTCGGCGTCGAGGCTGCGGGCGTTCGGCAATGTCGCCGCCGCCGCATAGATCTCCATCTGCGCGAGCCACAAGGCGGCTGCACGCTCCGCGTCGTTCGCGGCCGACAACTCGCCAAGAAAGGGCGCGAGTTGCGCGGTGACCCGGCGAAGCCACGAACGGTGATCCTCGCTACGCAGGATCGCGAGCAGATAGTCGCGCAGGGGAAGGTGGAGAAACAGCATTCGCGCGGCTGGATCGAGCGCCGCAATCCTGCCGAGTATGAAGTTGACCGGGACATTCGCCTTGATGACGGTCGGCAGGGAGGAAAGGTAGCGCTTCGACAGCAGCGCTGCAGTCAGCGGAACCAGCGCGGCGCCCTGCATTAAGGCGAGTTGCCGCAGCGCCTGCGGCTCGCGCAACACGAGGTTGTCGCCGATCGCATCGAGTGCGCGCGCGAGCAGCGTCGAACCGCAATGCGCCACATGCAGGATCCAGGCAGTCGGCAACGGCGCCGGAACGCGGCCCGCCATCGTCGCCAGGGGCAACCGCATCGAACCATCGCCTGCGGGCGAGATGCGGCCATCGAGGAAGATCGATCGCGCATAGGCCGCACGATCCATCGGCACGAAGATCGCGGCGTCCCCGTCGAAGGAATGCAGGTAATGATCGGGCGAGGCGAACAGGTCGTCGAGTGTCAGGGCCATTGCGGACGCTATAGCTAGGCCGAACTTTTGCCGCTATCCCCCGGCGACGATGCCGAACATCCACTCGCCCGAGCCGGGCCGCCCCCAGGTGCTGATCGAAGCGGCGGCGGAGGCCAGTATCCTCGACGTCGATCCGAACCACGTCATCGCGTTGTACAAGACGCATGGCGCCATCCTGCTGCGCGGCTTCGGCGCCGACGTGGTTCAGTTTCGCGAGTTCGCGCGTCGGTTCTGCAAGACGTCGGTGATGAACGAAAGCCCCGGTCGCAGCCCGCTCGACCCGGCGCACAACATCCACACCGTCGACGGCGGCACCGGCCCGTTTGCCTTTCACCCTGAACTGTCGCGGGAACCGTGGAAGCCCGATGCTGCATTCTTCGCGTGCCTGACGCCGCCATCGCGCGGCGGCGAAACCACGATTTGTGACGGCGTCGCCTTGGTTCGCGCCCTGCCTCCGGCACTCCGCGAGGCATTCGGGAGCCGCCGGCTGCTTTATGTGAAACCGACCTGGCCTGCGCTGCTCGAATATTGGCTCGGCGATCCCGAGCCGGATGACAGCCTTCTCGCCAATCCGCCGGCATCCTGCCCATATTTCTTTCGGCGCTTCGATCGCGACGTGGTCCGCGCCTTTACCCGCCCTGCGCTGCACCGCCCAATGTTCGCCGACGCTCCCGCTTTCGGCAATTTCCTGCTGTTCGCGCGCTTCAACAACAATCGCAGCGACTTCCCGCTGCTCGACGACGGCAATCCCGTTCCCGAACAATGGCTGCAGGCTTTCAGGGCCGCGGGCGAGCAGGTCGGCGCCGCGGTCGCGTGGCAAGCCGGCGACGTGCTGATGCTCGACAACACCCGCTTCATGCACGGGCGCCGCGCCATTCTCGACGCGCAGGAGCGGCTTATCGCGACCTATTTCGGCTATGTCGGTTTTGCGCGCCGCGACCCTGAAGAGCCAGCCGATGCACCCTGGCGCCGCGCCGATTTCTACCCACCGATCCCACCCGCCCTGGCGCGCTGACGCATCACGGGCCCGGCGGACCCATCCAGTCGGTGCTGCCGCCGATCGGGTCTCCCGGAGGAAGTGCGGCAGCGCGCGGACGTTCCGCCACCAGCAGCTCGAGCGCGCGCGGGTCGAGCAGCTGGCGCGACGTCTCGTTCGCCCAGGCGCGTGCCTCGTCGTCGCCACGGACGCGGGCCAAGCGCTCGCCGATGCGGCGGACGCGATCGCCGAGTAGTGCCGCCGCCTCGGGCGGGGTGTCGGGCCGTCGTGCCGCCTGGGCCATCGCGATGACCGTGCGCCAGGCGATCCGCCGCGACAGCGCATCGTCGAACCCCACGAATGCGCGCGCCTCGATCGCGTCGAGCAGGTCGCCGACACCAGGCCGGTCGCGATCGGCGGCATGCTGGAGCTCCAGCCTCGTCAGCCGCCTCGCCGCGAGCAAGGTCTCGATCGTCAGCGTGACCGCAGCGTCCGCAGCAGCGAGCGGGTCGAACACCGGGCCGCCGGCGGTGGCGAACAGCTCGATGTCGAACTGCCGGTTGCCGGTACCGTTGCGCGGTACCGAGAGCAGCGGCGGCAGCGCTGGTGGTAGCCGCAACGCGTCCGCGGTGATCGTGCGCAGCACTGCGGCGATCGCGGCGCGCTGGGCGTCGGCGCCGACCGAGGCGGCCGCTGCCGCCCCGTCACCTCCGACCCGATAGGCGAAATCGACGCCGCCGATCGACTTCGCCGCCGCCACCAGCTGGTAGCGGTGGAGCAGGTAGATGGGCACGAACCGGCGCCGCAAATTGGCGACCGGCTCCCCCACGGCGAGGTTACCGAGCCCGAACCGATCGATCGCGACGCGGCGGACCGTCATGAGCCGGTCGAGTTCGGCGACCGGATCCGCGCCGTCGTCCCACAGCGCCGCCCAGGGCTGCGCCGTGTCGGCACGCCGGGCATTGTCGTCCTGGATGTAGCGCCAGCCCGCCGCAACGATCGCCGCCGCCTTGCCATCGAGCGCCGCCTGCGGGTTCGTGCCGGGCGTGGGCTCGCCATATAGCCAGTCGACCGACGCCATGTCCCAGCCGCCGAGCCCCACGCCATAGGCGTCGGAAAGATCGGGTACGCCGTCGACCAGCGTCACGCGCGGCGCCGGATAGTCCATCACCGACGCGCGATCCTGAGTGCTGGCCGCAAAATTGTGCTGGAAGCCGATCGAATGCCCGACCTCGTGGGCGCTGAGCTGGCGGAGCCTCGCCAGCGCTACCTGGGCAGGATCGTTCGCGCCGCCTCGCCCGGTCGATGCGGCGCCCACCAGCCCCTGATAGATCTGGATATCCTGGCGCGCCCGTTCGGAGCCGAGCACCACCATGCCGCGCAGGATCTCGCCGGTTCGCGGATCGACGACCTGCTGCCCGTAAGCCCAGCCGCGCGTCGCTCGATCGACCCAGGTGATCATGCTGTAGCGCGCGTCGAGCGGATCCGCGCCCTCGGGCAACAGCCGCACCTGGAACGCGTCGATGTAGCCGGCCGCGTCGAACGCCTTCGCCCACCAGCTCGCGCCTGCGATCAACGCGGCACGGATCGGCTCGGGCGCCGCCCGATCGACGTACCAGACGATCGGCGCCCTTACCCGCGAGCGGGCTGCGGTCGGATCCAGCTTCTCCAATCGGAAGCGGTTGGCATAATCGAGCACCACGTCGGCACCCAGCGGCGCACCGTAATCGACGGCCTGGCTGGAAATGCCGCCGACCCGCTGGTCGAGCAGGCGTGGTCTGAACCCCGGCTCGGGAAGCGCGACGAAGCTGTGATGCACGGTCAGCGTGACCCGCCGCGGGTCGGGCGCGATGTTCTGGACCTCGTCGCCCGGTCGATCCGAGACATAGGTCTGGAGCGCATCGATCTCGAAGTTGCGCGGAAACATACGAGCGGAAAGCGGATCCGCGGCCGAGAGCGCGGTATCGAGCTTGAAGCCGCTGCCCGCGCCCTGCGGGGCCCCGCCGGTGCCGAAAGCATCGCCTTCCTGCCCCAGTGCGCGCGCGATGCCGAGCACGTCGGCGGCGAGGAACGGCGCGATGTCGATCGTGATCGCGCCGTCGGGTGCGACCCGCTCGATCTCCCCCATCCACACCACCGAGGTGGCGAAGTCGGGCGACCGCGCCGCCGACGCACCGGGCACGCGGAAGCGCGGATTTTCGAACTCGATCGCGATCTTCTTGCCGATGCGGCGAAACGCGACCAGCTGGGTGTCGCCGATCCGCCCGCGATCGAGCGTCGTCGGCGCGGCACCCAGCCCCGATCGCAGCGCCGGCGTATAGAGGTAGCGCGCCGTAATGCCGTCCGCCCCGGCGCGCGGAAGGGTGACGAGGATCTTGCCCGCCGCCGCATCGACGCCGACCTGCATCAGCCCGGTCTGCCTCACGATACCGGACGATACCCGCGCCGGTTGGGCGAGCGCGGGCGAGCCCGTGGCGACGATCAACGCGACGGCGGCCGCCGAACCCCGCAGACGCATCAGCCGCGCTTCGCCGCGATGTAGCGGTCCACCTCTTCCTCGAGCACCGCGAGCGGCACCGCGCCGTTGGCGAGCACGATCTCGTGGAAATCGCGGATGTCGAACCGTGTGCCCAGCGCGTCCTGTGCCTTCTTGCGCAGCCCCGCGATCCGCAGCTGGCCGATCATGTAGCTCGTCGCCTGCCCCGGATTGTTGATGTAGCGGTTGACCTCGCGCTCGATATCCAGCCGCGACAGCGATGAATTCGCGGCGAAGTAATCGATCGCCCGCTGGCGGCTCCAGCGCTTCGCGTGCAGGCCGGTATCGGTGACCAGCCGGATCGCGCGCCACATCTGGAGCGACAGCATCCCGAACTCGGCCTGCGGATCGGCATAGGCGCCCATCTCCTTGGCGAGCCGCTCGGTATAGAGCCCCCAGCCCTCGCTGTACGCGCTGTATCCACCGAACCGGCGGAACTTGGGCAGGCCCTGCAGCTCCTGTGCGCGGGCGATCTGGAAATGGTGCCCGGGTGCGCCTTCGTGCACCGCAATCCCCGCGAGCTGCACCTTCTGGACTTGGTTCATGTCCGCCAGGTTCACATAGTAGATGCCGGGGCGTGAACCGTCGGGCGCTGGGCGATTGTAGAAGGCGACCGCCGCGGTGCCCTGCCGCCACGGCTCGACCGCACGGACCTCGAGCGCCGCCTTCGGCAAGGTGTGGAACCAGCGCGGCGCCGCCGTCATCATCCGCTCGATCACGCCGCGTGCCGCTGCCAGATACGCCTCGCGTCCTGCCGCGGTGTCGGGATATTTGTAGGCGGGGTCGCTCCGCACCGCGTCGAAAAAGGCTTCGAGCGTGCCGCGGTAGCCGATCCGCGTCTTGACCGCTTCCATCTCGAGGCGGATCGCAGCGACCTGATCGAGCCCGATCCGGTGGATCTGATCGGCGGTGAGATCGGTCGTGGTGTTCTGCGCGAGGCGCGCGTCGTAATAGGCCGCGCCGTTGGGCAGGCTCCACGCGCCGTCATTGCCCTTGGCGAGCGGCTCGATCTCGTCCAGCGCGGCGAACAGCGTCGTGAATCCGCGTCGGAACGGTCCTGCCAACGCCGCCTGTGCGGCCGCGAGCAATTGGGTCTTTTCGCCAGCGGCAATATCGAGCGCGCCGATCTTCTTGCGGAAATCGGCGAGCAGCGTGCTGTCGGCGCCGGCGGTGAATGGCGCGCCGCTGATCACCTTGGCCGCGTCTTCGCGCGCCGGCTTGAACACCATCTTGGGCGGCACGATGCCCTTGGCAGCCTGATCCCGCATCGTTTGCGCGACCTCGCGCATCACGCGCTCGGTCTCGATCAGCCGGGCGACATAGGCGCGCGCGTCGGCAGCGGTGTCGATGCGGTGCTGGTTGACCAGGAACACCGGGATCTCGCCTGCCGGGCTGCCGTTCGTGGACACCGGGAACGCGTAGCCGCGGAACGGATATTGACGCCGCGCGCGTTCGACCTGGATCTCGAACAGCCGGTAGCTCAGCCGCGCCTGCGCACCGAGCCGGGTCGGCGAGAACTGCCGACGCATATCCGCGAGCTGGCGTTCGGCCAGCGCCATGCGCCGGACGTCCGCCGCGTCGGTATAGTCGTCGAGCTTGTCATAGTCGGTCTTCAGCCCGAGCGAGGTCTGCGCCTCGGGGCTCAGCGCGATGTTGGCGTCGAACGCCGCGTCGAGGAACGCGTTGAGCCGCGCATCTTCCGCCTGCGCGTCCGCCGCGGGTGCGGCGGGCGGCGCATCCGCCATCTGTTGGGTGGCGCAGCCCGAGAGCAGCAACAGCGGAAGCGCAAGGCGAAGCGTCAAGATAGCGGTCCTTTCGGGGAGCAAGTCGGCGACGCTATCGCCCGTCGTCGACGGGGGCAATGCGCATCCATCTTGTCGGCTACGATATGGCAGCGCATGATCGGTGCCGAGAGGAATTCCGATGTCGCTCGTCGCCGATCACGTGCTGGTCGATCGCATTCTCGACCATGTCGATCGCGGCACCACCGACTGCCGCGCCGCGATCTGGCGCGAGCCGGTCGAACATTATCTTGATCCGGCGCGCCTTGCGGCCGAGCTCGAAAGCGTTCTCCGCCGCGACTTCGTCGTGTTCTGCCCCGCCGCGGCGCTAGCCTCGCCCGGCGCCTATGTCGCACGCGACGCGGCGTTGATCCCGATCGTCGCGGTCCGCGGCCAGGACGGCGTGGTGCGCGCGTTCCGCAATGCATGCCGGCACCGCGGGGTCCAGCTCGCCGATGGCAGCGGGTGCGCGCGTGCGCTGGTATGCCGCTATCACGGCTGGACCTACGCGCTCGACGGCCGGCTCCAGGCGATCCCCGACAGCTATGGCTTTCCCGGCGTTGCCAAGGAGGAGCACGGCCTCGTCCCGGTGGAAACGATCGAACGCTTCGGCCTGATCTTCGTCCGCCAGAACGGCGACGCGGCGCTCGATCCGGCGCTCGAGGCGCTCGCCGGCATCATCGGCCCCGAATGGCGGCTTGCCTCGTCGTCCAGCCGAGCGGTGGACGCCAACTGGAAGATCATCGCGGAAGGCTTTCTCGAGGGATATCACATCCGCTCGACGCACAACGCCACCTTCTACCCGGTCCAATATCACAACCTCAACGTCATCGAGACGTTCGGCCGCAACAACCGCATCACCTTCCCGTATCGCAAGATCGAGCAACAGCGCGATCGCGAGGGCGCGGAACGGTCACCGCGCGGCGCCGCGACCAAGGTCTACCACCTGTTTCCCAACGTCATGGTCGCGACCTTCCCGACCAACATCAACATCTCGATCCTCGAGCCGCTCGCGCCGGACCGGACGATGCTGGTCGATTACCTGCTGACCGACCAACCCGCCGACGAGGCGGGAAACAGCCTTGTGAAGGTCGGACAGGATTTCGTCGCGCGCGGGTTCGCCGAGGATGTCGAGATGACCACCGCCTCGCAACGCGGCCTGCGCGCGCAGGCCAGCACGCATTTCACCTTCGGCCTGTACGAGGCCGCGATCGGCAATCTTCACCGCGAGCTCGCTGCCCGGCTCGGGTGAAGCCATCGGGGCGGCCGGTACGCCGCCCCTCACCTGCGGCTAAAGGGTCACCTCCGCGACCTTGTCCTTGTAATCCTGCTTGGGGTCGCGCCCCAGCAACGCCTTCACGCCGGCGACGAGGCTCGATCCATCGAGCCAGATTTCCGCCTTTTCCGTGTCGAGACGCAGCAACGCCAGCTTGGGATCGTCCTTGCCGCCTTCGTACCAGGCCGCGACATAGGGGTTCCACAGCCGATCGATCGTCGCGCGGTCGGTATCGATCGACAGCGATCCGTGGATCGTCGCCCATACGTCGTGGCCCTTGGACACGAACGTCGCGATCGCACGGTCGTTCAGGTCGAGCAGATCGAGGATCTTGTTGTCCTTCGACGTGAACACATAAAGCGGCCCCCGGTTCTCGTCGCCGTCGATCTGGGCGGTCATCGGTCGCGCATGACCATCCTCTACGCCGTCGAGTCCGAGCATGATCGTCATGTCCGATCTCAGCGCCTTCCAGAACTTGGCTTCGATTTCCTCGTTGCTCGGCATCGGCTCTCTCCTGGATGAATCGCTTGAGAAACTCCCGGAGGCGATTGCCGTTCCTTTTGGCGCGGTCCGGCAGCACCTCAAACCGGGTATGGACAGCCTCGGGTGGCCGCGCGATACTCACGGCCTGTATGCGTTTGGTGGGGATGAGCTGACGGAGGACAGATGGCACAAGAGGATCACGACGAGCGGCGCCTGGGCGGCGATCGCCGGGAGACCAGCGATCCGTCCTATGACGGGCTCGAACGCCGCATCGGCGACCGCCGGCCGCAAGGCTCGGGGCCGGGCCTGCCGAACGATCCCCACGTCCTGTCCGATATCGATCTTTCGCGGGCCTATCACGCTGCCGTCGCGCGCTCCGCTGGGGACGAGGCCGACATGCTCGCCGCCGAAGCCGCCACCCGCGGACTGACGTTCTGATCCTGGCGCGATCGTCGCGCCCGCAGGTGCATCGGCGTCGCGGTCAGCAAGTAGGGTCCGGCTAACACATTGTTTTTATTGCGCAGAACTAAACCGTACCCTTTCCGCCCGCTTGTGCGTTAAGGGTTCTCATCTATGCGTCGTTGCTACGCAGATCGGCTCGTTACGGCCGGTTATAACTTCCTTTGCGCTTCACGGGGCAACACGACGACATGGCCACTAATCCCAGTCCAGCCGCCGCGCCGATCGATGCCGATCTGTCGGGCTTCGCCCGCCTCGACCTGCGAAAGATCGCGCGCAGCGTTGCTGCGTTTCGTCAGCCGAGCGACGTTCGCGGCGGCTTCGAGCTCGCGGTGTCCGGCTTGCCGCTGGTCGCATTGTGGCTGCTGATGTGGCTCGCGCTCGACGTTCATTACGCGCTGACGCTGCTGCTCGCGATTCCCGCGGCCGGGTTCCTGTTGCGGCTGTTCCTGATCCAGCATGATTGCGGCCACGGCGCGTTCTTCACCGGGCGGCGCGCGAACGACTGGGTGGGCCGCTGCATCGGCGTGCTGACGCTCAGCCCATATGATTTCTGGCGGCGGACGCACGCGATGCATCACGCCAGCACCGGCAATCTCGACCGCCGCGGGATCGGTGACGTCGATACGCTGACGGTCCGCGAATATGCGCAGCTCGGCCGGTGGGCGCGGATCCAGTACCGGCTCTATCGCCACCCGATCGTCATGTTCGGGATCGGGCCTGCCTATCTGTTCTTCCTGCGCTATCGCCTCCCGCTCGGGCTGATGCGGGTCGGCTGGCGTCCCTGGGCAAGCACGATGGCGACCAACGGCGCGATCGCCGCGGTGTCGGCGGTCCTGATCCTGCTGGTCGGGCTACGCCCGTTCCTGCTGATCCAGATCCCGATCACGCTGATCGCGGCATCGATCGGGGTGTGGCTGTTCTACGTCCAGCACCAGTTCGAAGATACCCTGTGGAAGAAGAACCAGGATTGGGATTTCAAGGAAGCCGCGCTGTACGGCAGCTCGCATTACGTCCTGCCGGGCGTGGTCCGCTGGTTCACCGCCAATATCGGGCTGCACCACGTCCATCACCTGTGCAGCACCATTCCGTTCTACCGGCTGCCCGCGGTACTCCGCGCGCTGCCCGAGCTCGAGAACGTCAATCGCCTCACCTTCCGCCGCAGCCTGAAATCGGTGAAGCTCGTGCTGTGGGACGAGGAGGCGGAACGCTTGCTGTCGTTCCGCGAGGCGCGTCGCCGCTACGCCGGCCACGCTGCCTATTAAGGCTAGTTTGCGGACCGTTCCGATCGCGCTAGCCTCCGTCTCCACGACGAGAGGAAAGCGCGATGGACGTTGAGCCCGCCAAGGCGCCTTGGCATCTCTGGCTGGTCGGCATCGCAGCGACCCTCTTCAACGCGATCGGCGTGTTCGACTTCGTGATGACGATGGCCCGGGGCAGCGCCTATATGGCAAGCGCCGGGATGACCCCAGCGCAGATCGAACACTACCGCGACATGCCCGGCTGGATGACGATCGTCTGGGCGATCGGGGTGTTCGCCGCCTTCGCCGCGTCGATCCTGCTGCTGCTGCGACGCCGCTCCGCCTTCCCGGTCTTCGTCGCGTCGCTCGCCGCGTTCCTCGTCAGCCTGTTCTATACCTATGTCATGACCGACGGCGGCGCGATCATGGGGCAGGCGATGGCGGTCACCAGCGCGATCATCGCGGCGCTGCTGCTCTGCTTCGCGCTCTATGCGCGCGCAATGGCCGCGCGCGGCATACTGCGTTGACGCCACGCAGGCGATGAACGCCGGCGGGTTCGCCATCGCCTGACCCGAACCACGCCGACCGCTACCCGGGCGTGGCGCCCGAGCCATTCGCCTAATGCTCGCGGAACGATCCCCAGAAGGATCCGACCAGCGGCTCGAGCGCGTAGCCGAGCGCGGTCCGCCTGCGCAGCGGCACCAGCACTTCCACCGGCATCCCGGCCCGCAACGTGAAGCCCGCACCGCGCACCGTGCGCAGCAGGTCGAGCTGGTCGCGCGGCACCGTGACCTCGCCGGTATAATAACTCGCACCGGTCTTCTCGTCCGTGATCGCATCCGCCGACAGCCGCGTCAGCGTGCCCTTCAGGTCGGGCAGCGTGCGCTCGTGCAGGCTGGAGAATTTGACCAGGGTTCGCTGGCCGATGACCAGATCGTCCGCATCGTCGATCGCGATCCGGGCGAGCACCCGCAACGCGGCGCGTTCGGGCACGATATCCATCAGCTTCTGCCCCGGGGTGATCACGCCTCCCGCGGTGAACGCGGTCAGCCCCACCACCGCCCCCGTCGCGGGCGCGCGGATCCGGGTACGGGCGAGCTGGTCCTTCGCCGCCGCGAGCTTGGGCAGGATATCCCCCAGCCGGGCATCGACGTCGCGCAGGTCCGCGGCGGTACGCTCGCGAAAGCTGCGCTCCGCCTCCAGCGCGTTGATCTCGCTCTCGCGCGCCGCGCCGACGGTTTGTGCGACGCTCGCTGAATATTGCCCGCGCTGACCGATCAGGTCGGCGCGCACCCGCTCGAGCTCGCGGATCCGCGTCTGCGACACGAAGCCACGCTCGGCGACCGGCCGCAGGGCTTCGAGCTGCTGGTCGATCAACCGCAGCTGTTCGCGGGCGGAGACGACCTGCGTCCCATAGCCACGCCCTTGCGCGTTCGACTGGACCGCGCGCTGGCCGAGCGCGCCGCGCTGCGCCGACAAGGTCGCCCGCCGGGCGTCGAGTTCGCGCTGCTGGAGCCGCAGTGCCAGCGCCGCATCCGCACGGTCCTCGCTGCCTAGCGACGCATATTCCGGCGGCGGCGTCAGCCGCGGTTCGCCCAGCTGCTCCGCCTGGAGCCGCGCGCGTTGCGCCAGCAGCCGGATCGACTGCGCCGCCAACGCGCGTTCCTGCGCGAGTACCTCTGCAGCGGCGAGCCGGATCAGCAACTGGCCGCGTGTCACGCGCTGCCCCTCGCGGACATAGATGTCGCTGACCACCCCGCCGTCGCGGTGCTGGACCGTCTGGCGCTGGCCCGCCACTTCGAGCACGCCCGGCGCATAGGCGGCCGCGTCCAGTCGCGCGAACGCCGCCCAGCCGAGGAACAGGACGAAGAAGATAGCTGCGACGATCACGCCGGCACGAATATCGCGGCGGGGATCACCCAGCCCGGCAGGCGCCGGCACCCCGACGGACGACGACGGCGGCACCATGATCGCCCCGCTCACGCTGCGCTTCCCGTTTGCGTTGCCGGAGCGCCGGGTGCGGGCGGCACCATCCGGCGCATATTGGGCGGCGCGATCTTGGCGAGCACCTCATCGCGCGGGCCGAACAGTTCCACCCTGCCATCGCGCAGCACCAGCATGCGATCGACCACCGGCAGCACGCCGAGCTTGTGCGACACCACCAGGATCGTGCTTCCCGCCGCCTTCAACTGCGCGATTGCGGCGTTGAGCGCCGCGTCGCCCTCGGCATCGAGATGCGCATTGGGTTCGTCGAGAACGAAGAGCGCGGGCTCGCCGAATACCGCGCGGGCGAGGGCGATACGCTGCGCCTGCCCCGCCGACAGCCCGCGGCCGCCCAGTCCGAGTCGATGGTCGAACCCCTGAGGCAGGCGGAGGATCAGCCGTTGCGCGCCGACCTTCTCCGCCGCCGCGACCGCCTGGGCATCGATGCTCCCCAGATCGGGGTCGATCTCCGTCGCGAAGCGGCTGATGTTTTCCTTCACGGTGCCTTCGAAGAGCGTGGCCTCCTGCGGCAGATAACCGATGTGCCGCGCCAGCCGCTCGGGATCCCAGTCACCGAGATCGGCGTCGTCGATCCGGACGCTGCCGCGCTCGATCATCTGTGCGCCGACGATTGCGCGCACCAGGGTCGACTTGCCCGAGCCGGACGGGCCGACGATCGCGACGACTTCGCCCGGTGCAACCGCGAACGAGACGTTGTTGAGGATCGCGGCGTCACGGCCAGCGCTCAGGACGGTCACGCCTTCGAGCGTCAATGCGCCGCGCGGTGCCGGCAATCGGGTCGGTGCGGCGGCGAGCGGCTCGCCCGCCAGCAGCCGATCGAGTTCGACATAGCCGCTGCGGGCCTGAGCGATCGCCTTCCAGCTGCCGATCAGCAGCTCGATGGGCGCAAGCGACCGCGCGATCAGGAACGAGGCGGCGAAGATCGCGCCCGCCGAAATCTTGTTGTCGATCGCCAGCAGCGCGCCGAGCCCGAGCGACAGCGACTGCAACGACAAGCGGGCGAATTTGGTGGCGGTGAAATACTCCCCGGCACGAAGCCCGGCTTCGCTCTGCAGCACGAGCATGCCGATCCGCTGCCGCAATTGCCGCGCTACCATCGCGCGGCGCATGCCGAGCGCCCGGATGCTGTCCGCCCCTGCCAGCGCGGCGTCCTGCGCGGCGTAGGTCTGTGCCGCGACCTCTTGCGCGCGATCGACGTCGGGCCGCGTCACTCGCTCGGCCCGCCACGCGATGATCGGCAGGAGCACGCCGCCGGTGAGCGCGAGCAGGCCGATCCAGGGGTGCACCAGGAAGCAGACGAGGATGTAGATCGGGCTCCACGGCGCATCGAACAGCGCCAGCATGGCGGGGCCGGTCAGCGTTCCGCGCAGCGCGTCGAATTCCCGTAGCGCGCGCCGTGCCGCCGACGAACCCGGCCGCCCTAGCGTGGCGTTGAGCAGCACCGGCGCCACCGTCGCATCGAGCACGACGCCCGCGCGCACCAGCAGCCGGCTCCTGATCCGGTCGAGCAGCGCGAGGCAGGTGAGTGCGAACACCAGCACCAGCGTCAGGAAGAACAGCGTCTGCAGGCCCTGCGTGGGCACGACGCGGTCGTAGACCTGAAGCATGTACAAGGTCGGCACGATGTAGAGCAGGTTGACGAGCGCGCTGAATGCCGCCGCGGCGACGATATGGTGCCGGCAGGTCGCGAGCGCCGCGCGCATCGGGCCGTGCGGGCCGTCGAGCCGCGGCGGCGCGAAGGTCGGCGCCGGCGCGCCTGCCGCCGACGCCGGCTCCGCCTGGGTGATCTCGGTCATGACCGCGCTGGCGCGCACCCGGCGCTATCCTTCGCGCCGGGTGCGCCGCAATCAGGCAAGATAGCCGTACTCGGCCACCATGGCATAATACGCATGCCCATAATCCATCGGTGCATGCGGCAACGTCGCCGCCTGATCGGCCCACACCATGCTCTCGCCAGCATCCGCCCCGGCCGCGTCGGGGGCAGCGGTAGCGGTGGCGGTGGTGCCGAAGTCGAACATTGCGAGCTGCGGATCGTGGTCGGTACCGCGCTCGCCTGCCACCTGCGAGTTGATGTGGACGGCATCATATTGTGCGTTGTTTAGCAATCCGCCGGTCACGAGGATATGGTCGAGCTGCTGGGCATTGCCTTCGAACAGGTAGCTGTAGCGCTCCTCCGGGCTCAGCAGGCTGTTCAGGTCGGTGAAGACCCCGCCCTTGCCCGGATCGGTGAGCTGGGTTTGCGCATCTTCCCACGAGAAACCGTTCCAGTCGCCGAAGATCGCGACGTTGAGGCTGGGATCGTCTGCAAGGTGATCGTTGACATACGCCTTCACCCCCGCCGCCTGCGCCGTACGCGCGGCATCGCCGGCATCGGCCGGCGGCTGGGTCGCGCCCCAGAGCGGATCGCTGCCCCCGCGCGAGGTGAGGTGGACGTTGATCGCGGTAATCGTCTCGCCGCCGAACTGGAACTGCGCCACCAGCGGGTTGCGCGTGTTGTTGTAGGCCGCGCCGGTGATCAGCTCCGCGCTGTTTTCGACATAGCTGACCCGGTCGAGATTGTAGAAATAGCCGTTGCGGATGTTGCCGTTGGGCTCGCCACCGGTGGAGTTGGCGGTCGGTGGCGCGACCTCGACATAGCCGTAGCGGGCGCCACCGATGGCGGCGATCGCGTCGATCAGCTCCTGCGCGGTCGCCTGTCCCGACAGGTCGGTGCCCCGGCCCGCGCCGTCGGCGTCCTGGATCTCCTGGACCGCGATGATGTCCGGTGCGCGCAGATTGTACACGATATTGGCGGCGAGCAGATCGAACTTGGTGTCGGTCGGATCGAGGTTCTCGAGGTTGAAGGTCGCCATCGTCAGGTGGCTCGCGTCGCCGACGAGCGACGTGGTTTCCCGCGCGAGCGACACGTCTTTGGTGACGGTCACCGCCTCGGTCACGATGACCTCGTAGCGCGCGGCGGCATAGTTGACGACGCCGGTCACGCTGCTCAGCTGATCGCCGATCGAGTAGTTGGCCATGAACCCGCCATAGACCGCGCTGTCGCCCTGGATCTGGATCTTCTCGGGGTTGTAATCGCCCTTGGAGATGGTGATCCCGCCGCGATCGTTGACCCCGGTGGCGCCCTCGCCGAGCGAGGCGACCACATCGGTCTCGCGGAAATTGTCGGCCGTCGTGTTCGACACCACCAGCGGGTTGTCGATCGTCACGCGCATGCCCTCGAGCGACTCCCAGAAGTCGATCCCGTCGGTCGCCGGATCGTAGCTTGTCAGCCCGTCGTCGTCGATCGCCTGCGACGGCGGGAGCACCCCGCCGGCACCGATCAGCACGGCGCTCGGCAGCAGATTATCCCAGCTTTCCAGCGTGACCACCGGCGAGGTCAGCTCCGTGACGGTCAGCCCGCCCGTGCCGGCGCGGAACTCGGTAACGATCCCCTGCACAGTAACCGCATCGCCGACCAGGAACTCGGGCGCGCTGGTCGTGAACACGAATACCGCGTCGGAGGTGCGCGCGTTGCCGTCGCCGAGATCCTGGATGTAGAAGCCGTTGCTGTCGACTGCGGTGACGATGCCCTGGGTCGACACGGTCTGGCCGACAAAGGCGGAGCTGTGTCCCTCGCCCTGGATCTGGCCGATCGCGAGCGGCAGCACGTCGTCGTTGAGGATGGTGCCGGTGGCGGTCGCACGCTCGATCGACGCGCCTCCGGTCGCATTCGACAGCGTGATGCTGAACGTCTCGTTGGGCTCGGGTGCACGGTCGGCGATCACCGGCAGCGAGATCGTCGCGGTCGACTGGCCATCTGCGAAACGCACGGTACCGGTCAGTGAGATCGCGTCGAAGTCGGCGGCGTCGGCACCGCCGAAGCCACCCGGCAGCGTGATCGCGTAGCTGGCATCCACCGCCCCGTCGGCGCCGCCGATCCGGGTCACGACGAAATCGATGCTGCGGTTGCCGGCATCGCCCTCGACGATCGAGGCGTTGGCGATGCTGAGCGAGCCGGGCACGTTGCCCGCACCGCCGGCACTGCCGACACGGATGTCGTCGATCCCGACCCACTCGTCGTTGCCGACCGCGTTGGTGGTCATGATCCGCACCTGGAGCGTCGCTGCATTGTTCGCGTCGCTCGGCAGCGTCACCGACACCGCGGTAACCAGGCTCGCCGCACTCGGGCCGCCGGTCGCATCCGCGACATAGCCGCCGGGAACGTTGACCCACGGGGCGCTGTCATTGAGCCGGTACTGGACCGCGACCGGCTGGACCGCATTGTCCACCGACCCGTCGATATCGCGAAGATTGAACGACACCGTGACGTTCTGCCGCCCGGTCGCGTCGAGATAGAGCGCGAGGTACGGCGCGGCCGCGGTTCCCGATCCGGTCAGCGCTACCACCGGGTTCGCGATCGCGAATTCGGCGACACCGCCGGTAGTGAAGGTGTTGGGATTGGTCTGGTTCGCGTTGACATCGACGACCGGGGTGCCGCTGCCGGTGATCGTCCGCGGATCGGTGCCGGTGCCGCCGGTGAGGCCGTCGCCGCGGAACCCGACGATGGACGGCACGCGCGACCAATCGTCGCTGGTGGTGATCAGGTCGGGGTCCGACCAATCTTGGAATAATTCGCCGCTCGCCAGGTTCCAGTAATTCGCGCTCACACACATGCTCCCTGTAATCGCCGGGCGCGACGCCGGTTGGGGCTGTCGAGCTCAAGCGGCTTGTTATCTGGTTAACCGTACGGAGCGCTAGCCACGGCGTGTGACACGACGATGAAAAGCGGCGTACCATTCGCGACGAGGTCGTCCCACGGATGCGAAACCGGGTGGATGTCGCGCGACTGCAACATTACGGTCTTAGCGCAACGGACGATCAGCTTTGTCACGAACCTCGAGGAAACCGAATCAATGAAGAGATACGCATTCGCAGCGTCGCTCGTTATCGCGGCGCTCGGCACCGGCACGGCGCAGGCGGCGACGACCGTCACCGTCGTGTCGGGCACCCGCGGCGTGGTCGTCGCGAGCAACGGCCCGGTCGCGCAGACCTTTGTCGCGAACGACAGCCTGCTCACCAATTTCGGATTCCAGTTTTCGAGCAGCTTGGCCTCGGTCACGACCGGGTCGGTGACGTTCTCGCTCCTCGCCGGCGTCGCCACCAGCGGCACCGCGATCGCCACCCAGACGGTCACTCTCGCCGGCCTCGCCAATCGCAGCGGCGCCTTCTACGACGTCTTCACCGGTTCCGCGGCCCTGGTCGCCGGCCAGACCTACACCGCATTGCTGACGAATGCGTCCGCCAATCTGAGCCTGTTGTTCGGCCCCAATTCGAGCGGCTCCATCGACGCCTATGTGCCCGGCGTGCTGATCAAGAACAACGCGCTCGATCAGGCCTGCACCAGCAACAGCTATTGCGATGCGAACTTCCGCTTCACGACCACCGCCGCGGCCGCAGTCCCCGAGGCCGGCACCTGGGCGCTGATGCTGCTCGGCTTCGGCATGGTCGGCGCCGCCATGCGCTACCGGCGGCGGACGACGCTGGTCCGCTTCGCCTGACCGTTCCGGCCTGGGTGCCACGCGCCCGGGCCGGCCGATCCTTAAGCCAGATCAACCGCTTATCGTTGGCCCTCCGGGGCACAGGGCCGTAAACTCTGCGGCATGACCGGCAACCCGCTGACCCACCCCGCGCCGACCCCGCCCGGGCTTTCCTCCGTGCTCGACCGCAACATCCAGCGGATGCGCGAACGACGCGCGGCGGAGGAAAGCGAGGCTGCACTGTCGGAGCGGATCTCCGATCGCATCACCCGGTTCGCGGGCAGCATGACCTTCGTGGTCATCCATGCGCTCCTCTATGGCAGCTGGATCGCCATCAACCTGGGCGCGATCCCCGGCGTCCGTCCGTTCGATCCCAGCTTCGTCGTGCTCGCGATGGAGGCGAGCGTCGAAGCGATCTTCCTGTCGACCTTCGTGCTGATCAGCCAGAACCGGATCATGGGCGCGGCCGCGCGGCAGGCCGATCTCGACCTGCAGATCAACCTGCTGACCGAACATGAGCTGACCCGGCTGGTGTCGCTGGTGGACGCCCTCGCGCGCAAGATGGGCGTCGAGGCGGTGGACCGCGCCGATCTGGAGGAGATCAAGCAGGACGTCTCGCCCGAGGCGGTGCTCGACGGCATCGGAGCGGCCGAAGACCGGGCCTGACCGCGCCGACGCCGCGACCGGATCGTCAGGGCCGGTCGATCGCTTCGGCCAGCTCGACCCGCCAGAAGCGCGTCGCCACGCCCTCCACGCCGAAGTCATTGTCGTTGACGAGGAGCAGGCTGCGTTCGCCGAGCAGCGCGACGCCCTCGAGGTCGGGTCCGATCTCCGGATGATCGTCGGTCGAAAAGAGCAGATGCTTGGCGACCGCGGGCAGGTCCAGCGTCCCGTCCGCGCTCGCTTCTTCCAGCGTCGGACGGCGCGCCGGGTCGTTCCAAACGGGATCGAGGGCGTCCGCCGGATCCAGCCTCACCCGGTACAGCTTGGCGGTCGCCGAGGCGCGTTCGAGGATCAGCAAGTCGCCCGAGGGCAACGCCGCGACGTCGCACAGCTTGAGATCGGCGCGGTCGACATCGCCCGCTGCACAATCGCGCGCGAAACTGCGCGGCTTGTCGAGCGCGTAGAGATGTTCGGCGAGCAGCGCTCCCGATTGCGCGTCGAGCGTCCACAACCGCACATGGCGCGCCCGCCGCCCGGCGGCGTCGTCAGGATGCGCGAGCGGGCTTTGCATCGCCACGTGCAGACGCCGGCCGTCCGCCGACAGCGCCAGGCCCTCGAAGCCGCGGTTCAGCCGTCGCCGTGCAGCGAGCGCGGGCAGCACCCCTTGCACCGGATACGGGGCACCGGCGAACAGCGCCTCGGTCCCTGCCGGCACCCACCGCGCCACCACCACCCCGGCGGCATCGAGGCGCAGCAACGACGGACCATATTCGTCGCCTGCCCAGCCACTGCCGTCCGCCGCGATGGCGAGCCCCTCGGTGTCCGCACCACCGGGCGACGGCGGCAGGATCGTACCGGCGAGATCGATCGCCGGCTCGGCGGCGCGCGAACCCGCATCCGCCGGCGGCAAGCCCGACAGCGCCGCACCGCTCGCATCGCGCAGGGGGATCGCTTGCTCGCCGCTGACGCGGTCGCCGTCGACATGGATGCGGACGATCGCCGGGCCGACCCCGGGGCACGGCATCACCTTGGCACCCGGCGTCTCGGCATGCCGCGCCAGCGTGGCGATGCCGTAACGCTCGATCGCCACCGCGACCTTCAGATTGGGCCCACGGTCCGTGATCGCCCAGATCGTCCCCGGCGGATCGCCCGGGCGCCGCGCCAGTCCCGAGCCGATCCCGCGCGTGATCCGCAACTCCCCGCCGGGCAGCTCGAACCGGGCGAGTTCCTCGTCGTCATAGGCGAGTTCGGTGATGCGGATCGGCGACATCGCGACGTGCTAGCGCGGAACTCCGGCAAGCTGCCAGCGATTCCGCCTCATTCCTGCACCGGCGCGAGGATCAGGTCCAAACGGCAGGGCCCGTCACCCTGCCGTTCGAGCTGCGGATAGCGTGGCCCTGGACAGGGGATGACCACCGAGCGCGCGGCCTTGCCCTTGGTCACGTCGAGGCGGACCTCCTGCCCAGCGGCAACCGCCCTGCGCATGGCATCGGGCGCGAACACCCGGCCGCCGACCGCGGCGATCCTGGTGCCCACCGTCAAGCCTGCGGCGAAGGCGGGTCCTTCCCACAGCACGTCGGTGATCTTGCCCGCCGGCGATACCGTCAGCCCGAGCGAATGCGTGAGGTCGATCTGCTCGAAGACCTTCTCGTATCCCGCCTGATAGTCGCTCGGCTGGTCGCGGTAGACGAGCCGGTAGCCACCGCGCTCGATGCCGCCGAGTGGCGCGCGCTCGTGCGTCTCGGTCAGCTGCTCGGCGAAGAAGCCCTGCCAGTCGAACGCGACGATGCCGTCGAGCGTGCGGACGACCTCGTCGAAATCGTAGGTGCTGGTCTGCCAGCTGCCGTCGTCGCGCCCGAAGAACGCCTTTGCGAAATCGTCGAGCGACCGCTCTTCGCCCGAAAGTTCGCGGATGCGGGTGTCGACGTCGAGCCAGATCAGGGCGCCCTCGGCGTAATAATCCTCGCTCCGCTGCCAGCTCGACCAGGGCAGCGGCGCGCGCGCCGCGATGATCGGGTCGCGCGTCGTATCGATCGTCGGCCGCCAGCGGCTTCCCGGCCGCACGTCGTAGCGCGCCGCGTTCATCGCCATCGCGCCGATCGTCTGCTCCGCGCTCCACATGCCGGATCGCGCCGAA
Organism: Sphingomonas sp.; assembly: GCA_035537395.1. Taxonomy (GTDB): domain Bacteria; phylum Pseudomonadota; class Alphaproteobacteria; order Sphingomonadales; family Sphingomonadaceae; genus Sphingomonas. Next base: position 16,252 of record DATLME010000317.1, on the reverse strand, counting down.
AGGACGTGGGTCCAATATTGGGTAAGCCCCTCATACACCCACATCAGGCTGTTGCGGATCGGCTTTTCGAAACATGGCGACCAGGAATCGTCGCCGCGGCGATACTTGCCGTTCCAGCTGTGCAGATATTCGTGCGGCACGGTGTCGCGGCGCAGGAAGGCGTTGTGCCAGTCGGTGAAATAGTCGCCGCTGCTCACCGCTTCGAACGAGCGGTGATGCTCCACCCCCGCACTTGTCAGCTCGTCGCTGAGCGCCAGCAGCATCTCGAATCGATCGAAATGGCGCGCGCCGAACAGCCGGTCGGCCTGCTCGACCACCCCGCGGTGCGGCACGATCTGCTCTGCGGTGGCGTCGAGCTGGTGCGCCTCGTCGGCGGCAAGGTTGAGGTGCACGCCGTCGGCCAGTGCGATGCGTCGAAAATATCGCCCGGCGAGAACCGGCGAATCGACCAGCACGTCGAGCGGCACCGGCGCGAATCGTCGCGTCGCTCCGTCACGTCCCTGCTGCTCCACCGCACAGGCGAGATCCCAGCCCTCGGGCAGCTTCAGGCTCGCCTCGACCTCGATCTGGCGCACGTAATGGCCGGCGGGATAGAGCAGCACGGTATTCCACGGCAGGCACAGCAGGTCGCCGGTGCACAGCACCCGCCCCTGCGACGCGTCGGTCGGCGACAGGAACTGGAATTCCACATCGATCGCGGTCGTGCCGTCGGGCACCTCGATCGTGAACACGTTGATCGTCGATTGATGCCGTTTCCACGTCACCGGCTCGCCCGCGACGCTCGCGGTCAGACCCGCGAACAGCTCGATCGGCGCCTGCGGTGCGTGCAGTCCGGGCAGCCATTTCGGGTAGATCAGCGTGGTGTGTTCGGGCCGCGACACCGGAATGGTCTGCCTGACCCGGAAGATGCGCCGTTCGACATCGGTAGCGTCGACGTGGAGCACCATCGTGCCCGCATAGGGCACGTCCTGCGGCTCGGGCGCCGCCGGCGGCTCGGCCAGTGCCATCGGTCTGGACGTCGTCGGGGAACCGCGGTCGATCGCGAGTCCGGCATCGAGAATATCGTTCAATTGGTCGGTCCTTGTTGCCGCATCCGCGGCTTCACGTGTCGTTGCAGTGGACAGGTGCCCCGCAGGCTATGATCTGGCGGCGATCGCCTCCGCGCAGATCAATCGCGCGACCGTGTGACCCTCGCGGTCGGCGACATCGATCCGGCCGATGGTCTCGCTCAGCCTTATGTCGCGACGGCTCATCAGCAAACCGAAGCGGCGGTTTGCCATCGCCAGCGCGGTATCGACATCGCCGGCATCGACCCGGCTATCCTGAAGGATTTGGCCGGCATGATCGCAGGTGCGGATGAAGAAGTGCGTCATGCCAGGTCAACGTGCTCCAAAGCGGCCGGTTTCAGCCGTTAATATGCGTTAGCGCGATTGCCTCGGGGCGCTGTTCAACGGGCTTGTTCGCGTGCCGCGGAGCCATCCGCAGCCGGCTTCGTTCGGGTCCAATGCTCGGACGACTCGCCTCGACGACCGACCTTCGCGGCGCCGCCGGCGACGCGCTCGGCGACGCGCTGCGCGGCTTCGATCGCCAACGACCGGTAATCGTCCTCTGCCATTTCGACGCCGACGGACTCGCCTCCGCCGCGATCCTCGCTCGCGCGCTGCATGCGACGGGCTGGGCGGCGGAGACGCTCGTAATCGGCAAGGGCGAAACGCCATGGGATGCCACGGTGGCGACGCGGCTTGCCGCGTGCCGGCCCGGCGGGCTGATCCTCGCCGATCTCGGCACCCGTGCCGAACCGGTGCTCGCCGGCTGCCCGACGCTGGTGATCGATCACCACGTGCCGACTGGCGAGCCGCGCGATGCGATCACGATCAGTGGCAACGGCCTCGATCCCGAACCGACCACCGCGCTCCTCGCCTGGTGGGCCGCCAGCGCGCTCGGCGATCAGCGCGATCTGCTCTGGCTCGCCGCGCTCGGCGTGATCGGCGATATGGCCGAAGGTCGCAATTTCCCTGAACTGGCGGAGGCGGAGCAGCGCTGGGGCAAGACCGCGCTCCGCGACGCGGTCGCGCTCGTCAACGCGCCCCGGCGCACCGCCTCTGCCGATGCCGCCCCCGCCTTGCGCCTGTTGATGCGCGCCGACGGGCCGAAGGACATCACCAGGGGCAGCGATCCCGATGCGCTCGCGCTGCATGCCGCCAAGGCGGAGGTGCGCGCGGCGATGGACGTCGCCAAGCGTGCGCCGCCGCTGGTGGTCGGCGACGTCGCGCTGATCGCGCTGGATTCGCCGTGCCAGATCCACCCGCTGATCGCGCAGCAATGGCGCGGCAGGCTGCGCGACAAGATCGTGATCGCGGCCAATCGGGGGTACCGGCCGGGCTGGGTTCATTTTGCCGCACGCTCGGCCAGCGGCCGCGACCTGATCGACTTCCTTGCCGAGCACCGTCCGCCCAACGCCGACGGGCGCTATGGCAACGGGCATGCCCAGGCGACCGGCGGGGCGCTGCGGCTCGCGGACTGGAACCGCTTCGTCGCCGATCTCGGCATCACCCAGGCACAGGTAAGCATATGACCGACAACCACCGACCGCTCCGCCTCGGCTTTCCCGTGAAGGTGATGGGCAAGGCCGGGATGAGGACCCAGGATACCCGGCGCTGGCAGAAGAACCCGCACCTGAAATGCTCGCTCGAACTGCTCGACGACGTGCTGGATTATCTCAAATCCGAGAAGCTCGACATGTACCGGCTGTCGTCGGACATTGCCCCCTATGCGACGCACCCGGATATGCCGCAATTCCACTCGATGGTGGCGGACAGCGATGCCGAGCTGCGCGCGTTCGGTGCCAAGGCGCGCGACTACGACATCCGGCTGTCGTTCCACCCGTCGCAATATGTGCTGCTCAACTCGCCCAATCCCGAGCTGACCCGCAAGAGCATCTGGGATCTGTCGAGCCAGGCGGAGATGCTCGACCGGATGGAGCAGGACGACGAGGCGGTAATGATCACGCATGTCGGCGGTGTCTATGACGATCACGAAGCCAGTCGCGCTCGCTGGATCGAGGGGTGGGAGCAATGCCCCGAGCATGTCCGGCGCCGGCTGGTGCTGGAGAATGACGACATCCGCTTTTCCGCCGCCGACGTGCTCTGGATCCACGAGCGGACCGGGGTGCGCTGCGTCTTCGACTATCAGCATTTCTGGTGTCTCAACCCCGAGCGGCTCGACATGCGCGATACGCTGGAACGTTTCATCGCGACGTGGCCGGCGGGCGTGCGCCCCAAGATCCATTTCTCCTCGCCGCGAACCGAGCTGCGCGAGATCAAGCAGAAGATCAGCCCCAGGCAGCGCGCCGCCGCGCAGGCCGGTACCGCGAAGCGCAATCCGAAGGAGCTGTTGAAGGCACCGGTCAAGGCGACCGCACGGGTCAAGACTGTGCTGCGCCCGCCGATCTGGACCGGGCACGCCGATTTCACCAATCCGTTCGAGTTCGCGACCTTCATGCGGATGGCGCAGGGCCTTTATTTCGACGTGATGATGGAGGGCAAGTCGAAGGATCTCAGCCTGTTGCGGCTGCGGCCGGATCTGCTCCGCTTCGCCCCCGACGTGGCGATCCGCTTCGGCATCACCGATCGCGATGCCGCGGCCTTCGCGGCCGACGAGGCGCGGCTCGAGCGCGGGGTGGCGAGCGACGACGAACCCGATGTCGACGAAGGAGCCGCGTTGGAGTCGTCCGATGGATGAGTTCGCCCTGTCGCGCTTCGAGACCGCACAGGCGGGAAGCTACGACACCGCGCTGGCGGAGCTCCGGCGCGGCGCCAAGCGCAGCCACTGGATGTGGTACGTGTTCCCGCAGATCGCGGGTCTCGGCTCCAGCGGGATGGCGCAGCGCTACGCGATCGGGTCGCTGGACGAGGCGCGCGCCTATCTCCGGCACCCGGTACTGGGGCCTCGTCTGCTCGCGTGTGTCGAGGCGCTGAGCGCGCTGCCGCCGACCACCGCTACCGCCGTGTTCGGCTCGATCGATGCCGTGAAGCTGCGGTCGTCGCTGACGTTGTTCGCGGCGGCGGGTGGTGACCCACCGTTCGCCGCCGCGCTCGATCGCTGGTTCGGTGGCGAGCACGACCCGGCGACGCTACGCCTGCTCGGCCTGCCGCTACGGGAAAGGTGACCGACGCCCGCCGTGCGTCCGCTTCGCGGTCCGAGCGTTATACCCCCACCACCGCGAGGAGACGTGCATTGGAGATCATCAAGCTGCCCGCCGGCGAACTCGCCCCCGACGAAAGCGACTGCGTCCGGATCATCCGCCTGCCGACCGGCGACTACGAGCTCAATTGCAACGCGCTGCAAAGCTGCGGCGACGGCGACGAGACCGAGTCGGTGTCGCTGATCGGTGGCGAACATTATGCAAGCTACGACCTCGCCGAGGCCGCCGGCCTCGCCTGGGCCAACGAGCATTGCGCGCAGCGGCTCTACGTCTGCGATCTCGAGCCGTCGGACGTGACCGACTGAGCCATTTCGGGTGACCGGACGCCCACCCGCGCCGCCGGCCGGCCCGAGGGCGGCCGCGGCGCGGATGGGTTTCGTCCGATCAGCAGCCTGGGATCAGGCCTTGGGCGCGCTCAGGTGCGCGCTGAGATACTTGTTCATCTCGAACATGCTCGCCGACTTCTTGCCGAACACCTTGCCGAGCTTGTCGTCGGCATTGATCTGCCGGCGATCCTTCGCGTCCTGCAGGTCGTTCTTCTTGATGTATTCCCACACCTTCTTCACGACTTCGCTGCGCGGCAGATCGTCCTTGCCGACGATCTCCGCGAGATCGGCGGACGGCGTCACCGGCGCAGTGATGCCGCCACGTGCGCCGCCAGCGGGCTTGCCGGTCGCCTTGACCTTCTTTTCTGCCGCCGAGGTCTCGTCCTTGCCGCGTTTTTCCGCCGACCTTGCCATTCGTCTCTCCATGCCTGTTCGCTCAAGCCCTCGTTGAGCAAGACCTGCATAACGCAAAAGCTACGCGTTAGTCCCTCCCTCTCTTCGCTATTCTCCGGTCAGGCGAGATTGGCGAGCGATCGGTCGCCGCGCGCGCCCTCCACGAGACGCGCGATCCGGGCGGATTGTCGCCCGCAGCGCGCATCCCTATGTGGGCGCCGACGATGATCCCAGCTTCCCCGCTCATCCTGGCGGTCGGCGACAGCCTGATCGCCGGCTATGGCCTGCGCCCTGCCGATAGCCTCCCCGCGCAGCTCGAGGCGCGATTGCGCCGCCGTCGGCCCGCGGCGCGCGTGATCAATGCCGGGCAGTCGGGCGACACCACCGGGGGGCTGCTGCGGCGCCTGCCCGCGGTACTGTCCCGGCTCGATCACCGCCCCGAACTCGCGATCGTCCAGATCGGCCCGAACGACGTGCTGCGCCAGATCGAGCCCGCGAGGATGCGCGCCGATCTCGACGCGATCCTCCTCGAATTCGAACGCTGCGCGGTTCCGGTACTCCTCACCATCGTCGCGCCGCCACCGATCCTCGCGAGCCGCGCCGGCGCGTATCTGGGCATTCACGAAGCCGCCGCCGCCCGACACGGCGCCCGCACCTGCGCGTTTTTCCCCGCCGACGTGCTCGGCCATCCGCAGATGGTCCTTCCCGACCGGGTTCACCCCAACGCCGCCGCGATCGCCCGGGTGGCGGACGCGCTGTTGCCGGCGGTCGAGCAGGCGCTGGCGCCCGCCGGTGACATTTCGGCGGCGGCGGAGTAGGCCGCCGGCGTGATCCCGCGCCGCTTCCTTCGTGCCAGCCACCGTGCCGCCCTGGCCGCGCCGCTGTTCGTCGCCGCGGGCACCGCGCACGCGCAGCAGCAGGACGAGCAGGCCTGGCTTCAGGTCAACACCAACGTCCCGCTTGCCGAGGGCGTGCGCGTGACGTTCGAGCAGATCGCCCGCTTCGGCGATCGGCCCGGCGGCCTCTTCCAGACCGAATTCGGCGCTATCGTCGGGGTCAAGATCGCCGACAATGTCGAGTTCGGTGTCGGCTATCGCAAGGTCGGCGCGCACAACGGCAACAACGCCGCCAACGAGGATCGCGTCCGCCAGCACGTCGTCGCCACCTTCGGCCCGATCGTAACCCGGCTGCGGGTCGACGAGCGCTTCCATCCCGACGGCGACGAGATCGGCTTTCGCATCCGCCCGCTGATCCGCTACAATCACGCGCTCGGCCATGGCGGTCTCGCGCTGTTCGTCAGCCATGAAAGCTTCTTCCTCCCGAACGACACCCGCTGGGGGCAGCGTCGCGGCTATGAACGCATGCGCAACACCGTCGGCGTGACGCTGCCGATCAGCCAGGCGGTGAGTGCCGATGTCGGCTATCTGAACCAGTATCGCCCGCCGCGGCGGGGTTCGCGCGCGCAGATGGATCACGCGCTCAGCGTGCAGCTGACGATCACCGTCGGCTCGCAAGGCAAGCCGCCCCGCGTCGACGATTGACCGCGGCGGGCAGCGAGGACCGGTGACGAGGGCCGCTCAGCCCGCGTGCTTCAGCCTGACCCGGGCGAGCGTGTCCGACGAGGTCATGAACAGGCTCCCGCCGCCCTCCCCGACGCAGCAGTTCGCCACCGCCTTGCCGGTCGCGATCACGCCGAGCCGCCGCCCGTCCGCGGCGAGCACGTGGACGCCGCCGGGTCCCGTCGCGAGCACGCGTCCGCTCGCGTCGACGTCCATGCCGTCGGGCAACCCCGGCAGCCCGCGTGCGGCATCGGCGCGCATGTCGCAGAACACGCGCCGCGCGGTCGGCATGCCGTCGCGTCCCAGGTCATAGGCCAGCACCTCGGGACGCGTCTCGTCCGACAGCGCGAGGTAGAGCGTGCGTCCGTCGGGCGAGAGCGCGATGCCGTTGGGATACCGGAACTCGCCCTCGATCAGCGTCACGACGCCGTCCGGGGTGAGCCGGTAGACGCCGTTGCGGCCCTGCTCGCGAAGCGGCGACGCATCGCCCCCCTCGAGGCCGTAGGTGGGATCGGTGAAGTAGATCGTCCCCGATGCAGCGACGACGAGATCGTTCGGGCTGTTGAAGCGCTTGCCTGCGTAGCGTGCCGCCAGCACCGTGCGCTGCCGGGTGCGCAGGTCGAGCCGCACGATCGCACGCGTACCGCTGTCCGCGATCAGCAACCGCCCGTCGCGGTCGAGCGCCAGGCCGTTCGCCCCGGCCTCGCGCAGGCCGGGCGGCACCGGCCCCTGCAAGCCCGACGGTGACAGATACGTCTTGACGCCCGCCGCCGCGGTCCAGCGATGAACGACGTTGCCGGGCACGTCCGAGAACAGCAGCGCGCGCTCGCGCGGCAGCCATACCGGCCCCTCCGCCCAGCGATAGCCGCGGCCGAGCACCTCGACCGGCGCCTGCGCGTCGACGAAATCGTCGAGCGCCGGATCGAGCCGCGTGACCCCCGCCGCGATCGCCGCCGCCGCCGCCCGGCCCGCAACCGCGGTCGCCGCCAGCCCCGCGAGCAGCGCACGGCGTGCGATCATGCCCGCAGGCTCACATGCTTGCGCTCGGCGGCCGATCGATAGATCGCCGCCATGATCCGCAGGTCGGCGAGCCCTTCCTCGCCCGCGACGATCGGCTGCGTATTGGCGGCGACGCACTCGGCGAGATGATCCAGCTGGCCCGCGAACTGGCTCTTGCGCGGCTTCGGCAACACCCGCGGCGTGACCGCACCGTCCTTGAAGATCCGCATCGTCTGCGCATTGTACGACGTGGCCGGCTCCATATCGATCCACCCTTCGGTGCCGACCACACGGTACCGGTTGTGGTTCGATCCATAGCTCGACACGCAGGTCGCCTCGGCGCCCGACGGAAAGCGCAACAAGAAGCTGATGCGATCCTCGACGGTGCGGAAACGCGGATCCGAACGGTCGGTCGCCTCGACCGCGCTGACCTCCACGGGCTCCTCGCCGGTCAGATAGCGCGCGGCGTTGAGGCTGTAGATGCCGATGTCCATCAACGATCCGCCGCCCGATAGCGCACGATCGAGCCGCCATTGGTTAGGCTGGGCCGAAAAGCCATGTTCCGCCGTGATGATCCGCGTCCGCCCGACATGGCCGCCGCGCGCTAGCTCGATCGCCAGCCGGTTATACGGCTCGAAACGAGAGCGATAACCGATCATCAGCTTGCGCCCTGCCCGCCGACACGCCGCGATCATCGCCTCGCCCTCGGCGACCGACACCGCCATCGGCTTCTCGCACATCACATGCTTGCCCGCCGCCGCGGCGCGGATCGTGTATTCCGCATGCATGCTGTTCGGAAGGATCACGTACACCGCGTCGATGTCCGGATTGTCGCGGATCTTGTCGAACTGCGCGTAGCTGTAGCGGTGCGTCGGCGGGATGCCGTATTCCGCGCCATACTGGTCGAGCTTGGCCGGCGTGCCGCTCACCAGCGCGACGAGGCGGGCATGATCGCAGGAAGCGAAAGCCGGCATGATCTGCCGCGTCGCATAGGATCCGAGGCCTACCACCGCATAGCCGAAGCGCCGCCCCGGCTCCGCCGCGCGGGACATCCGCGGCAGGCCGACGGTCGCCAGCCCGGCACCGATCCCCAGCATGACTCGCCTGCGATCCGCTATTTCGACCATTATCGTCTCCTCGATCGCGTCATTGCCTATCGGCAGGTCAGAACCTTATCCGCCTGGGTGCCCAGCGCCACTCGGGCGAGCGCGAACCGCATCGCGCCGCTCGACCGGACCGCGAACGGCGTCTCGACCGCGCCGAGCCCGTCCCCGAGGCATCTCAGCGGTACGCCGACCGTCGCAAAACGGCCGATCGGTACGCCCTTCAACGAAACCGGCTTGTTGCAGCCCTGCCCGCACCGCGCCAATATCGCTGCATCGGCAGCTGGCGGCGTGTCGAACCGGACCGTGGCGACGATCATGACATCGCCGTTCGCCTCGCGGGTAAGGTCGAGCGGGGTGCTCGGATCCAGCGCGACCTGCTGCACGCCGCCGCCTTTGAACTCGAACAATCGGGCCCCCTCCTGGACGCGCGCGTCGACCGCGCTCACCCGCACCCGCCCGCCCAGCGCCTCCGCCGGTACCGTCGTGATGCGGGTCTGGTCGCTGCCCTCGTCGCCGATCCGCAGCGACCACGCCGCCGCGGGCACGCCATCGGCGAAGAAGGTCCCGCCGGAGTCGGTGTCCGACACTCCCGGATCCTCCGATACCGGCGTCCAAGCGGGGCCGCGCTCGCGCCCCGACAGGCCGTAGCCGAGCGGATAGAGCACCGGCCCGTTGCCCCGCGCGGTGGCCGGCCACGGCATGGCGAGGCGGCCGGTGAAGCCCGGCGAGCCACCAGCCGCGAACAGGCGGTCGGCAACGCCCGCACCTTCGCTGCCGGGCAGCCACGCGACCACGAAAGCATCCGCCGCGTTCAGCTCGGGTCCGGTGAACAGCGGACGCCCGGTCAGCATTAGCGCTATGACCGGGACGCCCTGCGCCTTCAGCCGCCGCATCGTCTCGATTGGCTTGCGCAGGTCGGGTCGAAGCTGCAGCGTCTTCAGATCGCCCTGGAACTCGGCATAGGGCGTCTCGCCGAACACGACGATCGCGGCATCGGGCTTGCTAGTGAAGCGTCCATCGGGCGCCAGCTCCGCGCGCCCTCCCTGCTTGGTGACAGCGTCCTTGATGCCGGCCCAAAGCGAGGTCGCGCCCGGGAAGTTGGCGTTGGTCAGGCCGGTACCCTGCCACGTCAGCGTCCATCCGCCCGCTTGCCGCGCGACGTCGTCCGCGCCGTCGCCCGCGACCAGGATGTTGGCGCCGGGCTTGAGCGGCAGCACGCCCTGGTTCTTGAGCAGCACGAGCGACTTGCCGACCGCCTCGCGCGCGATTGCGCGGTGCGCGGGTGACCCCAGCATTTCCCATCGGCCCGCCAGCGGTCGCGACGACGGCTTGCCCGCCTCGAACAGCCCGAGCCGCATCTTGACGCGGAGGATGCGCGCAACCGCATCGTCGAGCCGCGCCATCGGTACGGTGCCGTTCTTCACCTGGGCGAGCAGCGACACGTAGAGCGGCCGCCAGCTATCGGGTGCCATATACATGTCGATGCCCGCATTGATGGCCTGCGGACAGCTCGCGTTGCTGCAACCCGCGACCTGGCCATGCGCATTCCAGTCGGTGACGACGAAGCCCTGAAAGTCGAGCCGATCCTTCAGCACGTCGGTGACGAGGCCCTTGTGGCCTGCGATCTTGATGCCGTGCCAGCTCGAAAAACTCGTCATCACCGTCGCCACGCCGTTGGCGATCGCCGGGCCGTACGGGCGGCCATGAATGTCGCGCAACGCGTCTTCACTGATCCGTGCGTCGCCCTGGTCGCGGCCTTCGAACGTGCCGCCATCGGCCAGGAAATGCTTGGTGCTGGCGAGCACATACGGTCCCGAAAGCATCGGGCCGCTATTGGGCTTGCCCTGCAGCCCGAGGATCATCCGGTCGGCATAGCGAGCGACCAGCGCGGGATCGGAGGAATAGCCTTCATAGGTGCGGCCCCAACGCGCGTCCTGCGGTACCGTGATCGTGGGCGCGAAAGTCCATTCCTGCCCGGTCACGCGGATTTCCGCAGCCGTTGCCGCCCCGATCCGCTCGATCAGCGCGGGATCGTTGGCAGCGCCGAGGCCGACATTATGGGGAAACAGCGTCGCGCCGACGATGTTGCTGTGGCCGTGCACCGCATCCGTGCCCCAGATCATCGGGATGCCGACGCGCCCGCCGCTACGATCTACCGAGGCTGCATAAAAGGCGTCGGCAAGCTCGAGCCACTTCGCCGCGGGCGCAAGGTCGTCGCCGCCGGGACCCGAATTGCCGCCGTTGAGCACCGAACCGAGATGATAGCGGCGTACGTCGTCCGGTGTGACGCTGCCGATATCGGCCTGGATCACCTGGCCGACCTTTTCCTCCGCGCTCATCCGGCGCAGCAGATCCGCAATGCGCTTTTCCGCACCCGGATCGCGCGCGATCGGCCATTTTCCTGCCGGCCAGCGGTCGGGGTGCGCCACACCCTCCTGCGCCGTCCCTTGCTGCGCCGTCCCTTGCTGCGCTGATACCGTTGCCGATACTGCGATCGCGGACAGTGCCACGGTGGCCAACGCCAGGGGCGCACTTGCCCGTAAGAACCGCTGCCGACCCATTCACTCTCTCCGCTCACTGCCGTCTTGCCGCGGCGCGCTCATTGTCAACGTTGTCAGCCCGGTGTCAAATCAAAATCGCGCTGGCACGGGACCCGAAGATTGCCGGATCACCAGTTCATGCCGGTGGTCGCGGCGGGCTGCCACCGGTTCGCCCTCGAGTGCCGCAACGACCATGTCGGCAGCGGCGAAGGCCATGTCGAACACCGGCTGCCGCACCGTGGTGATCGCGGGCCAGGCGATGCGCGAAACTTCCGAATCGTCGAATCCGACCAGCGACAGATCGTCCGGCACCGACAGCCCGATCTCGCGCGCGGCGATCAGCGCGCCGACCGCCATGTCGTCGTTCTGCGCCAGGATCGCGGTCGGGCGATCGGCACGCAGCAATAGCCGCCTCGCGGCGTCGTAGCCGCTCTCGCGCGTGAACATCCCGCCTTCGATCCGGTCGAGTCGCATCGGAAGCCCGGCCGCGTGCAACGCCTGCGAATAACCGAGCAACCGCGCCTCGGCCGAGGCGTGGGTGGGATCTCCCTTGATGATCCCGATGTCGCGATGGCCCAGGCCGATCACATGCTCCGCAATCTCCCGCGCCGCGGTGACGTCGTCGATGAGGTTGCTCGGGCCGGCCTCGATGCGGCGGGTCGGCGCGATCCGCGCGAAGCGGATGCCGGCACTCGTCAGGTCGTCCAGGATCCTGCTGTTGTCGGAGGCCGGGGGCGCGAGCACGACGCCGTCGAGCGCGGCCGAGCGCAACAAGCCGATCACCTCGCCGGCATGATCAGCGACGGACGGCACCGGAATCACCACCAGGCGGTAGCGCTCGTTCCGCAGCCGGTGCAGCACGCCCTTTTGCAGGTCCACCACATAGCTCGGCGACGGGTTTTCGTAGACCAGCCCGATCAGGTGCGATCGCTGGCGAACCAGCGCCCGCGCCATCATGTTTGGATGGTAATCGAGCGCGTCGGCCGCGGCCCGGACGCGACGCTTGACGTCGTCCCTGACATGCGGCTCGCCATTGAAGACGCGCGACACCGTCTTGGACGACACGCCGGCATCGCGCGCGACGTCGACGATCGTCGCACGGCGCGTCGCCTTTGCCATCGTCTGAGTGCCCTGTGCCTTCGCCATGTATCGTCCCCGCCGCCAGACCCGTACGGACCACATGCGCCACGGTCCAGACCGTGGACAGCAGCGGATCGATGCGCCCCGTCCACGAATGACGCAACAAGCTGACAACGTGCGACAGCACGGTGTCGATGACACAGCCCGGGATGCGCCACCGGGGACGCACCGCCAGTCTCGCACGCGTCGCGGCGGTGCTCGGCTCGAACCACGGGCACGGCACCGGCTCGCCCGGATGATGCCCACCGATCAGCTCGCCCGTGCCCTGGGCTATCTCGCCACCGATATCGCCGCCGCGGTCGACAGGGTGCCGACGCACCAGAGCTTCCTCGACGCGCATCGGCCGGCGCCGTCAGGGGGTAGGACGGCGGATGATCCCGGCCGGATTGCGCGCGCCGCTAAAAGGTTACCAAACGTACGTTAAGCTCCCGGAACCGCCCCATGAAAGTGACGTTGGTTTGGCGTTCGATAATGCCGGACAAGCAGAGGGCTTCACTATGAAAATCACGACCGTAATTGCCGCCAGCGCCATGCTCGCCATCGGCGCACCCGCCGTTGCACAGACCGCGACCGGCACCGACGGCACCACGACGACTCAGCCGATTGAACAGGACGATGACGACGGCTTCCCCTGGGGCCTGCTCGGTCTCCTCGGTCTTGCCGGGCTGCTGCCGCGCAAGCAGAAGGATCACGTCCACGTCGACACTACCAATCGCCGCTAACCCGTCGCAGCGGGCCTCGTTCGTGTCGAGCGAGGCCCTTCGCGACCGCGACTATGCGTAGCTGGCTACGCGCCTCCGCCCTGCTGACCCGGTCCCGGCCCCCGTCTTGCCGCTGACGCCGGCCCCGGCCGCCAGCCACAGCCGGCCCATCGTGGCATCCAGTTCGATCGGGTCGAACGGATCGAGCCCTGATCCCGGATAGAAGGTCATCTCGCCGAACCGTGGCGTGCCTGCCACTTCGTAGAAGTCGATCCGAACGAAGTCGAAACCTTCGCTCAGCGTCTCGGCCGCCGCCAGCATCGCCGGCAGCGAACGCGGGCGCGGCGGGGCGTCGTCGTCGCGCGAGACGGGGCGCCAGTCGGTGTCGAGCACGATCCAGCGGTGATGGTGTTCCCGGCTCAAATGGACCTGCACGAACGCGGCGCGGCCGCCGAACACGAAGATCTTGTAGTCGATCGGCAGCGCGCCATCCTCGCCGATGAACTGCTCGACCAGCAAGCCACGCTCGATCTGGCCGTACAGCCACTCGTCGAGCCAGATCCCGTAGCGCTCGCGGGTCCAGCCGTGCGCACGCCGGCGGATCTCGCTCCAGTCGACGTCTTCGGATCGGACGAACGCGTGCTGGCCGCATCCGTGCCGCGCCTTCACGACGAACGGCGCAGGCCAGCAGGCACGCTGCGGCAGGCGGCTGCCCTGCCACAGGGTCGGCGTGACCCATTCGCGTCCGAGCGTCGCCGCGACGATCGGCTTGACCGCGACCTTGTCCGCGAACAGCGGGAATCGGGGATCCCGATCGAACAGCTTGCGATGCTGGACCAGCTCGTTGAACAATTGGGGACGGCGCAACTGTGCGGGGCGCCCGTGTCGCCAGGTATGGGTCACCTGGACCCGGAATTGCGCCAGCAGTCCGCCGCTGCGTGCGCCGTCGGAGGACGGGGCCGTCGCGCTCCTGCTGCCACCACCATCAACCAACAACGCCATGCTCCCGAGTGCGACCTTGCCGGAACTACGCGCGGCGGCACCGATAGGATGCAGGCGGGCGGTCGCTGGCCGCATGTCGCCGCGCGTCGTGGTTTCGCCGCCGCCGCCAAGCCGCTACATGCCGGGCATGCCGCCGACGCTGATCTTGTTCAACAAGCCGTTCAACGTGCTGTGCCAGTTCACCGACGGCGATCCGGGCAGCGCGCGTCGCTCGACCCTGTCGGCCTTCATCGACATGCCCGGCGTCTATCCCGCGGGCCGCCTCGATCTCGACAGCGAGGGGTTGCTGCTGCTGACCGACGACGGCCGGCTCCAGGCGCGGATCGCCGATCCCCGCTTCAAGCTGCCGAAATCCTATCTCGTCCAGGTCGAGGGCGACGTCACCGACGCGGCCCTCGCGGCGCTGCGGCGCGGCGTGTCTCTGAAGGACGGCGTGACCCGCCCCGCCGATGCGGAGCGGATTGCCGCTCCCGCGCTATGGCCGCGCGATCCGCCGGTGCGTTTTCGCAAGACGGTGCCCGATTGCTGGCTCAGGCTGACGATCCGCGAGGGCAGGAACCGGCAGGTGCGTCGCATGACCGCCGCGGTCGGGCATCCGACCTTGCGGCTGGTGCGCTGGAGCATCGGCGACTGGACGCTCGACGGCATCGCCCCCGGCCAATTCCGCGCAACAGGAGAACCCAATTGAAAACGAAGGGCAACACCATCCTAGTAACCGGCGCCTCCTCCGGAATCGGGGCCGCACTCGCTCGGCGCTGGCATGATGCGGGCAACCACGTGATCGTGGCCGCGCGACGAGCGGACGCTCTCGACAAAGTGATCGCGGGTCGCGACCGCATGACGGCTATGACGCTCGACGTCGATGACCCCGCCGCTATTGAGGTATTCTCGCGCCAGCTGATTGCCGATCACCCTGCCATCAACGTGCTCGTCAACAATGCGGGCATCATGAAGCTAGAAGACGCTTCGACGCGGCGCGAGCTCGCCGATGCGGAAGCCACGATTGTGACCAATTTGCTTGGGCCGATCCGGCTTACCAACGCGCTGGTCGATCACCTTTCCGGGCAGGCCCACGCCGCGATCGTCAATCTTACATCGGGGCTCGCCTTCGTGCCGTTGACCGCGGCGCCGACCTATTCGGCAACGAAGGCAGCGATCCATTCCTACACCGTGAGCCTCCGCCGCCTGCTCCATGGCAAGGTCGAGGTGATCGAGATCGCACCGCCCGGTGTTCAGACCACACTTACACCCGGTCAAGAGACGCGCGCTGGCTACATGCCGCTCGATGAATTTGCAGACGAGGTTATGACGCTACTCGCACAGGATCCCGAACCGGCCGAAATCCTGGTGCAGCGCGTGCGACCGTTGCGCTACGCGGAAGCCGATCACCGGTTTGCGGAAGCGGTCGTCCAGCTGAACGAGATGGCAGAGCGAGCAAGGCGCGGCGGCTGATCGCGCCCGCGCGCTGCAAATCGACCATAGTACCGGATCATTGCACGGCTTTCCCTTTCGCCGGTGTTGTGCTATTCCGTTCGGGCTGACGTCGCATGCGACGGACTACTGGGCCGCCTTCGGCTCTTCCCACTGTCCCTTTCTAGCCTCACTGAAGCCGGGATGCGCCGCTATTGGCGCAGGCCCGTGATACCTGGGACAAGGATACCCTTTATGATTACCGGCACCGTCAAGTTTTTCAACGTCGACAAGGGCTATGGTTTCATCGCACCGGAAAATGGTGGCGGCGACGCATTCGTTCATATCTCGGCAGTGGAGCGCGCTGGCATGCAGACTCTCAATCAGGATCAGCGCGTCTCGTACGAGCTGGAGACTGACAATCGCGGCAAGACGTCTGCCGTGAACCTGCAGGCTGCTTAATTGTTGATGCCCGGTGGGCCCATGAAGGGCCCGCCGGGCGCAGACACTACTCGGCCCCACAGCCCGAGGCGGTGGGTGTCGCGGACTTCGTGGTCATAGACGTTCGAGTCTCGCGGCCCATGCTCCATCCGCGCTACGCGGCATGTTGAGCCAATGCTCCACTAGTTCATGTCCTCGTGCTTCGCCGCCTTTTGATATGCCCATGAATGCGTGGACGGCTCTTGTGGGCGTTCAGCGGATACGCTTGGCACGACGGCAGCGGACGAGCATCCTAGCTTTCAACAACGCGCCCTTGCGCATCCGCCTTCATCGCTGTGTCCACCTGACCCCGCCTGATCAACGCGCCGAGCGCATCGCGCACGACGAGTAGGCCGCGCGTCAATCCGGCAGCCGCCCGATCGCCTTCATCC
>DATLME010000316.1:0-8543 GCA_035537395.1 Sphingomonas sp. | reverse complement strand
CGCACTCGTCATCCTCCTGATCATCCGCCCGATCACCGGGCTGATCGGACTGACCGGATCGAACGCGGACCGCAACGAGCGGCTGACACTCGCGTTCTTCGGGATCCGCGGCGTGGGGTCGATCTATTACCTGGCGTACGGCATGAACGAGATCACCGGCGCCCCCGCCGAACGGCTCTGGGGGTTGCTGGGCGTCGTCGTCCTGCTGTCGATCCTGCTCCACGGACTGACCGTGACGCCGATCATGCGCTCGCTCGATCGCCAGCAAGGGCGTGATCCCGATCGCGAGGACGAGGTCGCCGTGGGCGCCTGAACCAACAAAATGCTGCGGTGCAGCAACGTTTCCGCTATAAGGTTGTTGTTACTGGCAAGGTCGATCGTTCTCGGCTGGAGGAACGACAGATGCGAATTTCCGAAACATTAGCGAAGCTTGCGGCCAATCAGCCCGGGGCGATGACGAGCGACCGGCTGGCGCCGCTCGATGGCTTCGGCAGCAATCCGGGTGCGCTTGCGGGCTGGTTCTACCGGCCCGACGATCTTCCGGCAGGTGCGCCACTCGTCGTCGTGCTCCACGGCTGCACCCAGACCGCGGCGGGCTACGACGCCGGCACGGGATGGTCGACGCTGGCCGAGCGCGCCGGCTTCGCGTTGCTCTATCCCGAGCAGCGGCGAAGCAACAACATGAACCTGTGCTTCAACTGGTTCCAGGCGTCCGACGTGGATCGCAGCGGCGGCGAGCCCGAATCGATCGCGCAGATGATCGCGGCGATGATCGACCGGCACGGGATCGATCCGGCGCGGGTGTTCGTCACCGGCCTGTCGGCGGGCGGCGCGATGACCGCGGTGATGCTGGCCACCCATCCCGAGCTGTTCGCGGGCGGCGCGATCATCGGCGGTCTGGCGTTCGGCGGCAACGAGGGCGTCGCGGCTGCCTTCGATCGCATGAAGGGCGGCGACAAGCGGACCGCGAGCGCGAGCGCGGCCTCCGTCACCCGCGCCTCGGCGAGCTTCGCCGGACGGCGTCCGACTGTGGCGATCTGGCATGGTGACGCTGATCCGACCGTTGCCGTCGCCAATCTCGACCAGCTCGCCAGCCAGTGGCGCGGCGTCCATGGCGTCGGTGAGACCCCGACCCATGTCGAACGCGGCGACAGCTGGGAGCAGCGTCGCTGGGTGTCCGACGGTCGCACCGTCGTCGAGACCTGGCGGATCGCGGGGATGGCGCATGGCGTGCCGATCGATCCCACCGGCCCGGATGGGCTCGGCGCAACCGGCCCCTATATGCTCGCGGGCGAGGTCGACAGCACCGCCGCGATCGCACGGTCGTGGCGGTTGATCCCCGACGGCGCGGCCGCCGGCCCGGCGGTCATTCGCAAGGCGACGCCCGCGACACCTGCAAGGCCCGCGACACCTGCGACGCCCGCGACGCGCACCGTGCCACCGCTGCGTGCGACCCGTACCACGCCGGCGTCGGGCCAGGCGAGCAAGCCGACGGCGCCGGGCGTCCAGCGCGTCATCGAGGACGCGCTGCGCGCAGCGGGGCTGATGAAGTAGGGAAAAACGTGCGCGATCAGGTCCAGTAGAGGATCCGCGCGGCGGGCAGCGCGCGGCCGATCTCCGCTTCGAAGAACCGTCGCAAGCGCTGCATCGTGTCGGCGTCGTAGACATATTTGACCGAGCCGAACTTGGTGCGTTTTTCGGTACGGTCGGCGCTGCCCATGGCGAGATCCGAGCCGGGATACCAGCTTTCGAGCACCGCCTTCGATCCTGGCGAATAGCGATGGGTGATCAGCTCGATCGTCAGGTCGAGATCGGGAATCGGTGTCAGCGCGGCGGCAGCCTGTGCGATCAGCGAGGCGTAAGCCGTTTCCCAGCCCTCGGCAGCGATGATCGGCGCGATCGTAAGGCCGATCGGATAGCCCGCGCGCGCCATCTTGGCGAGCGCGGCGAGGCGTGCGGCGACTGGATCGGTGCCGCCTTCGAAGCGCGCGAACAGCGGCGGGTTCACCGACGCGCGCATCCGGGTGCGGCCGCCATGGTCGAGCGCGAGCAGCGGCTCCACCGCGGCAAACTTGCTGGTGAAGCGCAGCTGCGCGCTTTCCTGCCAGGCGCCGAAATGCGCGACCAGCGCGGACAGCGAACCGGTGAGATGCTCGAGCGCAAGTGGATCGGTATAGCAGCTCGCCTCGAAGGTGGTGCCCTCGTGCGCGCGGCGGCTGGAGCGCGAGGTCACCTTGCCCTGGCCGAGATGCGGGGGCAGTTCGGCAAGGATCTCGGGCAGGTTCGCGTAGGCGCGCGTGATCGGCGGCCCCTTCAGCGACCCCGCGAGATAGCAATAGCTGCAATGCGCGGGACAGCCCTCGGCGAGGTCGACCCGCCAGTCCGCGGACGGCGCGATCGGCTGAAGGCGCCGCTTCGAGGGCGGCGCGACCACGACCGCGAGCGTCTGCTTGGCCTCGGCATAGGCGCGGCGATCGTCGTCGGGGAAGGCGAGCGCCAGCCGGTCGGTCGGCAGCTCGTCGACCGCGATGCCAAGCGCGCCCGCGCGTTCGGCGATGCCGCGGCCATGCGCCCAGTCGCGCGCCGAGCGGGTGATCAGCACCCGCCGTGGTCGCCACAGGCGGGTCGGGGAAGCAGAAAGGGCCGGGCTGATCATGCGCCGACAACGCGCCGACGCGCGCCGGCGTTGCCTCAGCTGCCCGTCAGCATCACGAACGGCACGCGGAGCACGGTGCGCAGGTCGGTTGCATCCTCGGTGGCGCCGACCTCGACCGACCAGTTGAGGCTGGCACGATCCGACACGCGGTAGGTGACCCCGAACAGGAGGCGGCCGATCTGCAGATCGCGCGACGTCGTCTCGCGCGGGCCGGACCAGTCGGCGGTCGGCGTCGCGAGCATGGTCCGCGTCTTCGTTCCGAACGCCCAGCTATGGGCATAGCCGAGGTTGATCGTGGTCCGGTCGTTGAACGAGATGCCGATCCCCGCGCTTCCCGAGATCGCGTCGCCGGGATCCACATAATTGATGATCACCGACGGGAAGCGGGTATCGACCGACTTGCCGAGGTTGAAGGTGTAGCCGAGCGTGCCGAACAGCACCACCGGATCGCTCGGCAGGATCGCGGTGAGGCTGGGCGAGATGCCCCAGAACCCGGCACCGGTGGCGGCGCGGGTGAGGCTGCCCAGCTCGTTGCGCGGGATTGCGAACGGGTCCGACCCGGTCGGGATCACCCCCTGCAGGTTGGCGATCACGAACGGCGAGCCGTTGTGGCCGTCGAGCAGCTGGTAGCGCGCAGTCAGCTCGACATCGCCGATCCCGGTACCCTTCACCGAACTGTCGATCGTCGCCGCCGGATCGTTGTTGGTGCTGCCCTGGATCGGCGCGACGATCGACGCGTCGGACCGGTGCACGAACGGCACCCGGACGCCCAGCTCGAGCCGCCGGGTCGCGCCGTAGCGCAGCGCCGCGGAGCTGGTGATCACGTCCTGGCGGCTTTCGTTGATGTCGAACACGCCGACCAGCACGGCCTCGACCAGTTCGATGCCGCGGAACACCGCGCGGCTCCGGTCGGCGCGCGCATAATCGGCCTGGAACTCGGCAGTGAGCGCGCCGCGCCGGGTGACGACGCTCGCCTGGTTCTCGAGCACCGCAAGCTGGATCGGCCGCTCCTCCTCCGCAGGTCGCGCGCCGACGCGTTCGAGCGGCTGCACCGGCGGCTGCAACACCGTACCCGGCTCGCCACCCCCCGGCGCCGCGCCCTGTGCAGCCGCGATCGCGGGTTGCGGCGGGGTGCCGCCGCCGGGTGGTGCGATCGTCGGCAACGGGCCCGCCGAGGCTGCCTGGTTGGCATCGATCCGCTCGCGCAGGCTGGCGATTTCGGCCGCCTGGCTGTCGAGCCGTTGCTGCTGCGCCTCGATCAGTGACATCGCGCGGTCTAGCTGGATCTGGAGTGCCGGCCTCTTGGGCGCCCGCTGCGCATCCGCGGGCAAGGCGACCTGCATGGTCGCGAGGGCGGTTCCGGCGATCAACCAGCGCTTCATCCTGTTCCCCTTCAATTCGCGCGCATTGCCGCAGCCGCGATTGCCACATCCTGGATCTTGAACATCGTCGATCCAAGCACGTCCGGTCCAGTGTTGCTGAGATCGATCGAAACCGTGGTCTGCGTGTCGATCGCGCGATCGCTGCCCGAATTGAGGATCGCCGAACCGAAGGCATTGCCCGCGATATGCGTGATCGACAGCTCGGCGGCGTCGAGCGTCACCGTCTTCAGCCCGCCATTGGTGGCGGCGGAGACGATGCCATTGTCGGTGACGGCGCCGGGCGCGACGGTCGCGAGCCCCTCGCCGGCGGTAGCGGCACCCGCGGCGCCGGAGGAAATCGAGACCTTCGGGGTCGTGATGCCCGGGACGAGCTGGAGCCCCATGTTGCGATCATAGGTGACCGACGGAGTCGCGGCACCCTGCGCGGCGGCCGAGGTCGCGGCGTTGCGCGGGGCGGGAACCGTCTGTCCGGCGGGGGGCGCCATGATCGTCAGCGTCGGCGTGCCCTGATCCGCGCGGAATACGGTGCGCAGGACGACCGCGCCGTCGAGCACGGTCTGGGTCTGCACGGTGATCGAGACGTCGATGCCGCTGGGCAGGCGGAATCCGCCGCGTTGCTCGGAAAGTACCGGGTCCGGCAGCGCCGGCGCACCCAACGGCGTCGCGGCCTGCGCCGCAAGGACGAGCCAGAGCGCGATCATGAGATGTCTCCGTAGAAGGGCGCGGTGAGCGACAGCGCCTGCTGGCTGAGCGGATCCGCGAACCGGGCGCCGAGCGGCGCGCGGACGAAGGCGGACCATTGGCGGCCCTCGTTGAAGCGAGACTTGGCGAGCGCCTGATCGTCGCCCAGCACGAAATAGATCCCGTTCCACGCCGCGCGGAATTTCTCGATCGGCATCACCGACACGCCTGCGGAGGGATCGCCGAGCAGGACTTCGCCGTCCTTGATGCCTTTCACGACGACGAAATGGCGATAATTCTTCACTGCGATCAGCGCGATACCGGGGACGCCGGTCTGGGCGACCCGATCGAGCGACACCTTGTAGCCGTCCGCCGTGATACCGCGGCTGAGCAGCCAGCGCTTCATGTCGAGCAGCGAGAAGCCGACCCGGCGGATCTGGTCGCGGTCGCCATGCGCCCACATCCCGCGAAACGCGAGTTCCTCGCCGACGTTGAAATCATAATGGTAGCGCAGCAGCGTGGCGAGCGCGGCGGAGCCGCAGCTGAAGTCGTAGCGCTGGCGGATGACCCCGGCGAAACGCTGATCGACGACGCTTCGCACGGGCACGTCGAAGGTGCCGACCGGACCGGCGCCGGCAATGAAACGTGACGGGCCGGCGGTCTGTTGCGCGCACGCGCCCAGCAGCGTTGCCGGAAGGAGAATGGCCGGAAGCATGGCCCGGAACGACATGGCCGAAATCAGCGTCTGGCGGTTCACGGGGCCTGTTGGATCGCGATGTTGACGTTCATCGTCGCGTTGATCGCGACGTTGTTGCCGGTGTTGACGTTGAGGATCGATAGCCCCGACAGGTTCTGGAAGGCGTTGTCGGAGATCCGCGCATCGCCGGTCTGCACATTGTCGCCGACGCTGTTCTGCGAAACGCCTGCGACCTGGCTGGATGTCGAGATCTGGCGAGTGTCCTCGCGGCCTGCGATCCCGCCGAGCGCGCTGTCGTCGAGCGCGACGGCGGCAAAGGGGGCCGACTGCGGCTCGGGCGCACTCTGGGCTCCCGCGTTGACGGGGAACAGCATCACGATCGCGCCCAAGGCCGCGGCGAGGATGCGAGAGGAAGAGCGAAACATCGGCCACCTATCAGCGAAAGGAAAAGGTCGGCAGCACGGACACACCGTGCTGCCGACCCGCGGGATCAGAAGGCGATGTCGCCCGTCGATGCCGCAACACTGACGCTCGCATTTTGCGATGCGCCGACGCCCGTGTTCTGGTTGAGCGCCTGCATACCGGCGAAGTTCGAGAACGCGCTGCCGCGGTTCGCGATGCTGTTGTCGGTGTCGTTGGTGTTGCGCTGCGATCCCGAATAGGAGACCGAAACGCCGGTTACGTAGCTCGACAGCGTGGAGCTCGCGACGACCGCACTGTCGCCGAACACGTTGTTGGTACGAGCCGTACCAGCACCGCTCGACGCTTCGGTGATCTGCCGCACCGAATTGTCGTTCGTGGAGTTGTTCGAACTGTCGTTGCCGCTGTTGTTCGTCGAGCTGTTCGAATTGTCGTTGTTGCTGTTGTTCGTCGAGCTGTTCGAATTGTCGTTGCCGCTGTCGTTCGTCGAGTTGTTCGAATTGTCGCTGTTGTTCGAACTATCGTTGAAGCTGTCGTTCGTCGAATTGTCCGAATTGTCGCTGCTGTCGTTGCCGCTGTCGGCCACCGACAGGTTGGCGGTGTTCGTCGAGTTGTCGCTCGAATCGGTTACCGTCGACCCGTTGTTCGCCGCGACCCGGCCGCCGTCAGTGGTGCTGATGACGTTGCCGCTGTCGTTGGTCGAATTGTCGGTGTTGTTGGTGGTGTTGGTGTTCTGGCTGTCGGCGATCGAGGTGTTGCCGCCATTGTTGCTGTCCGAGCTGTCGGTGTTGCCGCCATTATAGCTGCCATCGACCGAGTTGTCGGTGTTGCCGCTGTCGGCAACCGCCAGGCTGACATCGCCCACCGCAGTCCCACCGTTGTTCGCCGCCGACGTGCCGCCGGTTGCCGAGGTGTTGGTGGAATTGTCGGTGTTCTGGCTGTCGGCCAACGACGTGTTTCCGCCATTGTAGCTACCCGAATTGTCGGTGTTGCCGCCATTCTGGCTGTCGGCAAGCGACGTGTTGCCACCGTTCAGGCTGTCATTGGTCGAATTGTTGGTGTTGTCGGTGTTGGTGGTGTTGGTCGCCGTGTTGCCGCTGTCGGCGGTGTTGCCACCGTTATAGCTGTCGGCGGTGTTGCCGCCATTATAGCTGTCGGCAGTCGACTCGGTGGTCGTCGACGTGGCGTTGGCGCTGTCCGTCAGCGAGGCGTCACCGCCGTTGAGGCTGCCGGGGCTGTTGGTGGTCTGGGCCAGGGCCGGGGCTGCGAGCAGCATCGCGGCGACGGAGCAGGTTTGGAATAGTTGGAACTTCATCGCTCGTAATCCTCGTCTATCGGTTTCGCACCGATTCGGGCCGGCCCTGTAGGGCGACACGATGAACCGTGGCGGCGCCGGGATCGGCACATCTGCTTTATTAACGTTCCGTTAAGCTAAGCCGCCCCCGGGATGCGGTCTTTCGTCCCCCCCAAACGGGGGCAAATTCATCCGAAGCTGGCGCGATTGCGCGGCGCGGTCCGTACCGAGCTCGTCAGCATCAAGCGCACCAGCTCGGCTTGCCGGTTGGTGTCGGTCTTGACGAAGATCTGCTTGAGGTAGGATCGCGCGGTTTGCTCGGTGACGTGCATCGCCTTGGCCGAGTCGCCGAGGCTGGAACCGTTGGCGAGCATGCATGCCAGCCGGGTTTCGACGGGGGACAGCCCGTAATATTTGCAGGCGGGTTCGACCACCGGGCGCAGATCCTGATCGGGATCGACGACGTAGATCACCGCCGCGCTCGATCCCGCGACATCGGGCTGGCCGTCGGCCGCAACGATCGCGGCGAGCAGCGGCCGGCCTTCCGCGCGGTGAAGCGGGACGACCGGCGCGATCGGCCGGCCGATCTGCGCGGGATGCGGCGAGATCGCATGTTCGAGCGCGGCTTGCAGCCGCAGCGTATCCGCAAGCCGCGCACCGAACAGCGAATTGCCCTTGCGACGCAGGCCGTCATTCTGCGCCAGCAGCGATTCGGCGACGTCGTTCGCGAAGGTCACCTGGCCCTGGGCGTCGACGAGCAGGATGCCGACATCGGTATTGTTGAGCGCGGCGGTCAGCGCCTTCACCCGACGCGCGGTGCGCAGCCGGAGCGTCCACATCCGGAAGAACGGCTGGACCAGCGGCAACAGGCGCGCCGCGGTATCGTGCGCGCGGGCGCGGGTCGAGCTGCCGATGCGGCGAAACAGCGTGGTGATGGTGACGACACCGCCATCCGCGGGAATGCTCGTCGTCAGCAGCGCATCGGGATCGATCTCGTCGCGAACCCGCCACTGGGTGCGCGCGACGCCGCTCGGCTGGCGAGCCGCCGCAAGCGACATCTCGGCCATGGCGCATTCCTCAGGCGAGTGCGGCTCGCAATCGCCATACAGCACCAGCGGATCGGTGCCGCCGTCATGCCAGGTCACCAGCACGCCGTCGCCCTGCATCTCGCGGCTCATCTCGCGCGCGAACAACGCCAGCGGCTCGAAGCTTTCGTCGTCGAATTCGTGTGCGCGCGCCAGCGGAACGGAGTCGACCGGCACGAACGAGCGCGGTGCCGTGACCAGATGCGATCGGCTGCGCAATTGCGTTGCCATGATCTCAGCCCCCCAGCCCGATGATGCGACAATGGCGCCGCGCGTCGAGGCGGCCAGGCGCCGTTGGCGTCGCCGCCAGATTGTCGCAGTCGCCCAT
>DATLME010000315.1:0-9398 GCA_035537395.1 Sphingomonas sp. | reverse complement strand
AACGACTTCCCCGTAACCGCGTCCCCTTTCGCGGTGCCTTGCCGCCGGTCGTCGCGTACGACCGGCGGCTTTTTATTGAGCCGGACGCATCGTGAGGAAGATGTTCGCGGTCAGGCGGCCGGTGCGCGGGTCCGCGGTCAGCAGCTCGGGTGCGAGGATCCGGCCCGAATGGAGCAGGCGGCTGCGATAGATCACCAGCCGGTTAGACTGCGCCTCGACCTCGCCGATCGCGTCGAACCAGCGCCCGCCCGCCACGACATAACCCGGCTCGTCGGGTTCGGCCGCGCGGACGGCGTCATAATCGGCAAGCCGGGCTTCGCTCAACGTCTCGAACCCGGTGACACGGTGGCGAAAGAAGGAGGTGCCACCGAATTGCGGCGCGCAGAGATAGTGAAGGATCGCGAACTGCCACGGATCGACGGTGTCGATGTGCGGTGCGCGCTGCGCGGGCACGAGGGCATCGGGCGCCAGCGTGACCAGCGAAAAGTTGCACTCCGCGCGGGCGGGCCGCGCCGCACCGAGCGCGAACGCTTCGGCAATCGGCGCGGCCAGCGTGCGCACGACCGTCTCGACATAATCCAGCGGCGCCGGCGCACGCAGCCCCGGATAGCCACCTGCAGGGCCATGCGCCGGCGCGAACGCCGATGCCGCGGCGCAATCGACCAGCGCCGCCGCATCGGCGAGCACGCCATCGATCACCATCACCGGCTCGCCTTCGCTGCCGACCCGGCGGACCATGGTCCGCAGCTCACGCGACAAGGGGAAGCGCACACCCACGGATGCGGACTAGTCGCGTGATCACGGGTTGACAAGCAACGGCGCGCCGCCATTGATACCGCTACCACAGCACGACAAGCAGCACGCGAAAAGCGGCGGCCGACGGAGAGCGTCCATGCGATCGAACTACCCGGGCACCGGTACGCCCGACCGCGACGAAGGCCGGCCGGTGTTGACGCGGCGTGCGATGCTGGAGGGCGGCGTCGCGGTGGCGGCGGGTGCCTTGTTGTCGGGCTGTGGCGGATCGGTCGACGCTGCGCCTTCGACGACGCTGCCGCCGGTCGCGGCGCCGATGCCGATGCCGTTGCCGTCGCCCGCTGCCTCAGCGGGGCTCAACGCACTGGCGACGCCGCGCAACCTGACGTTCGGGTCGTGCTTCGCATGGTCGGCGCAGGGGGCGGATGCGGGCTCGTTCGCCAATCCGGCCTATGCGGCGTTGCTGGAGCGCGATTGCGGAGTGCTGGTCCCCGAGAACGAGCTCAAATGGCAGTCCAGCCGGCCAGCGGCCGATCGCTTCGACTTCACCCGGCTCGACGCGATGGTCGCCTATGCGCAGGAGCGCCGCCTCGATCTGCGCGGGCATACATTGTTGTGGCACTATGACCGCTGGTTCCCGAAGTGGCTCAACGATTATGATTTCGGGGCGAGGCCGGCCAGCGAAGCGGAGCGCCTGCTGAGCACGCACATCGACACCGTTGCCAAGCGTTACGGCACGCGGATCCGCAGCTACGACGTGGTCAACGAGGCGGTCGATCCGGGCACGGGCGAGTTGCGCCAGACCTCGCTGTCGCGGGCGATGGGGGGCGCCGAGCCGGTGCTCGACCTGGCGTTCCGCACCGCGCGCGCCGCCGCGCCGCATGCCGAGCTGGTCTATAACGACTATATGAGCTGGGAAACCGGCAACGAACGGCATCGCGCAGGCGTGTTGCGGTTGCTCGAGGGGTTTCGCCGCCGCGACGTCCCGGTCGACGCACTCGGGGTGCAGTCGCACATCGGCATCTTCGGCGCGACACCGTCGATCGCGCAACTGGTCGCGCAACTGACGCCGGAATGGCGGCGCTTCCTCGATCAGGTGACCGGCATGGGCTACCGGCTGGTGATCACCGAGTTCGACGTGCGCGACCGTGGTCTTCCCGCCAACGTCGCGACGCGCGACCAGGGCGTGGCCGATTTCGCGCGTGCGTATCTCGACGTGATGCTGTCCTATCCGCAGCTGAACGACGTCCTCGCCTGGGGCATGACCGACCGCTATAGCTGGCTGCGCGGCTTCGAACCCCGCCCGGACGGCGAGATCAGCCGCGGCTCCCCCTATGACGTCGATCTCCGGCCCAAGCCGCTGTACGCAGCGATCGCTGCGGCGCTGACCGCGGCACCGGATCGCCCGGCGCGCCCGACCCGCGCCGCGTGACCCGGCGACTCCGCTCCGTTATGCCGCGATCCCATGTCCGAGCGTCCGGGAAGAGCCAGATGAACCCCGCCACCGTGCCGAACGCCGGCTACCCCTCGCGCGATCGAGGGACCGCACGATGAGCGATGCGCGGATCCGCAGCATCGCGATCGTCGGCGGTGGCAGCGCGGGCTGGATGGCGGCCGCGACGCTGGGCCGGCTGCTCGGCCCGGACTATGCGCGGATCGAGCTGATCGAATCCGACGAGATCGGGATCGTCGGCGTCGGCGAGGCCACGATCCCACAAATGGCGACGTTCAATCGCATGCTCGGGATCGACGAGGACGAGTTCGTCCGCGAGACCAAGGGCAGCTTCAAGCTGGGCATCCAGTTCGTCGACTGGGGGCGGCTGGGCCATCGCTATTTCCATCCGTTCGGCGGCTATGGCGTGAACATGGGCGGGGTTTCGTTCCACGCCTATTTCCTGCGGCTGCACGCGCTGGGCGAAGCGGCCTCGATCGATGGCTATTCGCTGCAGGCGACCGCCGCCGAGCGCGGCAAGTTCATGCGGCCGGTCGACGCCGGCAATTCGCCGCTGTCGGATATCGCCTATGCCTATCATTTCGACGCCGGGCTCTACGCGCGCTACCTGCGGCGCTATTCCGAGGCGCGCGGGGTAGTGCGGCGCGAGGGCAAGATCGTCGACACCGTCCTCGATGGCGAGACCGGGCACGTCGCCGCGGTCGTGCTGGAGAATGGCGAGCGGATCGAGGCCGACCTCTACATCGATTGTTCGGGCTTCCGCTCGCTGCTGATCGGTGGCGCGCTCGGCAACGACTTCATCGACTGGAAGCACTGGCTGCCCTGCGACCGGGCAGTCGCGGTGCCCTGCGCCGGGCGCGAGACGATGGAACCCTATACCCGTTCCACCGCGCGGACCGCGGGGTGGCAGTGGCTCATCCCGCTCCAGCACCGCATCGGCAACGGCCATGTCTATTCGAGCGCGCATCTCAGCGACGACGAAGCGGCCGCGATGCTGCTTGCCAATCTCGACGGCGAGCCGCTTGCCGACCCGCGGCTGGTGCCGTTTCGAACCGGACACCGCGCCAAGCTGTGGGACCGCAACGTCCTCGCGCTCGGGCTCGCGTCGGGGTTCATGGAGCCGCTCGAATCCACCAGCCTGTGGATGATCCAGAGCGGCCTGTCGCGCTTCATGGCGATGTTTCCGGATCGCAACTTCGATGCCGCCACGATCGAGCGCTACAACCGCATCGTGCTCAACGAATATGCCGAGATCCGCGACTTCCTGATCCTGCACTACCACCTGACCGAACGCACCGACACGCCGTTCTGGGATTATTGCCGGACCATGCCGATCCCCGAGCGGCTGGCCGAGAAGATGCGCGTGTTTCGCGCGCATGGCCGCGTCTTCCGCGAGAACGAGGAGCTGTTCAATGACACGAGTTGGTTCGCAGTGATGCACGGCCAGTTGCTGAAAACGCGCGGGCACGATCCGGTCGCCGACGCGATGTCGCTCGACACCACCCGCGCACGGCTTGCCGAGATCGAGCGCGCGGTCGGCAATTCGGCGGACTACATGCCGCGCCACCGCGATTTCATCGCCCAGCATTGCGCGGCGACATGATCGCGGCGACGTTGATGGCGCTGGCGGCGCAGACCGCGCAGTTCGACTGGGTCGCCTATCGCGGCGAGGACCCGGTGGACCGCCGCGTACGCGTGGGGCCGGCCGAGTTTCGCAACCCGATCCTGCAGGGCTTCTACCCCGACCCGAGCATCACGCGGGTCGGCAAGGACTATTATCTGGTCCATTCGACCTTTTCCTGGTTCCCGGGAATTCCGGTGTTCCACAGCCGCGACCTCGTCACCTGGCGCCAGATCGGCAATGCAATCGACCGCCCCGGGCAACTCGATTTCGCAAGGCTCGGCCTGTCGCGAGGGGTGTTCGCGCCCGCGATCGAGCATCATGCGGGGACGTTCTACATCCTCAACACCTGCGTCGATTGCGGCGGCAATTTCCTGGTGACCGCAACCAACCCGGCCGGGCCGTGGAGCGATCCGGTGTGGCTACCCGACCTGGAGGGCGCGATCGATCCTTCGCTGTTCGTCGATGCCGATGGCAGCGCGTGGATCGTCAACAACGGTCCGCCGCAGGGCAAGCCGCGCTACGAGGGTCACCGCGCGATCTGGATCCAGCGCTTCGACCTGCGTACCAACCGCACCTTCGGCCCGCGCAAGGTCCTGGTCGATGGCGGGATCGATCCCGCCGCCAAGCCGATCTGGATCGAGGGCCCGCACCTGATCGCGCGCAACGGCTGGTATTACCTGATCTGTGCGGAGGGCGGCACCGCGATCAACCATTCGCAGGTGGTGTTGCGGTCGCGCAGGCCGGACGGGCCCTTTGTGGTTGGCCCCAACCCGATCCTCACCCAGCGCGATCTGCCCGCCGACCGGATCGATCCGGTGACCTCCGCGGGACATGCTGATTTCGTCACCACGCCCAATGGCGACTGGTGGGCGAGCTTCCTGGCGGTGCGGCCCTATGCGGGCGACTATTACAACACCGGGCGCGAGACCTTCCTGTTGCCGGTCGACTGGCGCGGCGAGTGGCCGCGGATCCTGCCCGCGGCGACGCCGATCCCGTTGGTGCTGCGCCGCCCTGCCCTGCCACGCGACCCGCGCCCTGCGCCCGCCACCAGCGGTGCGTTCGGGTGGCGCGACGAGTTCGACCGCGCCGCGCTCGATCCGGCCTGGCTGATGATGCGCAACCCGCGCGAGCGCTGGTACGATCTCGGCAGCCCGCGCGGCACGCTGACGCTGCGGCCTCGCGCGGCGGGGCTCGGCGACAATGCCAACCCGTCATTGCTCGCGCGGCGGCAGCAGCACGCGCATGCGACGGTGACGACGCGGGTACGGTTCGGCGGCACGCGGGGACAAGCGGGGCTGACGGCGCTGCAGAACGACGACTATTGGTTCGCGATCACCGTCGGGCAAGACGGCGGCAAGCCGGTGGTAAGGCTGATCCGGCGGGGCGGCCCCGACGATCCGAAGGCGGGGACGCTGGTGAGCCAGGCGATACTGCCGGGGCGGCCCGGTGCTCCGGTAGAGCTGCGCGTTACCGCCGACGGCGCGCGGTATCGTTTCGCCTATGCCGCCCGGCCCGGTGCGTGGCGCGCGCTCGGCCCCGACCAGGACGGGACGCTGCTGTCGACCGCGAAAGCCGGCGGCTTCGTCGGCGCGGTATTCGGCGTGTTCGCTGTGGCCGACCGATGAAGCAGCTCGCGCTGTTCGCGTGCGTCGCGGCATGCGCCCCGGCTGCCGCGCAAACGACGGCGATCCGCCTCAACGGGGTCGGCTTCGCGGCCGCCGCTCCCAAGCGCGCGATCGTCGAAACCGACGCGACCGCACCGCTCGACTGGCGAGTCGAAGGCGCGAACGGCACGGTGATGCTGCGCGGTCGAACGATCCCCTATGGCCGTGATCGCGCCTCGGGCCGGACGCTCCACCGGATCGATTTCGGCGCCTTGCGGACCACGGGCCGCGGCCTCAGGCTGGTCGCCGACGGTGTCGCCAGCCCGGCGTTCGCGATCGGCCCGCGGCTCTATCGCGGCGTGTCGCGCGATGCGCTCGCCTATTTCTACCACAACCGCGCCGGCGTGCCGATCGAAGCCCGGTTTGCGGGCGGCGCGCGCTGGGCGCGCCCGGCCGGCCATGTTCGGGAGATCGCCGGCTGTGTTGCGGGGGTCGACGGGCGCGGCAACAAATGGGACGATTGCGGCTACACGCTGGACGTCACCGGAGGCTGGTACGACGCCGGCGACCACGGCAAATACGTCGTCAATGGCGGCATCGCGACCTGGACGCTGCTCAATCTCTACGAAACGCAACAGGTGCAGCGGCGATCGGCCTTTGCCGACGGCACGCTGCCGATCCCCGAGGCAGGCAATCGCGTCGACGACCTGCTCGACCATGCGCGGGTCGAAGTCGAATTCCTGCTGAGGATGCAGGTGCCCGAAGGACGGCGCATGGCGCTGCCGGTCGACCAGCCCGACCCCAGGCGGCAACTGCGCTTCACCCCGGTCGATAGCGGCGGCATGGCGCATCACAAGGTCGCGGACGAGAAATGGACCGCTCTGCCGATGCCCCCCGATCGTGATCGCGAGCGTCGTGTCCTGCACCCGCCGACTACCGCGGCGACGCTGAACCTTGCCGCAGTGGCGGCACAATGCGCACGGATCTGGCGAACGATCGACCCCGCGCTTGCCGAGCGCTGCGCGACCGCCGCGACGCGCGCCTGGGCAGCTGCCGAGCGCAACCCCGCGATCTACACGGTCGCCGACTTTCCCGGGAGCGGCGGCTATGGCGACCGGACGCTCGACGACGAACGATTCTGGGCCGCCGCCGAGCTGTACGCGACCACCCGCGGCACCCAGTTCCGCGACGCGCTGTCGCGGTCGCCCTTCCTGACGCGCGCCGCGGGCGAACCGGCCTGGCCCGTGGTGTCGTCGCTCGGGCTCGCGACGCTCGCCTGGACCGACACCCCGCTGCGCGACCAGGCCCGCCGGCAAATCATTGCCGCAGCCGATGCCTGGACCGGCGAGCGCGCCCGCACCGGGTTCTCGATTCCGTATCAATCGACCGTCTTCGCCTGGGGCTCGAACAGCAATCTGCTCAATCGTGCGATGCTGATCGCAATGGCGGCGGACTGGACCGGCGTGCCGCGATATCGCGAGGCTGTCGTCGACGTCGCGGATTACCTTCTCGGCCGCAATCCGATCGGGCGCTCCTATGTATCGGGCTACGGCACCGACCCGATGAAGCAGCCGCATCACCGCTTCTGGGCGGCGGGTGTCGACCCGGCCTATCCGCCCCCGCCCCCGGGCGCGCTGTCGGGTGGACCGAACAGCAGCGATACCGGTGATGACGAAGTCGCCAAGACCCGCAAGGGCCGCTGCGCGCCGATGCAATGCTGGGAGGACGATGCGCGCGCTTTTTCCTACAACGAGGTCGCGATCAACTGGAACGCACCCCTGGTGTGGGTCGCGGCATGGCTCGACGCCACCGAATGATGCGCCTCAGCGCCCGGCGAGCGCGCGAAGCAGATACTGTCTGATCCGTTCGGTGCGCGCCAGAGACGGCGCGCCGAGAACCCCGCGCACCGGCTCGGGCATGTGATCGGCGGCGTCGGCCGCTGCATCGCCGAACACATAATGATCGAACCAGCCGCGCCACACGTCGCGCTCGTGCGCGGGCAGATCGCGCACCGCCATCAGCGCGTGGACCATCGCGAGAAAGGGCGAGGTCTGGTCCGGGCGCTCGGACCAATAGTTGACCAGGATGTTGAAGGGGCCGGTGGCGCGGATATTGTGCCACCAAAAGGCCGGCATGTAGATCGCATCGCCGGGCGCGAGATCGGCCACCATGGCGTGACGCATCGCTTCGGCGAAGCGGGGAAAACGATCCAGGTCCGGCGCATCGGGATCGACCAGGCTGGCGGGCTGCCCCGCCATCGTGTTGTCGAGCGGCCCGACATAGAGGTTGGCGAGCTGATCGGGAGGAAACAGCAGGAAACGGCGCCGCCCCGCGACGACGCAGGCGAGATTGGCCGATCCGTCGTAATGCGTCGCGACGCGGGTGGCGTTACCGACCCACACCCGCGCCTGCGCACCGGGCATCGGTAGATCCAGCGGGTTCGCCTCGTCCCAGCCGGGCAGATGCTCGCCGGTTGCCGCCGAACCCGCGTACAGCGCATGCGCGGCGGGATCGTCCGCAATCCGCAGCAACTCGCCCGCCAACTGGGTCATGGTGACGCGCTCGCGCGCGAAATTGAACCCGCGCCAGTCGTCCCGATAGAAGAAGCGGCCACCGATCTCCGGGGGACCGACCAGCACCTGAGCCGGCTGGCCACGATCGAAGCTCGCGACGTAGCGCGCTGCCGCCTCCCGACCGGCGGCGGACGCGGTGACCGCGGGCCAGCCCGAGACCTGGTCGCGCAGCACGACGGGCGCGTCGCTGCCGGCGATCTCCGCCGAGAACGTCGCGGGGTCGACCGCCGCTCGCTCCGGCAGCGGGCGGGCCCAGTCGATCCGAGGCGAGGATCCGGTCAGGCGCCGATTCCCTTGCCGCAGGGCAGCGTCGTCTTCCCCGCTGCGCCGCCACCCGGGATCCTGGTCGCCATCCATGGTCCGAACGCGATCGCATGCTTGTCGCCAGCGATCTGCACCGAGACTTCTGCCGCCGCACCATCCAGCGCGAGTGTCGAGACGCCGGTGAGGCAGTGAAAGGTCCATTCCTTGCCGATCCGAAGCGGTCCCTCGAGTGCGGCGTCATAGGGCGCGGCAGCGCGTTGCAGCCTGACGGTGACCGCGGCGACGTCCTGGCCGGGATCGGGCTTCTCCGCACGGGCGTAGAAGCCGAAGGTGATCGTATCGCCCACTGCAACGCCCTGCTTCAACGGCATGCGTGCCTGGATGTCCCAAGGGTTCGCACCCTTGGCGCCAACCGTGACCAGCAACGCTTTCCCGCCGGGAACTCCTGCGGCATCGACCGGCTTGACCTTCGGCTTGCCGTCGAAGACCCAGTTTGCCGCCGCGGGATCGCTGATGATGGTTTCCTTCGCGCGCTGCTGCGCCCAACCGGCGCTCGTGACTGCGCCCACGCACAAGGCGACATGGCTGAACCGCATCGTTCCTCTCCCCGCTGTTATCGTTATCAGACGTGCCGCAGCCGCACGGCGTTGGCAAGCGGACGCAACCGCCTCGGGGCGGTTTGGGCTTGCGCGGCGCGCGCCGTGCGGCATAGTGTTAGCGCTAACTTAATGAGGGTTTGGGGATGAGGGGGTTTGGCTGGCTCGGCGCGCCGTTCGCGGCGATGCTGCTCGCGGGCGCGGTCGTCGCCCGCGATGCGCCGCCGTCGCCGCCTGCCAGGCCCGTCGCTGCAGAGCCCGTCTCCGGCTGGATTGCAAGCTGGGGCTCCGCCCAGATGCCCGTAGCCGGCGAGAACGCATTGCCCGACGTAAAAGGCGCCGGAGTTACGGTGCGGCAGTTCGTTCGGCTGTCCGCCGGCGGCACTCGGGTGCGGGTGCGGTTTTCCAACGCGTTCGGAAGCACGCCGCTGGCGATCGGCGCGGCGAACATCGCACGTCCCGCGGGCGGCGCGGGCATCGTCCCCGGTTCGGCGCTGACCTTGCAGTTCGCCGGGCATGGCGCGGTCACGA
>DATLME010000314.1:0-23349 GCA_035537395.1 Sphingomonas sp. | reverse complement strand
CTAACGTGCCGACGGTCCGGCTCCAGGAGTTCGCGGCCGCCGCGTTCGCCGACGAACTGGTCCGCATGGTCGCAATCGAATGGCCGCAGACGCTTTTCGCGACGCAGGTCGATGCGGGCGTCGTGCTGCGCGCCGATGCCGATCTGCTCGCACAGGCGCTGATCAACCTCTTGCGCAACGCCGCACAGGCAACGAACGCGGACAGCGAGCCCGCCGCGGTAACGCTCAGGATCGCCAGCGACGCTGCCGGCGCCGTGGTCATATCGGTTGCCGACAATGGCGCGGGCGTGCCCGATGCGCTGCACCGCGAGATCTTCCTGCCGTTCTACACCACCCGCACCGACGGTACCGGCATCGGGCTCAACCTCGTTCGCCAGATCGTGATCGCGCATGGCTGGAGCATCGATGTCGGGCGCAGCGATGCGGGCGGTGCGGAGTTCGTGCTGCGCACGGGCCGAACGGGGTAGTCGGCAAACGTGTTAACGTAGATTGGCGGCGCCACAATCGAGGGAACGGTGGCCGATCGAGGGTGGTTCGATCGGCTGGACGACAATGGCGAATGCTCATGACCCTGGCCTTTCACGACTATCCCGACACCGCGCAGAAACCCTCCGCCGACGACACGCGCGATGACGCCGCACGACGCGCGCTGTTGCAATTGCTGACGTATCTGGAAGCTGACGATTATCGCTTCGTCACGCCAACCCCGGCGACCCATGCGCGGGTGGTCGCCCGGCCCGAGCGGCAAGCCGCACGGGATGTGTACGACGTGCTCGGCTGGAGCCTGCCCTTTGCCGCGGACCTCCTGCCGGCGGCGCTCATGCGCCTGCTCGAGCAGGCTGGCGTGCTGCGATCGGGCGACGATGGCAGGCTCGTGGCGACGGTCCGCGTTTCGACGGTGCAAGGCGCGTATTTCCTTCACTCGGCATTTCCGACCACGAACACGGATGCGGTCTTCCTCGGGCCCGACAGCTATCGCGTCGCCGACCTGATCCTTGCCAAGACCCGCGTGCGCCCCCGCGCCCGGATTCTGGATTATGGCGCGGGCGCGGGGGTCGGCGGGATCACCGCCGCCCGCCAGCGCGAGGACAGCGTGCTGACGCTTGCCGACATCAACCCGAAAGCCTTGTTCCTGTCGTCGATCAACGCCGAATTCGCCGGTGTCGATCACGTCACGGTCGAGGCGGGAACACCCGGCGACGTCCCCGGCGAGTTCGACCTCATCGTCACGCACCCGCCGTTCATGATGGACGAGGCGGGACGCGCCTATCGCGACGGCGGCGATCTCTTCGGCGCCCGGCTTTCGCTCGACTGGGTGGTCGCCGGCATGCGCAAGCTGCGCCCCGCCGGCAAGCTGGTGCTGCACACCGGCGTGTCGATCGTCGACCGCACGGACGTGCTGTTGCAGGCGCTGCGCGACGCCATTCCAGCCACCGGATGGCAGGTCGACTATCACGAGCTCGACCCGGATATCTTCGGCGACGAGCTCGACCAGCCCGCCTATGCCGAGGTCGATCGCATCGCGGCGGTCGGGCTGTGCCTCACGCGAGGCGGCGGCGAACAGCCGATCGCCGATCCGACGCCGTGACTGCGACTCACGCACGATGAGCAGGCTGTCGCTTGCGATCCTCGGCGCCTTGATCGCAGGCCTCGTCGCCGGAACCGTCATCGCCGGATCAACTGCGGGCGACACGGCGCATGCGCTGGCGGCACCGCTTGGCAAGTTCTGGCTCGACGCGCTGACGATGACGGTGGTGCCGCTGGTATTCTCGCTGCTCGTCACCGGGATTATGTCGGCCGCTGCCGAAGCATCCGGCGGTCGGGTAGCGACGCGTGCGTTGCTCTGGTTCGCGCTGTTGCTGGTTGCTGTGTCGGTGGTCGGTGGGCTGGTCGCCGAACTCGTCCTCGGTGTGGCGCCGGTTCCCGCGGCGGCGAGCGCGCTGCAGGCGACGGGCGGCGGCGGGCCGGCGGTGCCCGCGACTCTGCCTTGGCTCGACAGCATCACGCCAGTGAACCCGGTTCGAGCGGCGGCAGATTCCGCGATGATCCCGCTGGTCGGATTTGCATTGCTGTTCGGCCTCGCCGCCAGCAGGATCGAAGACCCGCTGCGCGCCAGCCTCGCCCAGTTGTTCGAGGCGGTGGCACAAACGATGCTGCGCATCGTGCATTGGATCCTGGTCGTCGCGCCGATCGGCGTGTTCGCGCTTGCCTTCGATGTCGGGCTCCGAATGGGCGCGGGCGTCGCCGGGGTGCTCGCACATTATGTCGCGGTCGTGATCGTGACGATCCTGCTGACGACCGCGCTCGCCTATGTGGCCGCGACCGTGTTCGGGCGGATCGGCATCGTCCACTTCGCCCGGGCTGCGCTGCCGCCGCAGATCATCGCGATCAGCACGCAATCGTCGCTGGCGTCGCTGCCGGCGATGATCGAGGCCGCTCCTGCGCTCGACGTCGCCCGCGCCGACGCCGGCGTGGTGCTGCCGCTCGCGGTATCGTTGTTCCGGGCGGCGAGCGCGGCCGCCAATGTCGCGGTGGTGCTGTACCTGGCGGCGCTGCATGGCGTACCGGTCGGGATCGGCAGTTTCGCAGCGGGGACGGTGATCGCTGCGATTGTCAGCGTCGCGGCCGTCGGCCTGCCTGCGCAGGTCTCGTTCTTCGCGATCATCGCGCCGGTGTGTCTGGTGATGGGGGTGCCCGTCGTTTTGCTGCCGCTGTTGCTGGCGATCGAGACGATCCCCGATCTGTTCCGCACGCTTGGCAACGTCACCTGGGACCTTGCGGTAACCCGCATCGCGGCGCGCTGATCAGGTCGGCACGTTCCAGACATAGACGATCATGCCGAGGATGATCGGCGACACGCATGCCAACGCCAGTGCCAGCCCCGCGCGACGGCCGCGCAGCCTTCCGCTGCGGTGCAGGGCAAAACCGATCGCCGCCACCGCAAGCGTCGCCGCAATCACCAGATAGAAGATGCCGAGTATATCGCTGCTCGTGCCAGGCCCCATCGTCGCTCTCCAAACAAGCCTGCGTTACATACGGTTCGTGGGGGCGGCCCATTGCCGCCCCCAGATTGTTTCATGCGATCTGCTGGTCTTGCGCGCCGCTGTCCGGCCGGGCGGGGCCGAGGATCGGTTCTTCGCCGAGCGCTTCGTTTCGGAACACGGTGAATTCGCCGCGGCCGTCGATCGCCGGGCCCTGCGTCCAGCGCCCTTCGGGGAAGCTGCCGTCGACCGAGGTCGCATAGAAATTATAGTTGTTCTGCTGATCCTCCATCTCCTGCGGGAAGCTGTTGGGGATCGGCAAATTGCCCGCCTCGGCACCGAGTTCCTCGATCACCGCGAGCCATTGTTGCTGATGCATCGTGTCGCGCGCGATCATGTAGTGGAGCATCTTCTTCATGCCCTCGTCGTGCGCGGCGTTGAACAGGCGAACCGCGAGTACCCGGCCGGTGCTCTCCGCCGCGACGTTGCAATACATGTCGGCGGCGACGTTGCCGCTCGCATAGATGTGGCTCATGTTGAACGGCACGCCGTCCGAATCGATCGGCATCGCGGCGAGCCCCGACGACAACAGGTTCTTGTGGATCATGCCCTCGATGCTGTGGCGTGGGTTCTCGCCGCCCATCACGGCGCCGACGATGCTGTCTTTCACGCCCTCTTCCTGGAGATGCGCGGGCGCCTTTTCGAGGTTGAGCGCGACTGCGGTCGCGAGCATCTCGATGTGACCGATCTCCTCGGTCGCGGTATGCAGCAGCATGTCACGGTATTTGGTGGTCGGCGCGCGATTGCCCCACGCCTGGAAGAAATACTGCATGCAGACGCGGATCTCGCCTTCGACGCCGCCGATCGCCTGCTGGAGCATGCGCGCAAAAGCGGGATCGGGTTCGGTGACCTGAACGGGATATTGCAGTCGCTTGTCGTGGTAATACATCGGACGCTCCATCGCTTCTTTCGCCACCGCAGGCCGATGACCTGAAACCAACGCGTTGATTTGCGGCCATATCCTGCAAAAATGCGCCGGTTTGATCTACGTTGGCGAAGAAAATCGCCGACGCGCCGACGGCGCCAAGTTCTCGCTGCGAGCCGCGTCGCGGGTACTTCCGTTCAGCCGCCGGTTACCTCGCGCGGCTATGGTATCGGGGTGGGGCGGCAATTCTCGATCCGGCTGGGGGTAGCAGCGATGCTGGCGGGGAGTGCGCCCGCGGCGGCCCAACTCGTCGCCCCGGCGCCGCTTGCGGGATTGCAGACACCCGCGGAGGCGCTGGCGCAGGACGCCGCAGCCGTTGCCGACCTGCTCGGCGGATCGACTGCGGAAGCGCTGCGCGCGCTGCGTCTACAGGAAGCGAGCGTTGCCGCCACCGATGCGATCGCGAAGCGCTTCGCAGGGCGGCTTGCCGGAATCGCAATCGACCACCGTCCGGACGTCCGCATCCGCGTGCTGCTGACCGGGGTCGAGCCGGTCGCCGACGAGCTTGTCGACGCGGGTGGCGAGATGGTCGCCGTCAGCTTCCAGGTCGGCGCATCTGCGAGCCATGCCGAACTCGTCCAGGCAATCACCGCCTATCAGGCGACGATCCGCGCGAGCCTGCTCGCCCCGCCAGGGCTCGGCATCGACCAGCGTACCGGCGACCTCGTCGCCACCGTCTCGATCCGCGACGTTGCCCGCGAGGGTGCCGACGCGCTCCGTGACCGCCTCGCCGCGCTGACGGGGGTACCGGTACGGCTGCATGTCGCCGACCAGCAAGCGATCGACATGGGGGCGGTCGAGGGCGGGGGCCGCGTCGTCGGCAGCCGGCCGGGCGACCCGCGGCAGTATCTCTGCACCGCCGGGTTCATCGTCACCGATGGGACGCGGACCGCGGTCGCGACTGCGGCGCACTGCCCCGACGACCTGAGCGCGCCACAGGCCGACGGGGTGCAACAGCCGCTGTCGTTCGTCGGGCAATGGGGCTGGGGCAACCAGGACGTCCAGATCAACACCAGCATCGTCCCGCTCGCGCCGGTGTTCCTCGCGGACACCGCAAAGACGGTCAGGCGGCCGGTGACCGGTGCGCGCGATCGCGCCGGGACGCGCGCCGGCGATATCGTCTGCCACCGCGGCGAACGCACCGGCTATAGCTGCGCGCAGGTCGAGCTTACCGAC
This sequence comes from Sphingomonas sp., assembly GCA_035537395.1. Lineage (GTDB taxonomy): Bacteria > Pseudomonadota > Alphaproteobacteria > Sphingomonadales > Sphingomonadaceae > Sphingomonas. The sequence continues at coordinate 18,207 of DATLME010000314.1, read as the reverse complement.
TTCGCGCCCGCCGGCGATCTTTGCGGCGGCGCCTGCCTGCCGACCTGGACGACGGTCGCCGGGCCGGTCTGCAAGGGCGGCGACAGCGGCAGCCCGGTGTTTCTCGGCACCACCGCCTACGGCATCCTGAAGGGTGGCAGCTATCGCCCCGACGGGAGCTGCGTGTTCTATTTTTACATGTCGGTCGATTATCTGCCGACCGGCTGGCGCTTGCTGCTGGCGGAGGACGCGCGCTCGGACCGCTGACACGCGGCAGCGGCTGTTCGCACCCGCGCCCGCGCCAGTGTTACGGCGTGACCCCCACCGTGTCGCGCCGCCGCGTCGCGCCGGTCAGCCAGCGGCGTACGGGCCGATCGTACCACCGGTCCGCACCCCATCCCGCCACCGCCATGATCATGGTCGATGCGAGCACCCCCGCCAGCCCGGCATTGCCGGTCGCGACGCCGAAGATCTCGTAAAGGCCGGTCTTCACCGCCACCATCAGCGGCACGTGAAGCGTATAGAGCGGATAGGAGATCACCCCGAGCCACGCCGCGATCCGCGCCGATCGGCCGGGCTCGTTGTGCAGGCCGATCCACACGATCGCGGGAAAGACGAACAGGATGGACGCGAGCGTATAGCCGGTGCCGAGAGTTTCGGGCGCGAGCATCATCGCCGCCGTGACGATCATCACGGTCACCGGCGAGATCCTGGGCGCCCATGCCGCGCGCGCACGATGCAGCCGGTAGAGCAGCAGTCCAGCGGTAAACGAGAACCCGACCCGCCCCAGCGCCACCGGCACCCCGTTCCAGGTCCAGCCCGATGCGAGATCGGCCTCGCCAATGCCGAGCGCGACCAGATAGGCCGCGAACAGGCCCGTCACCCAGATCAGGGCCCGCGTCGTGAGCCGCGGCGCCGCGACTGCGAAGGCGAGATTGGCAAGCAGCTCGTAGAACAGCGACCAGGCAGGAAAATTCAGCGGATAGAGATAGGCGGTCGCATCCCCCGGCGTGGGCATCATCAGCGCGGCCCACGCAAACGTCGCGGCGAGACCCGCGGGGGTCCGACCGGTCGACGCGGCGTGGCCGAGCAGCGGACCGAGCGACATCAGGGCAAGGACCAGCGTACCCGCCATGTACAGGGGGTAGAGCCGGATCAGGCGGTTGAGCATGAAGCGGGCGACGCTCAACCCGGCGCGCAGCCGTTCTTCGTAGACATGCGCCATGATGACGCCGCTGATGGCGAAGAACAGATCGACCGCGAGGATCGCGTGCGACGATATCGCGATCGCGAACGGGCCACCATAATGATACATGACGACGACGAGCGCGGCGACCCCGCGAAGCCCGTTCAACGTCTCGTAGGTGCGCTCGGGACGGTGCATCGCAGCGGCGTATACGCCACGCGGCGCGCCAGCAATGCCGCCCGGCTTGCTCCGTCGACGGCAAGCGGCCTCGGCAGGCGCACGCCGATGGCAAGCATTCCTCAACACGAGCACATATCGTCCCAGGCCGGCACGTCCCGTTAAGGAACAGGTAACGACGTTGATGATTCGTCAGCGTACATCTAGCCAGCATCCCGGCGGCGTCGAAGATGATCGATCGTCCGCAGCGTTCGAAACGAACAACGGGGGACATCGACATGAAGAAGATTGTTTTGGCTGCTCTTGCAACTGCTGCAGTGATTGCTTCGGTACCGGCGCACGCGATCAACCTGGTTAACAATGGCGGCTTCGAAACCGGTAATTTTACGGGCTGGACCCAGTTCGACAACACCGGCTTCACCGTCGTCACGGGGGCCACCGGCAACATCGCGCCGCATGGCGGGCAGTATCAGGCCGTGTTCGGTGCAGTCGGCTCGACCGGCGGCATCACCCAGACGCTCAATACCGTCGTCGGGGAGACCTATTCGATCAGCCTGTGGGCGGCCAACGAGGGCGGCACGCCCAATTTCGGCAGCGTCAGCTTCGGCGGCATCCTGCTCGGCTCGCTGACCGATGCGCCGGCGTTCGACTATACCAACTACACCTTCCAGGCGGTGGCGACGAGCGCATCGACGGCGCTGAGCTTCAGCTTCCGCAACGATCCGAGCTACTATCATCTCGACGACGTGTCGGTGGAGAGCATCGCGGCTGCGGTGCCCGAGCCCGCCACCTGGGCGATGATGCTGCTCGGCTTCGGCATGACCGGCGCGGCGATGCGCTATCGCCGTCGCGAGACCAAGGTCGCCTACGCGTAAGCGCCGACGACACGAAATGGGTGATGCCGTCGGCTGCAAGGCCGGCGGCATCATGCCATCGATTTGCGGCTGCGATCGAACCTGATCTATGCCGCGGCAATGCATCGGTTGAGCAACAGGATCTGCGTCGTCACGGGGGCGGCGCGCGGCATCGGGCAGGCGATCGCCGCGCGTTTCCATGACGAAGGCGCGGTCGTCGTCATCACCGACCTCGACGAAGCCGCCGGCGCAGCGACCGCCGCCGCCATCGGATGCCGCTTCGAGAAGCTCGACGTGCGCGAGGAGACGGATTGGCTCCGGCTCGCCGGCGTCGTTCCGACCGCCGACGTGGTGGTCAACAATGCGGGCGTCACCGGCTTCGAAGACGGCATGGTGGCGCACGATCCCGAACACGCCACGCTCGCCGACTGGCGCGCGGTCCACCGGGTCAATCTCGACGGGACGTTCCTCGGCTGCCGCTACGCGATCGGCGCGATGAAGGCGAAGGGCACGGGTTCGATCATCAACATATCGTCGCGTTCCGGGCTGGTCGGTATCCCGATGGCGGCCGCCTATGCCTCTTCGAAGGCGGCGATCCGCAACCACAGCAAGACCGTCGCGCTATATTGTGCGCAGCAGGGCTGGACGATCCGCTGCAACTCGATCCATCCCGCCGCGATCCTGACGCCGATCTGGGAACCGATGCTGGGCACCGGCCCGGACCGCGAGGCGGCGATGGCGGCGCTCGTCGCCGACACGCCACTGAAGCGCTTCGGCATGCCCGACGAGGTAGCGGCGGTCGCGGCGATGCTCGCCTCGGACGAAGCCACCTACATCACCGGCACGGAGATCAACATCGACGGCGGCCTGCTGGCGGGCTCCGCCGCTTCGCCGGCCTGATCGCCGCGTCGATCCCGAAGCGCCGCGACATCCGGATTTGATCTCGCGGCGCTTGATGGTAGCGGTCCCTTTCTAGTTGCTGGATGGAGCGCAACGGAATGCAGGGTGAGGAAGCCGCCGACGCCGGGCCGGTCCGCGTCGTCGTCGTCGGGGGCGGGACCGCAGGGTGGATGACTGCGGCCGCGCTGGCCGTGCTCCTGCCGCATGCGTGCCGCGTGCATCTCGTCGAGTCCGAGGAAATCGGTATCGTCGGCGTCGGCGAAGCGACCCTGCCTCACCTCCGCGCCTTCATCGAACGCCTCGGCATCGACGAGCGCGCGTTCATGCGGGCGACCAACGCGACCTTCAAGCTGGGGATCGACTTTCGCGACTTCGGCCGTATCGGCGACAGCTATATCCACCCGTTCGGCACCTTCGGCCAGGCACTGAACGGCGTCGGCTTCCACCATTATTGGCGCCGGCTGGCCGATGCGGGATCGGCCGCCGACCTGGGGGAGTATTCGGCGGGAGTCGTCGCCGCACGGCTCAACCGGTTCGCACGGCCGACGGGCGACTACACCGATCCGACCACCAGCTATGGCTATGCCTATCAGTTCGACGCCACCCGCTTCGCGCCGTTCGTGCGCGGCCACGCCGAAGCGCACGGCGCGCGCCGTACCGAGGGCCGGGTCGCCTCGGCAGAGCGCGATCCTGCAAGCGGCAACGTCACCGCCTTGTTGCTGGAAAATGGCGAGCGGATCGAGGGCGATCTCTTCGTCGACTGTTCGGGGTTTCGCGCGCTGCTGATCGACGGGGCGATGGCGGAAGGCTGGGAAGACTGGTCGCACTGGCTACCGTGCGACCGCGCCGTGGCGGTACCCTGCGCGTCGCCGCCGGGTGCGATCGAACCCTATACCCGCGCCACCGCGATGAGCGCGGGATGGCGCTGGCGGATCCCGCTGCGTCACCGCGTCGGCAACGGATACGTCTATTCGAGCGCGCATCTGGGCGATGGCGACGCGGCGGACGCCCTGCTCGCGAGCATCGAGGGCGAGGCGCTTGCCGAGCCGCGCCTGCTGCGCTTTCGCGCGGGACGGCGCCGGCGCAGCTGGGTCGGCAACGTCGTGTCGGTCGGGCTCGCATCGGGGTTTCTCGAGCCGCTGGAATCGACCAGCATCTATCTCGCGCAGATGGCGATCACCCAGTTGATCGAGCATTTCCCGAACGGCGGCACCACCGCGAGCGACCGGGACGGGTTCAACCGCGAGGTCGACCTCGAATATGATCGGATCCGCGACTTTCTGATCCTCCATTATCACGCGACCACGCGCGACGATTCGCCGTTCTGGGACCATGTCCGGACGATGTCGGTCCCCGACAGCCTCCACGCGAAGATCGAGCTGTTCGTCGAGACCGGACATGTCAGCAAGTACGAGCACGGCCTGTTCCTCGAACCGAGCTGGCTGGCGGTCTATCTGGGCCAGGGCATCGTGCCGCGGCGGTGGGACGCTCGCGCCGACCTGCCCGATCCGGCTGCGCTCGCCCGCGCGATGACGGCGCTGCGCAGCGGCATCCGGTCCGCGGTCGAGCGCATGCCGGATCACCGCGCAACGCTCGAGGCCGAGGCGGATCCCGGCAGCCGGGCGGCGGCGTGAGCACCGGAGTGAACGAGCCGATCCGGTCGGTGGTCGTGATCGGGGGCGGTCTGGTCGGGCTGTCGGCCGCGCTCGGTTTCGCCCGCGCCTTGCCCCGCGCCGAGGTGAGCCTGGTCGGGGTGCCGCTGCCGCCCGACGCGCTGGCGGACCGGCTGCCCGCGACGTTGCCGGGGAGCCGGGCGATACTGGCAAGGATCGGCGTCGACGAAGCGGATCTGCTTCGATCGGGCGGCGCGACGCACCGGATCGCCGATCGCTTCGCCGGGTGGCGGGCGCAGGGTGGGACGTGGCTCCACGGCTTCGGCGAGACCGGCATGTCGCTGGGGAGCGGCGCCTTTCACCAGAGCTGGCTCGATGCGCGCAGGGCGGGCGCGGCGACGATGTTCGACCGGTTCTCGCCGGCGGCGGCGCTGGCGGAGGCGGGGCGCTTCGTCGATCCGGTCGACGATCCCCGATCGTTGCTGTCGCGGTTCGACTATGCGCTGCGGCTCGATCCGGTCGTCGCCACGCGCGGGTTCGCGGCGCGCGCGCAGCGGGTCGGGATTGCGATGGCGGCGGGGCAGGTCGAGGCGGTCTCCCGGCATGCGGACGGCGACGTCGCCGGAGTCCGGCTCGCAGGAGGACGCACGCTTGCGGCCGACCTCTATGTCGATTGTTCGGGTTCCGCCGCGATCCTGGGCGCGCCCGAGGAGTGGGTCGAATGGGGCGACGCGCTGCCGGTGGATCGCCTGCTGCTCGCGGAAGGGCCAGCGGCGCCCTCCCCGCTCGACGACTATGCCGCGAACGAGGCGGGGTGGCGCGCGGTGTGGCCGCTCGCGGACCGCACGCTTTGGGGGCTGGGCTATGCCGGCGCGATCACGCCGGAGGCGCGCGCGCGGCGGATCATGGGGCCGGCGGGTGCGGTCGCGGAGGCGATCGCGATCCGCCCCGGGCGGCGGCGATCCGCGTGGCGCGGCAACGTGCTGGCGCTCGGTGATGCGGCGGCGGCGTGCGGTCCGCTCGGCTGGGCGGGACTGGCGCTGGCGCAGGCCAATCTGGCGCTCGCGCTCGACCTGTTGCCGGGGCGCGACCTGCACCCCTTGCTGCTCGCCGAATATAACCGGCGGGCGGGCATGCGCGCCGATCGCGTGCGCGATTTCCTGGCGCTGCATTACCTGGCGGCGAGCCGCACGGCGGGTCCGTTCTGGCGGCAGGTCCGCGAGGCCGTGCCGCCGCCGGACGTCGCGCACGCGATCGCGATGTTCCTGCGCCACGGCCAGCTGCCACGCCATGACGAGGAACTCTACGACAAGCACAGCTGGCTGGCGGTGCTGCTCGGGCTCGGGCTGGTACCCGCGCACCGCGATCCGATGGCGACCGACGCGCCGGGCGATGCGCGCACCGCGGCGATGGCGCAGCTGCAGGCGGCGGTCGCCGCGCTGCCGACGTCGCTGCCGGCGTACCGCGACTATCTGGCCCGGGTGGTGGCGGCATGACCGACGCAGCGCGGCAGCCGATCGAACGCGTGGTGATCGTCGGCGGCGGCACCGCGGGCTGGATGGCCGCGGCGGCGGCGGCGCGGTTCCTCAACGACGGCCGCCGGACGATCACGCTGGTCGAATCCGACGCGATCGGCACCGTCGGGGTCGGCGAGGCGACGATCCCGCCGATCGTCAACTTCAACCGCCTGATCGGCATCGACGAGGCGGCGTTCCTCCGCGCTACCGGTGGCACCTACAAGCTCGGCATCGAGTTCGTCGGCTGGGGCCGCGAGGACGCGCGCTATTTCCATCCGTTCGGCACCTATGGCCACGACATCGCCGGCCTCGCCTTTCACCAGCTCTGGCTGAAGCTGCGGCACCGTGACGGGATCGGCCCGATCGAGGACTATTCGATGTCGGCGGTGGCGGCGCGCGAAGCACGGTTCTCACTGCCTTCCGCCGACCCGCGTGATCCGTCCTCCGCGCTGGCCTATGCCTATCAGTTCGATGCGGGACGCTACGCGGCGTTCCTGCGCGCGCGCGCCGAGGCAGGCGGGATCGTCCGGGTTGAAGGCAGGATCGCGACCGTCGAGCATGAACCGGAAACCGGGCATGTCGCCGCGGTACTGCTCGACGACGGCCGGCGGATCGAGGGTGAACTCTTCATCGATTGCTCGGGCTTTCGGAGCCTGTTGCTCGGCGAGGCAATGGGCGTGCCGTTCGAGGATTGGTCGCACTGGCTGCCGTGCGATCGCGCAATGGCGGTACCGACCGAGCGCAGCGCGCCGCTCCTCCCCTACACCCGCGCCACAGCGCGCGATGCGGGCTGGCAATGGCGCATCCCGTTGCAGCATCGCACCGGCAACGGCCTCGTATATTCCAGTGCGCACATGAGCGATGCCGAGGCCGAGCGCGTGCTGATGGCCAATCTCGACACGCCCGCAACCGCCGAACCGCGTCCGCTGTCGTTCCGCGCCGGCCGCCGTGCCCGATCGTGGGAAGGCAATGTCGTCGCGCTCGGCCTTGCCGGCGGGTTCCTGGAGCCGCTCGAGTCGACCAGCATCCACCTGATCCAGACCGGCATTTCGAAGCTGTTCGCGCTGTTTCCTGACCGGCGCTTCGCCGCGATCGAGCGGGACACGTATAATCGCCTGATGAGCGACGCCTATCTGGGCGTGCGCGACTTCATCATCCTCCATTATCATGCCGCCGGTCGCCGCGACACGCCGTTCTGGCGCTACGTGACGGAGATGCCGATCCCCGACAGCCTCGCCGCCAAGATCGCGCTGTTCCGAGAAAAGGGGCGGATCTTCCGCTACGACGACGAGCTGTTCGCGATCCCCAACTGGGTCGCGGTGATGCTTGGCCAGAACATCGTTCCCGACGGCTATGACCCCGTCGTCGATGCGCTCGAGGAAGAGCGGGTGGCGACCGCGCTGAAACAGATCCGCCGCGCCGTCGGCGCCGCCGCGAACGGCATGCCGCCCCATTCGGCGGCACTGGGCGCAACCACCTAGTACTGGCACGCGCCCGGACCAAAGCCCGAAAGGGTTAACCCCAATGCGACCGTGTGGCGTGTTGCGCGTTCAAGCGTCGACCATGGAGGCGATGATGAGTGGACGCGAGAAGATCACCGACGGCGCGAACGAACGTGCGATCGACGAGGCGATCGCCGGAACCGCACCGGGCATTCCCGACGATGCCATGCTGCCGGGACGCGACTTGCCCGAGCCGCCGAGCGACGAGGAAGTCGCCCGGATCGCGCGCAAGCTCGGCGCGCCGGTGATGGTGCGCGAGCGCGACGGCGACGAGGCCGAGGGCCACCCCAGCTGATTTCGCCCGCCGCGGAGATCAACGCGGCGTGCGGGGCGGCGGGATCGAGCCGAGTGGTTCGGTCCCGGCGCCCTCCAGGTCATTTGTGGCCGCCGTGCCCGGCATTCTGGTTGCCGGTACGGCTGTCGGTGTTGTCGCTATTATCCTGCTTCTTGTTGCCGCCGACATCGTCCTTGCCGTTCTTGCTGAAGTCGCCCTTTTTCTTGTGGTCGCTCATGGTCTTGCTCCTTCGAAAGGGAAACGCCCCGCGCGGCGGACAGATCCGGGCACACCCCGACAGCCGGTTGCAAAGCACGTGCGCGGTTCTACGGTCGCCGCATCGATGAACCGGACGGTAAAACCTCTATGCGCACACTGTTTCTCGCGACCGCCGCTGCGACCGCTCTCCTCCCGGCCGCCACGGTGATGGCGCAAGCGGGTGCCGCGACGGCGGCAGTCGACGCCGCAAATCCGGCGATCGCACCGTGGACCGGCAGCTACGGCGGCGTGCCGCCGTGGGACCAGATCAAGCCCGATCAGTTCCCGGCCGCCTTCACGCAGGGCATCGCGCTTCGCCGCGCGGAATATGCCAAGATCGCCGCGGACCCGGCCGCGCCGACCTTCGCCAACACGATCGTCGCCATGCAGCGGGCGGGACGCGATCTCCAGCGGGTCAACACACTGTTCGGGGTGATGACGTCGAACGTGACGACGCCTGCCTATCAGGCGCTGGACAAGCAATGGTCGCCCAAGCTCGCCGCGGCGAGCGACGAGATCACCTTCAACAAGCCGTTGTTCCAGCGGATCGAGGCGGTCTATCGGGGCCGCGCCGCGCTGGACCCCGAACAGGCACGCCTGACCGAGCGGATCTACGACAGCTTCGTGCGTCAGGGCGCACGGCTCGATACCGCGCAGAAGGCGCAGCTCGGCCAATACAACCAGGGGCTGGCGTCGCTGTTCTCGGACTTCTCGGCAAAGGTTCTGGCCGACGAGAACAGCTTTATCGTCGTCGATGGCGAGGCCCAGTTGGCGGGCCTGTCCGACAGTCAGAAGGCGTCGGCCAGGGCGGCCGCGGACAAGCGCAACCTGGCGGGCAAATGGGTGATCGTGAACACCCGTTCCAGCGTCGATCCGTTCCTGACTTTCGCCACCGACCGCGCGCTGCGCGAACGGGTATGGCTGGCGTTCAAGAACCGCGGCGACAATGGCGACGCCAACGATACCAACGCGCTGATCGCGCAGATCATGAAGCTGCGATCCGACCGCGCCCGCCTGCTTGGGTACAAGACCCACGCGCATTGGCGGATGTCCGACACGATGGCCAAGGATCCCGAAAAGGCGATGGAGCTGATGCTGCGGGTCTGGAAGCCGACGGTCGCGCGCGTCCGCGAGGAAGTCGCCGACATGCAGGCGATCGCGACGAAGGACGGCGGGTCGATCACCATCCAGCCCTGGGATTATCTCTATTACGCGGAGAAGGTCCGCAAGGCGAAGTACGACCTCGATCAGAACGAGCTGAAACCCTATTTCGAGCTCAACAACATGATCCAGGCGTCCTATTGGTCCGCCGAGCAGCTATACGGCATCACCTTCACCGAGATCACCGGGAAGGTGCCGGTCTTCAACCCCGACGTGCGCGTCTGGGAGGTGAAGGACAAAGCCACGGGCGCGTTTCGCGGACTGTTCTACCGCGACGATTTCGCCAGCGGCGGCAAGCGCTCCGGCGCGTGGGCGAACGCATATCGCGGCCACGAGACGTTCGACGGCAAGCGCACCGTGCTCAGCTCGAACAACAATAATTTCGTCAGGGGCGCACCGGGCGAACCGGTGCTGATCTCGCTCGACGACGCACAAACGCTGTTCCACGAGTTCGGCCATGCGCTCCACGCGCTGTTGTCGGAGGTCAAGTATCCGGGGCTAGGCGGCACGCCGCGCGACTATGTCGAATATCCAAGCCAGGTGAACGAATATTGGGTCCTGACGCGCCCGGTACTCGACCGGTTCGCCAAGCACTACAAGACGGGTGCGCCGATGCCGGCAGCGCTGCTCAAGAAGGTCGAGGCAGCCGCCAAGTTCAATCAGGGCTACCAGACCGCCGAATATCTTTCGTCGGCGATCGTGGACATGAAGATGCACCTGATTGCGGACGGGGTGGTCGATCCCGACAAGCTGGAACGGCAGACGCTGGCGGAGATCGGCATGCCGCGCGAACTCGCGATGCGGCACCGGCTGCCGCAGTTCAACCACCTGTTTTCCAGCGATGCCTATTCGGCCGGCTATTACAGCTACCTCTGGTCGGACACGATGGCCGCGGATACCGGGGCAGCGTTCACCGAGACGGGCAACCCCTATGATCCCGCCGTGGCCGCGAAGCTGCGCAAGTACATCCTTGCACCGGGCAATTCATCCGATCGGGCGGAAGCCTATCGGCAGTTCCGCGGCCGCGACCCCGACGTGAAGGCGTTGCTCGAGAAACGCGGCTTCCCGACCAACTGAGCGGCTCTGGCGCGGCGGCGATGCCGCGCCGGCGACCGATCAATGGCCCATCGCGTCGGCGTCGATCTTCACGGCGCCCGACCGCGGCGGCCGCCTGAGCAGCAGGACGAGCGGGAGCGCGGCCAGCGTCAGGATCATCATCAGCTTGAAGTCGTCCAGAAAGGCGATCATCGTCGCCTGGCGCGTGACCTCTGCATTGAGCATCGCCAGCGCGCCCTGACCCGCGTCCCCGATCGCACCGGCGACCGCCGGGTCGATGAAACCGGTGGTGGTGGACGTGACGTGCCCGCCCAGCTCCTGGTGACTGGTCTGGGTGTTGATCGCGAGCAGGGTCGTCACGACCGAGATGCCGATCGACGCCCCGAGGTTGCGAAACAGGTTGAGCAGGCTCGAACCGTCGGTCCGCAGCTCGGGTCCGAGCGTCGCGAACGCGATCAGATTGAGCGGGATGAAGACCAGGCCAAGCCCGACGCCCTGGACCAGCCCGGTCAGGATGAAGTGTTCGCGGCCCATCACCAACGTCCACCCGGTCATCTCCCATAGCGAGAAGCCCGCGATAAGAAGCCCCGCCCCGACCAGGACGCGCGGATCGAGCCCGCGCTGGATCAGTTGCCCGGCGACCCACATGCTGGCGACGATACCGACGCCGCGCGGCACCAGCAGCAGCCCGGTATCGAGCACCGGATAGCCGTAGAGCGACTGCAGCATGGGCGGGAGGAGCGCCATCGTCGCCATCATCAGCACCCCGATCACCAGCATGAAGCCGAGCGCGGTCAGCAGGTTGCGGTTGCGCAGCAGCGCGCGATCGAACATCGGGCGCTCCGCGGTGAAAAGGTGAACCGCGAACATCCAGGCCGCCGAGATCGCGACCATGGCTTCGATCATGACCTCCCAGGACTGGAACCAGTCCTCGGTCTGGCCGCGATCGAGCATGAGCTGGAGCGATGCCACCGCGAGCGCGAGCAGCGAAAAGCCGAACAGGTCGAACGGACGTCGCCGGACCGGCCGTGAGGGCAGCAGCGCCCACAGGATCGCGAAGCACGCGATGCCGATCGGCAGATTGACGTAGAATACCCAGCGCCAGTTGTAGCTTTCGGTCAGCCAGCCTCCCAGTACCGGACCGAGGATCGGGCCGACCATGACGCCCATCCCCCATACCGACATTGCCTTCGCCTGTCGTTCGGGCGGGTTGATATCGAGCATGACCGTCTGGCTGAGCGGGTTCATGAAGGCCGCGGCGACGCCTTGCAGGATGCGGAAGACGACCATCTCGGTAAGGCTCGTCGCCAGCCCGCACAGCATCGAGGCGATGACGAAACCGACCACCGAGTAGAGGAAGAGGTTGCGGCTGCCGACCCGGTCGGACAGCCAGCCGGTCAGCGGGATCGCGATCGCCGACGCGACGATGTAGCTCGTCAACACCCAGGTGACGGTGTCGGCGGTAGCCCCGAGCGCGGTCTGCATGTGCGGCAACGCGACGTTGGCGATCGTCGAATCGAGGATCTGCATGATGGTCGCGGCCATCACGCCGAGCGTCAGCAGCCCGCGCTTGGCGACTGGCAGTGCCGCCTGGCCGGCGGCGGGCGGTAGCGCCGCCTGGCCGACAGCGGGAGCGGCGCCGCCCGCCCGGTCAGCGCTCGCCACGCACGTCGATCCTGACATCGGCCGACAGGCCTGCGATCATCGGGCGCGGACTCGGCTGGTCGATCGCGACGCGAACCGGCACGCGCTGAGTCACCTTCACCCAATTGCCATTGGCATTCTGCGCGGGAAGGACCGAGAATTCCGAACCCGTGCCGGCGCCGATCGACGCGACATGTCCTTTGAGGGTGACCGAGGGATAGGCATCGAAGCTGACTTCCGCAGGCTGGCCAACCCGCATCCGATCGAGGTCGGTCTCCTTGAAATTGGCTTCGACCCACGCGCCGCGGCCCGCGACGACGCTGAGTGCGGGGACCCCCGTCACCATCATCTGCCCTACCTGCAGACGATCGGACTGGCTGATCACGCCGTCGACCGGCGCGCGCACCGTCGTCCGCGCCAGATCGAGCGCCGCCTTGGCACGCTGGACCCGCGCCGCCGCGATCCGGGGATTGGCACCCGGAACCGCGGCGCCGGTCGACAGCTTGGCACGCGCTTCGGCGGCGGCGGCCTGCGCGTTCGCGAGCGCCGCGCGCGCCTGGGCAAGCTCGTGCTCGGCCTGCTGAAGGCGTACGCGGGTCGTGAAACCGCGCGTCATCAACGAATTCTGGCGATCGTAATCCTGCTGCGCGGCGCTGATCCGGTCGCGCGCCGCAGTGATGTCGGCGGCGCTGGTGCCCAGCCCCGACTGCAGCGTCGCCACCTGGACCTGCGCGTCGGCGATCGCGGCGTCGGCCTGCGCGACCGCGATCCGATAGGGCTCGGGGTCGATCCGGAACAGCACGTCGCCGGCCTTCACCCGCTGGTTCTCGCGCACCGCGACCTCGACGATGCGGCCGGCGACGTCGGCGCCGATCGACACCTTGTCCTGGCTGACATAGGCGTTGTCGGTGGCGACGTAGCGCCCGGACGTCAGCCAGAAATAGCCCGCGAGACCGGCCACCAGGAGCGGAACCGCGAGCAGCATGACCAGCCGCAGCCACGATCGGCGGCGGCGGCCTTCGGACGTCGGGACGTCGGCGAGTGCGATGTCGCCGGCGATGTCGCGTTGGGGATCGGCATCAGCCATGAGCAGCCTCGGGGCGAACGGTGTCCGCGGAAAGATTGGAACGGATGCAGGCGAGCACGCCCGCGAAATGGTCGACCTCGGCGGCGGGCAGATCGGCGAGCGCCGCAGCGAACACCTCGTCGGCGATCAGGCGGAGCTGGTCGATCAGCGGCCGCGCCTTGTCGGTCAGGTACAGGTTCCAGGCGCGGCGGTCGCCCGGGTCACGACGCCGCTCGACCAGCCCGCTCTCGGCGAGCCGATCGACCATCCGGCACAGCGTGATCGGCTCGACCTCGAGCAGGTCGGCAAGCGCGCCCTGTTGGAGCCCCTCGTGCCGCGCGAGCATCGTCAGCGCGCGCCATTGCGGGCGCGTGACCCCGATCAGCCGAGCGCGCTCGTCGAACCGCCGCCGCAACAGCCGCGAGACGTCGCTGATCAGGAAACCGATACCATCACTCATACAGCGCATATAATAAGTATGCTTATGATTTCCAGAGCCTGCCCCGCGATGAAGCGGTTTTCGGTGGCGACGCTTGTCGTGGCTCCAGGCCGCGCGCGCGGCGTTATCGTCAACGCCACCCAGGAGACCCGTCATCGCCAACTTCATGTTCGCCACCGGTATCGAGAACAGCGTGCCCACGATCGACGGTGGCCGCACCCGCGTCGACCAGATGGAGTCCTGCGGCCATTACCAGCGCTGGCGCGAGGACTTCCAGCTCGTCGAGGACATGGGCATCGGCTATCTGCGGTTCGGGCCGCCCATCCACCGCACATGGCTGGCGCCCGAACGCTACGACTGGAGCTTCGCCGACGAGACCTTCGCCGACCTGAAGCGACGCAACATCGTCCCGATCGTCGATCTCTGCCATTTCGGGGTGCCGGACTGGATCGGCGATTTCCAGAACCCGGATTTCCCGGACCTGTTTCGGACCTATGCGCTGGCATTCGCCAGGCGCTTTCCGTGGGTGCAGCTCTACACCCCGGTCAACGAGATGTATATCTGCGCCACCTTCTCCGCGCGCTATGGCTGGTGGAACGAACAGCTGAGCAGCGACCGCGCCTTCGTCACCGCGCTGAAGCATATCGTCAAGGCCAATGTCCTCGCGATGCAGGCGATCCTGCTGGTGCGTCCCGACGCGATCTTCATCCAGAGCGAATCGTCGGAATATTTCCATGCCGAGTCACCGGCAGCGATCCGTCCGGCGGAGTTGCTGAACTCGCAACGCTTCCTCTCCCTCGACCTGAACTATGGGCGGCGGGTCGATTCCGAGATGTACGAGTATCTGCTCGACAACGGCATGACCCGCGCGGAATACCACTTCTTCCTCGGCACCCGGATGAAGCAGCACTGCATCATGGGTAACGACTATTACAGCACCAACGAACACCGGGTTCGGGCGGACGGATCGACCCGGGCATCGGGCGAGATCTTCGGGTACAGCGAGATCACGCGGCAGTATCACGATCGCTACCGCCTGCCGGTAATGCACACCGAGACCAACCACGTCGAAGGTCCGCGCGGCGACGAGGCGGTCGACTGGCTTTGGAAGGAATGGGCCAACGTGCTGCGGGTCCGCAACGACGGCGTGCCGATCGTCGGCTTCACCTGGTATTCGCTTACCGACCAGACCGACTGGGACAGCGCGCTGCGCGAGAAGAACGGCAACGTCAATCCGCTCGGGCTGTTCGACCTCGATCGCAAGATCCGCCCCGTCGGGGTCGCGTACAAGCGGCTGATCGAGCAATGGCGCGACGTGCTGCCGACCCAGAGCATGTGCCTCGCGGTGCCCGTCGTGATGCCGGACGAAGCCAGCGACGAGCATAGCAAGCGGCAGTTGCGCGGCGCGGCGCGGATGCTCTCGGCCGAGCCCACCGCACCGTCGAGCGCGGAGAATGGCTGACGCGCAAGGCGGCTATGACGGCAGCGGCGGGCTCGTGACCGCGATCTGCGCGGCGATCGCCCGCATGCCCGCGACGAACGCGGCGGCGCCGTCCATCTCGCCGGCCCGGTGGCCGCATTGCTCGATCGCCGCGGCATAGAGCCGGGTGAGCGATCCGCGCCCGAGCACGAGTATCTCGGCGTCCGGAGGCGCGTCGGCGAGGCCGGCGCGCAAGTCGCTGCCGATCAGCAGGCCGCTGGCATAGGACGGTGCGTCGGCACGCTCCATCGCGCCGAGCAGAACGCCTGCCCGGATCGAAAACAGCGCCGCGCCCAACACCGCGCCCGCAAAGCCGTGATCGACGCCGCGCCGAAACGCCGCGCCCGCCACCGCCTCGCTGGTCATCATCTCGGCAAGCGAACTGTGCCGACGCAGCAACGCGAACAATTCGCCAGTCATCACCGTCCGAAAGCGCGTGATCGCGCCGCCCTGCATCGCGACCCACTTGGTGTGCGTGCCCGGGTGGCAGATTAACCGATCGCGCCGCACGGGTTGCAGCAACTGCGCGCCGACCAGCTGGACTTCCTCGCCGCGCATCACGTCGCCACGCCCGTCGTCGATCAACGAGATTCCCGGCACGATCGCGGTGCGCCCGGGCTCGGCCCAGAGCAGGTGCTGCGCCAGATCGGGCAGCGTCGCCGGGCACGGCAGGTAGGCCGCCTCCATCCACCCGCGGCTGGACCCGACCATGCCTGCGAGCAGCAGCGGCAGATCCCCGACCCGCGCGCGAAGCGCCCGGACCTCGCCGGCGAAGCGCTCGGCGGGGATCGTCAGCGCCCCGGTCGCATCTTCCTCCTCCCGCACCACGGTGCCGGCGCTATCGAGGACATAGACCCGGCGAGCGCTCGACCCCCAGTCGACCGCGGCGAACCCCTCGCTCCAACCGCTCATCCCCCGGGGGCCGCCGGGTCGTGCGACGGGCGGTCGAACCCGACGATCCATTTGGGATAGCCTTCGGGGGTCATCACGATATCGGGATGGCCGACCGGGTCCTCGCCAGTCTCGATCCAGCCCGCACCGTGGCAGGTCTCGCAGATCGCGCGCTTGCAGCGGAAGCTGACGAGGTCGATCTCCGCATTCCACTGACCATGCCCCGCACAGATCGGACACATGGCGTCGAGCGTGCCGTTCCGCGGCTGGAGCGGCACGTTGTCGAAGGCGTGCGGGCTATCTGGCCCTGCGCATAGAACGACGTTGCTTGCGTGAGACAATCGAACCTCCCCGACATTCAGCGGACAACGTCCGACAACTACCGTGGTTTCGCAACAAGGTACGCGTCGCTTCCTAGGCCCCGCGGTTAGCCCCGCCGCTTACGATCGTTCAGCCACCAGCGACAGAAGATCGGGATGATGGCGGGTCCGTCCAACAGATACCGCTTCCAGAGGCGACCGGGATCTTCTGCGATCCGCCAGACGAACTCGAGGCCGGCCCTCTGGACGGCAAGCGGCGCCCGCTTCTTGGTTCCAGCCAGGTATTCCGCCGCGCCGCCGATGCAGAGGGCGGTGCCGGTGATCCCAACCGCGCCGCGAAGCTCGTGTGCGACCATCTCCTGTTGCGGAGAACCAACCGCCAGCAGAACGAAGCGGGCGCGCGACCGCCTGACAAACGCAACAACTGCGCGTCGGGCGCTGGCATCCCGCCCGAGGTTCATCGGTGGGATAAGCTGTTCGATGATTACATCGGGACGCATTCGCTCCAAGCCTTGCGCCGTTGCCGCCGATCCGCCGACGAGACACACCTTGTCTCCAGGTGCGATCACGGTATCGAAAAGCGCCCGGACGAGATCGCTTCCTGAGACGAGCGGCAGGGCAGATCCGGCTAGCCGCGAAAGTCCGCGGACGATTCGCCCGTCGCACAGACACGCGGCAGCATCGCCGTAGAGTGGCTCTAACGAAGGGGTTCTATCCAATCGGACCATATGATCTACATTCGGCGTGACCACATATTCGTAGTCGGAGGCCCAACTCCTGCCGCGAAGCCAGGCGAGAACTTCTGCTAAGTGCGCAGCGGTAAAGCTGACCCCGAGGAAGTCTCGGCGCGAGCGCAAGTGCAAAGTGTCAGTCCCATGTCCGGCATTCACGGACACGAACCTTTTTTGAGATGGTTCATCTTTACTTCACCGAATCGTTGCGGGCGTGAATGCCCTGACCTACCCTGACCAAGGGACTCGGGGGAAAAACAATGTCAGGTCGGCAATTTAGGGCGGTGCGGCGACGCGTCCTGGCCGTCGGGGCGCACCCGGACGATGTGATACTTGGAGCCGGCGGTTATCTCCTACAACTGCGCGCGTGGGGCCACGAAGTCAGCCTGCTTACCATGTCGTCCGGCGGGCTGGCCGGGGATCGCGCGGTTCGCGAGAAGGAAGAGCTGGCTGCTGCCCGGCTTTGCGGCTTCGACGTCGAGTTTGCACGGCTGAACGATGGGCTGGTAGTCTTTAAGGCTGCTGTCGATTGCATCGAAGCTGCAATTGATCGGGTCGCGCCCGAACTGGTGCTGACCCACAGTCCGGCTGACACACATCAGGATCACGAAACGATCGCGCGGGCGACCGTTGCCGCATGTCGGCCAGTTCCCAGCGTGTACACCTATGAGGGCCCGTCCTCCACGAGCTTCCAGCCAACGATGACGGTAGATTGCGCGGCGACATGGGACCGCAAGATGGCGGCACTGGATTGCTATCCGACGCAGATGAGCCGGCGACCGTATATCGCCTGGGCCAATGCGGTGAGTTCGTATCGTGCCTGGCCTCGTCACATAGGTTCGCAGTGCGAGGCGTTCGCCGCCATTCGACACGATCCGCATACCTACCCAGGCGCGGGAACCGATCTCCTCTCCGACTTGATGACGACCGGTGCACATGCGAAGGCAATGGCTCATGCCGAAGGCTTCTGAGCAAGGTGAGGTCGATGTAGCGATCATCGGTGGCGGACCTTGCGGCATGGGCGCAGCGTGGCGCGCAACTACAATGCAGGAGGCGGGCGCAACGCTTACCTACACCCTGATCGAAAGTGGTGCGGAACTGGGCGGTAGTTCGCTGTCGGTGCGAACGCCTGAGGGGTTCGTTTTCGACTATGGTGGTC
>DATLME010000313.1:0-5135 GCA_035537395.1 Sphingomonas sp. | reverse complement strand
GATGTTCGAGGCGGTGTTCGCGCGGGCGGTGGAACTGGGAACATGACCCGCCCTCGTCACCCCGGCCCCTTCGACGCCGCCTGCGGCGTCGCTCGACAGGCTTGAGCCGGGGTCCCGCCATTGCCGGCGTAGGAGAAGCGGGAGCCCGGGGTGACAGGGAGGGACGTCAGACGTCCTCGACCAGCCGGCCGTAGAGATCGGGCCGGCGGTCGCGGAAAAAGCCGAAGGCGGCGCGGTGGCGCTTGACGCGGTCGAGGTCCAGCGTGGCGGTGATGACGCCCTCCTCCTCGCGGTCGAGCTCGGCGAGGATGTCGCCGCGTTCGTCGGCGATGAAGCTGGTCCCGTAGAAAACCTGGTCGTGTTCGACGCCGACGCGGTTGGCGGCGACGATCGGCACGACGTTCGAAACCGCATGCCCAACCATCGCGCGGCGCCACAGCCGCGCGGTATCGAGGCTGGTGTCGTGCGGCTCCGACCCGATCGCGGTGGGATAGAACAGGACCTCCGCCCCCATCAGCATCATCGCCCGCGCGGTTTCGGGGTACCATTGGTCCCAGCACACCCCCACGCCCAGCGTCGTGCGATCCGGCCCGTCCCAGACCTTAAACCCGGTATTTCCGGGGCGGAAATAGAATTTCTCCTCGTAACCGGGGCCGTCGGGGATGTGACTCTTGCGATAGACGCCCTGCACCTCGCCGTCGGGGCCGATCATGGCGAGGCTGTTGTAATGATGCGGCCCGTCCGCCTCGAAGAAGCTGGTCGGGATCGTCACCTTCAGCGCCTCGGCGAGCGCCTGCATCGCCAGTACCGCCTTGTGCTCGCCGACCGGGGCGGCATTGGCGAACAGCGCCTCGTCCTCGACCCGGCAGAAATATTCGCCTTCGAACAATTCGGGCGGCAGGATCACCTGCGCACCGCGGGACGCTGCCTCGTGGACGAGCCGCGAGACGTTGGCGATATTCTCGTCGATATCGGCGGTGAAGGCGAGCTGGAGCGCGGCGACGGTGATCTCGGTCATGCCGCGCCCATGCCCCGCTCCCGTCCCTGCCGCAACCTATCCCGTCGCCCCGGACGTGTCCCGGGGGCCACCATGCCGCAAACCGCACGCACCCGACTTGATCGGCAACGGAGCCGCCGGAACAGGGTCCGGGGTGACGGCGCGAACGACCTAGCCGGGTACCTGCTGGCTGATGCAGTGGAAGCTGCCACCGCCCGTCAGGATCGCGTCGGCGCGCAGCCCGACTGCGGTCCGGTCGGGGAACAACGCCTGCACCGCCGCTACCGCCGCGTCGTCGTTCGCCGCGCCATAGACCGGCACCACCACCACGGCATTGCCGATGTAGAAGTTCATGTAGCTCGCAGGCACGATCTCGTCGTCGCGCAGCACCCGGCCGGGCGACGGGATCGACACCACCTCGAGCCCACCCGCTTCGGCATCGCGCCTGGCATGCTGATAGACCTGCCAGTTCGGATCGTTCTCCGCCGCCTCGGGGATCGCAACCCGGTTCATGCCGACGAAGCGCGCGAGATTGTCGACATGGCCGTCGGTATGGTCGTTGAGCAAGCCCTCGCCGAGCCATACCACCCGGGTAAACCCGAGATCGCGCGCGAGCCGCGCCTCGATCTCGGCCTTGCTCATCCCCGGATTGCGGTTGCGGTTGAGCAGGCATTGCTGGGTGGTCACCACCGTGCCCGTGCCGTCCCCATCGATCGCGCCGCCTTCGAGCACCCAGTCGCACCATTCGAACCGCTTGCCGCGCCCTTCGGCGAGCCGTTGCGCGATCGTGTCGTCGCCGGGCAGATCGTATTTCCCGCCCCAGCCGTTGAACGCGAACCCCTTCGCACGACCGTGCGGCAGCACGATCGGCCCGGTGTCGCGCAGCCAGATGTCGCCGAATGGCTCGACCACGATCTCGGCGAACGGCGCCAACGCCCGCGCCGCCAGCGCCGCCTCGCCGTCGGCGGCTACCAGCATCACCTTCTCGCCCCTGCCACCGGCATGCACCGCAGCCGCGAAGGCGACGACCTCCCCACGCGCGGGCTCGAGATCGTCGACCCACAGCTCGGCATGACTCGGGAAGCCGATCCATACCGCCTTGTGGTGCGCCCATTCGGCTGCTGGTGGCAGCGTCGTCATTGCGCGCCCTGCTTCACGGGACGCACCGCGGCGCGAGCCTTGTCGCGGATCGCGCGGAACTCGGCGGTCGGATACCAGTTCGGCCACGCGCCGCTCGTCGCCAGCCCGTGGCCGAGTCCGTAGTAGATGGCGAGGTCAGAAAGCGCGCCGTCCCACTTCCAGCCGGCGTCATATTCGTCTTGCGGCTTGTGGTAGCGGTTGACGGTATAGTCCTCCGCGGCCTTGCGCCCAGCCGCCGTCCCGCCGACGACCAAATCTTCACCGCTTTCGCCATACAGCATCGGGACGCCGAGCCGCGCCATGCTGAAATGGTCCGAGCGATAATAATAGCCTTTTTCGGGGCTTGGCTCGAGACCGATCACGCGGCCCTGCGCCGCCACCAGCGGCTTGACCAGATCCTCGAGCTCGGACTTGCCCGCCCCGACCAGCACGAAATCGCGCGCCTTGCCGACGACGTTGAGCCCGTCCATGTTGACCCCACCGACCGTCTTGGCCAGCGGATAGATCGGGTTCTCGGCGTAGAATTTGGAACCGAGCAACCCCGACTCCTCGGCGGTCACCGCCAGGAACACCTGGCTGCGCGGTGCCGGCCCCGCCTTCACCGTCGCCTCGGCGATCGCGATCAGCCCCGCGGTGCCGCTCGCATTGTCGACCGCGCCGTTGCAGATGTCGTCGCCCGCGACCGCGTCGCAGCGGCCGAGGTGATCCCAGTGCGCGGAATACAGGACATATTCGTCCGCCTTGCTGGTCCCCGGCAAGATGCCGACGACGTTCTTCGATGCCTGGCGCCGAATCGTGTTGGTGAACGACATGCTCGCCTTCAGCCCCAGCGGCACCGCCTTGAAGCCCTTGGTGCGCGCGGCTTGCGAGGCCTGCGCGAAATCCTGCCCGGCGCTGGCGAACAGCGCGGTCGCGGCGGATTTCTGGATCCAGCCGATCACTTGCGACTGGTCCATATGGCCGCCGGGGGTATCCTGCTGGAGTTGCGGCCCCGTCCAGGACGATTGCACCACGCCCCAGCCATAGGCGGCGGGCTCGGTATCGTGGACGATGATCGCCGCCGCAGCGCCCTGGCGCGCGGCTTCCTCGAACTTGTAGGTCCAGCGGCCATAATAGGTCATCGCGCGGCCATCGAACGCCCCGGTCAGCCCCGGTGTCTGCCAGTCGGGATCGTTGATCAGGATGACCACCGTCTTCCCCTTCACATCGACCCCGGCATAGTCGTTCCAGCCCTTTTCGGGCGCGTTGATGCCGTAGCCGACGAACACCATCTCGCTGTCCTTCAGCGCGATGCTCGGCACCACGCGATAGGTCCCCGCGACGACGTCGGTTCGGTAGGCGAGGCTGATCGGGCTCTTGCCGCCGGTGATCGTCATCGGCCGGACATCGCCGGCGGTGGTTTCGACCATCGGCACGTCCTGGTACCAGCCTCCGCCCGGGCCGTTGGGATTACCCGGCTTCAATCCCGCCGCCTTCATCCGCTCGACGATATAGGCGACGGTCTTGTCCTCGCCCGGCGTGGTCGGCGCCCGTCCCTCATAGGCGTCGGACGACAGCGTCTGCGTCACCGTCTTCAGCGTTTCGACCGAGATGGCGGGATCGGACTGGGCTGCCGCGGCGGTCGGCAGCAGCAGCAGGGACAGGATGGTTGCGCGCATAGAAACAGGCTCCTCTTGCCCCGCGTTCTGGCAAGTGGTTCGTGCCTTGTCCAAACGAAAAGGGGCGGCCCCGCAGGACCGCCCCCTTGCCGTTCGCCGTAGCGGACCGGATCAGCGCGAGTAGAACTCGACGACCAGGTTCGGCTCCATCTTGACCGGATACGGCACCTCGTCGAGCGACGGGATGCGCGTGAAGGTCACCTTGGCGGTGCCGTCGGGCGCGACGTAATCGGGAATCTCGCGCTCGGCGAGGCTCTGCGCTTCCATCACCAGCGCCATCTCCTGCGCCTTCTTGCCCAGCGTGACCTCGTCGCCCACGAAGCAGCGACGCGATGCGATGTTGCACTTGGTGCCGTTGACGCGGACATGGCCGTGGCTGACCAGCTGGCGCGCTGCCCAGATCGTCGGCGCGTACTTGGCGCGGTAGACGATCATGTCGAGCCGCTGCTCGAGCAGGCCGATCAGGTTCTGGCCGGTATCGCCCTTCATCCGGGCGGCCTCGGTGTAGCAGGCGCGGAACTGCTTCTCGGTCACGTCGCCATAATAGCCCTTCAGCTTCTGCTTGGCGCGGAGCTGGATGCCGAAATCGGAGACCTTGCCCTTGCGGCGCTGGCCGTGCTGGCCGGGGCCATATTCACGCTTGTTGACCGGGCTCTTCGGGCGACCCCAGATGTTCTCGCCCATCCGGCGGTCGAGCTTGTGCTTGGCGCTATGGCGCTTCGACATATGTAATCCTTGCAATAAACGAACGACGTTGGTCCCGGTCTCGCTCTACTTGCTCCATGAGGAGGGCAGGGCCGCCGCTTCACCGGGGTGCGGAGCCATTGCGAACGCGGGCGCCTAGCCGCGCGGGTCTGCCAAGTCAAGCTGGACAGCGCGCCGCCGCCCCGCCAGAGGCTGCCGCCATGACCATCCTTCCCGGACCCGATTGTACCACCATGGCTGAGGTCCGCGCCGGCGTCGACCAGGTCGATCGCGAGCTGATCGCCGTCCTCGCCCGCCGCTTTGCGTACATGGACGCCGCTGCCCGGATCAAACCCACCCGCAGCGCCGTCCGCGACGAAGCGCGCAAGGCTGAGGTGATCGCGAACGCCCGTGCGGGGGCGCAGTCTGCGGGGTTGCCGGCGGACGAGATCGCAACGCTGTGGGACGCACTCGTCGAAACCTCGATCGCGTATGAGATGCGGGCGTTCGATGCATCCCCCTTCCGTTCGTCCTGAGTAGCCGCTGAGCCTGTCGAAGCGGCGTATCGAAGGACCTCCCGCTTGAGGCAAGGTCCTTCGATACGGGTCTTCGACTGCGCTCAGCCCCTACTCAGGACGAACGGGGTGACGCATCCT
>DATLME010000312.1:0-4683 GCA_035537395.1 Sphingomonas sp. | reverse complement strand
CGGATCGCGCAATCGGCCTCGCTGCGGCAATCGGTGCACGAGCGATAGGCGGTGCGGCTGACGCAGGGGACCAGCGCCAGCGGGCCTTCGATGACGCGGATGATCTCGCCGAGCGAGATCAGGTGGGTCGGCCGCGACAGGCAATAGCCGCCCATCTTGCCGCGGTGGCTGTGCAGGAACCCTGCATCGCGCAGGTCGGCAAGGATGAGTTCGAGGAACTTGCGCGGGACGTTCGCCTGCGCCGCGATCCGCGTCATCGGGATCGGTGGGCTGCCGGCGGGCGCTTCGGCGAGAAACAGCATCGCGCGCAGGGCGTAACGGGAACGCTGGGTCAACATGATTGGTACGTTATGGGCCTTTATTGTGGCGAGCGAAAGGCGGGGTTTGCGCGCGCCGCGGCGGCGCCCTATATCGGTCGGGTCGGCGGGCTTCGGTCAACCGACTATGGCGATAAAGGATTGCGTACAATAGGCGCAGCGGACCCGGGGGCAGTACCCGGCGGCTCCACCACCGCTTCCCGGCAACGGGTGGCGATGACGGGGCCGAACCAGGATCGACGTGTGTTGAAAAGCGCTTTCTTTTGCTCGGAATGGGACCACCGTGACGGCCCATACACAAGTGCCAACGATAACGAAGCACTCGCGATTGCGGCGTAACTGAGGGCCTAACGGCCTAAGGTTACTCTAAAATAGCGCGGTTGGACCGCACCGGGCAACAGAAGCGGATTCCAGCGGTACGGGGGGCACCGGGCAACAGAAGCTCCCCACTGTCTTGTTTTTGCACCGTCACCCCGCGCTTGTTCCGGAGTGACGGAGTGTCGGTGTACTTGAGACTTCTCCCGACCTTGGTACGCAGCCGTGGCGTCCGCCGTTGAGCCCGCCTCCGAAAACCGGTATGCTCCATTGCAAATAGCAACTGGAGAGAGTCCCATGGCCACGCTCGCATCGGTGGATACCGGCAACCAGATGGCGCCGGGAGAATGGGAGGCGCGAGTCGATCTCGCCGCGGCATACCGGCTCGTCGCGCTTTATGGCTGGGACGACCTGATCTTCACCCATTTGTCCGCGCGCGTGCCCGGCCCCGAGCATCATTTCCTCATCAACCCCTACGACATGATGTTCGAGGAGATCACCGCGTCGAGCCTCGTCAAGATCGACGTGCAGGGCCAGCCCGTGGGCAAGTCCGATCATCCGGTGAACCCCGCCGGCTTCACGATCCATTCGGCGATCCACATGGCGCGCGACGACGCAGCCGCGGTGATGCATCTCCACACCCCGCACGGCCAGGCGGTGTCGGCGATGGAGTTCGGGTTGTTACCGCATACCCAGACTTCGATGATCGCCGGGCACGACGTCGCCTATCACGACTATGAGGGCATCGCGACCGACCTCGAGGAGCGCGAGCGGCTGGTTGCCGACATCGGCACCAAGAACGCGATGATCCTGCGCAACCACGGTACGCTCGCAGTCGGCGAGAGCGTCGGCGCGTGTTTCCTGCGGTTGTACTTCCTGGAGCGCGCCTGCGAGGCGCAGGTGCTGATGCTGTCCGCTGGCCGGGAAAACCTCAACAATCCGCCGCAGGGGGTCGACCACAAGGTCGCGAACCAGTCCAACCCCAAGGGCATGGGAATGCTCGCGGAACGGCTCGCCTGGCCCGCGCTGCTGCGCAAGCTCGACCGCATCGACCCGAGCTTCCGCACCTGAACCGGCCAGGCCTAGGCCGCCTTCAACTGCACCACGAAGCGGTCGGTCGCCGCCAATAGCTGTTGCGCGGTAGACGACAGGCCGGTCGCGGCGTCGGCGACCGAGCCGGACAGGCTCGCGGTGCGGCCGGCGACCTGTGCGACCCCGGTCATCTCCGCGGCGATCGCGTCCATCTGTTCGGCGGTGGTGCGCGCGACGCGCTCGATCGCGGTTGCGGTCTGGTGATGATGGCGGACCTCGGCGCGGATCGATTCGGCCGCGGTGGAAAGCTGGTCGATCATCGCCGCGATCTCGGCGAGCGCGCCGTTGGCGACCAGCGCGCCGTTCTCCACCGATCCTGCGAGCAGGCCGATCTCGCTCGACGCGCCGCGCGCCTGCTCCGCCAGATTGCTGACCTCCGCTGCGACCACCCGGAACCCGCGCCCCGCTTCCCCGGCGCGCGCCGCCTCGATCGTCGCGTTGAGCGCTAGCAGGCTGGTGTTGGACGCGATCTCCTGGATCGAGGTGACGAGGCCGTGGATCGTGATGGTCCGTTTGGCGAGCTCGACCACCGCCGCGGTGCTTGCGATCGAGGCTTCGCGCGCGTCGCTGCCGAGGCTTGCCTGTTGTTCGGCGCTGCCTGCGATCACCGTCACCGAATCGCTGAGCGATCTGATGCGCGCGGCGAGATCGGTGGCGTCGCGCGACGATCGCGACGTGGTGTTCGCGGTCGCCTGCGTGCGCCGGGTCGCGTCCTGCGCGAGGACGTTCAATGCGCGGGCGGAGCCGTCGAGGCCGGTCGATGCCGAGCCGACCGAGCGCGCGATGTCCGCGACCGACGCCTGGAACGCCTCGGCGAGCTCGAGCATGACGGTCCGGCGGCGCGCTTCCGCGCGCTGGCCCGCATAGCGGCGCTGTTCGCGCTCCGCATCCTCGCGGCGTTCCGCAGCGATGGTCCGCGTCAGGGCGGCTTCGAGCTCGGTTCGTGCCTCGATCGCCAGGCTCGCCAGCCGGTCGCTCTCGATCCGCGCGAGGTGCTGGCGGGTCATGAGCACGCGCAGTTGCGAGGTGACGTAGCAGAGCACGGCTGCCTGCAGCATCACGGCGGCGGCGTGGATCAGGATGCGGCCGACGATCGCCGCAGCATCCACCTCCACACTGGCTGCCGCCGCTTCGAGAACGACATGATGCGCCACGTTGAGCAGCGTCGCCACCGCGATCGGCCGCCAGTCGCACAGCACCACCAGGGCGGCGAGCGCCACGAACGAATACATGCTGGCGTAATTCTGCCAGCCGACGCTGTGGAGCAGGTAGATCGCCAGCGCGGGGTGGACCACCGCGAGCGATCCCGCGAGCAGCCGGGCGGCGCGGTCGTGCCGCTTGCGACGCACCATCAGCGTCGGCAGCAGATTGGCGGCCGCACTCAGCGGTACCGCGACCAAGGTGTCCGGATTGCGCGTCGACCAGCCCATCGTCGCAAGCGCCACGGTGCAGATCCATCCCGACAGGATCAGGATCTTCATGCCCCGGTCGCGAAAGCTGTCGAGCTCGTCGAGTACCATGCCGTAGCCGGTGCCGCGCCAGATCCCGAGCGCACGGCGCCACTCGGCATTCAACCGTTCGCGTGCGGCGGGCACGATCGGCCATGAACGCGACATCTCCATCGCGTCCATATAGAAGACCAGCGCATCGCTTCGCGCCGACCTGCGGAATTATCGCGCGTCGATCCCGCGAAGAAGGGGTGCCCTGACGAAGAAAGGGGCCCGGTTTCCCGAGCCCCTCTTCGATTTGACGCTGAGCGCCCGAACGATCAGTCGCGATCGCCGGTCAGGAATGCCGGCGCGAACTCGGGCGCCGGTGCGTCGCCGTCCGCGCGCTCCGGACGCGGACCACGCTCGCCGCCGCCGTCGCGACGCGGACCACGGCCACCATCGCCATCGCGGCGGGGACCACGATCGCCACGGCCTTCGCCGCCACGACCGCCGCCGTCGCCGCGCGGGCCACGACCGCCGTCGCCGTCACGCCGCGGACCACGGGGTCCACGATCGCCACCCTCACGCGGTTCGCGCGCGGGACGGCTGTCCTCCAGCTCGGCACCGGTTTCCTGATCGACGACGCGCATCGACAGGCGAACCTTGCCGCGCGGATCGATCTCGAGGACCTTCACCTTTACCGGCTGGCCTTCGCTCAGCACGTCGGCAACCTTCTCGACGCGCTCGTTGCGGATCTCGGAGACGTGGACGAGACCGTCCTTGCCGCCCATGAAGTTCACGAACGCCCCGAAATCGACGAGGTTGACGACCTTGCCGTCATAGACCTTGCCGACTTCGGCTTCCTCGACGAGGCCCTTGATCCACTTGATCGCGGCCTCGATCTGCTCGGGGTCGGACGACGACACCTTGATCACGCCCTCGTCGTCGATGTCGACCTTCGCGCCGGTGGTGGCGACGATCTCGCGGATGACCTTGCCACCGGTACCGATCACTTCACGGATCTTCGACTTGTCGATCGTGAAGGTTTCGATCCGCGGTGCGTGCGCCGACAGTTCCTCGCGGGTGTGGTCGAGCGCCTTGGCCATTTCGACCAGGATGTGCGCGCGGCCTTCCTTGGCCTGATCCAGCGCGGCCTTCATGATCTCTTCGGTGATGCCCGCGATCTTGATGTCCATCTGCATCGTGGTGATGCCCTCGGACGTCCCCGCGACCTTGAAGTCCATGTCGCCGAGATGATCCTCGTCGCCGAGGATGTCGCTCAGCACCGCGAAGTTCTTGCCCTCGAGGATCAGCCCCATCGCGATGCCCGAGACCGGCCGCTTCAGCGGCACGCCGGCATCCATCATCGACAGCGATCCGCCGCACACCGTCGCCATCGACGACGAGCCATTGGACTCGGTAATGTCGGAGAGGACGCGGATCGTGTACGGGAACTCGTCCTTCGACGGCAGCACCGGATGCAGCGCGCGCCAGGCGAGCTTGCCGTGGCCGACTTCGCGACGCCCGGG
>DATLME010000311.1:0-14209 GCA_035537395.1 Sphingomonas sp. | reverse complement strand
GCGTGACCTGACCGCGCGGCATCTCTGGGCCGACGTGAGGGCGCATGCGGCGCTGCGGTTTCACGATGCCGAGAACCCGCGCGACTACAACATCCTCCAGAAGCTGGCTTATGCGGGCACGATCTTCGTGCTGCTGCCGCTCGCGATCCTGACCGGGCTGACCTTGTCCCCGGGCATGGATGCGGCGTGGCCGTGGCTGCTCGACCTGTTCGGAGGGCGGCAATCGGCACGGTCGATCCACTTCATCGCGTCGGCAGGGATCGCGCTGTTCATCGTCGTGCATCTGACCTTGGTGATCCTCGCGGGCGTGGTGCCCGAGACGCTGTCGATGATCACCGGACGGTGGCGAGTGCCGGAGGACCGCACATGACCGAACTGATCACCCGTCGCGCACTGATCGCGGGAACCGCCAGCGCGGCGGGGCTCATGCTCGCGGGGTGCGACCGGCTCGGCCAGCATCCGCAAGCTCGTCGGATCCTGTTCATGGGCGAAGACATGCACCGCGGCCTTCAGCGTGCGCTGATGCATCGCGACGCGCTCGCACGCGAATTCTCGCCTGCCGACATGTCACCGGTGTTCCGGGTCAACGGCACTCGCAACCCCGGTACTCCCGCCTATACCGCGGCTGCCGAAGCCAAATTTGCCAATTGGCGGCTTGGCGTCGGCGGGCTGGTCGAACGGCCCCTCGATTTGTCGATGGCGCAGTTGCGGTCGTTCCCGACACGCACGCAGATCACGCGCCATGATTGCGTCGAGGGGTGGAGCGCGATCGGCAAATGGCACGGACCGACGTTGGGCTCGATCCTGAAGGCTGCGCGGATCCGCGACGCCGCGCGCTATGTCGTGTTCACCTGCGCCGACCTGTACGGCGGCAAGCCCTATTACGAGTCGATCGATCTGATCGACGCCTTCCACCCGCAGACGATCATGGCCTGGGGAATGAACGATGCGCTGCTCTCGATCGGACACGGCGCGCCGGTCCGCCTGCGGGTCGAACGGCAGCTCGGGTACAAGCATGCCAAATATGTCCAGCGGATCGAGGCGGTCGCGAGCCTCGACGGGATCGGCAAAGGCAAGGGCGGCTATTGGGAGGACAATGTCGACTATGATTGGTACGCCGGCATTTAGGAAGCATTGCTGACCGAATGAACAAGCGGGGAGATTGCCTATGGCGTTGATCGATCTGTTCCTGTCGCGCGCGGTGAAGCGCGGCACGTTGACCTTGTTTCGCCCCGGCGTGGCGCCCCGAACCTTCGGCACTGCCCATGCCGACTTTCCCAACGTCACGCTGCGCTTCCACGATCGCGGGGTCGCCGGGCGGATCGTCCGCAATCCCGCGCTTGCCGCGGGCGAGATGTACATGGACGGTCGGATGACCGTCGAGGACGGCGGCATTCTCGATCTCGTCGCGCTGCTGACCGCCAACGACAAATGGGAAGCGGGCCAGAACAATCTCGAGCCGTCGTGGCTCGCCCGGTCGGTCGGCTCGGTCAAGCACCGGGTGGACCGCTACAACATGGAGCGCCGGTCAAAGCGCAACGTCGCGCATCATTACGATCTGTCGGCGCGGCTCTACGACCTCTTCCTCGACGCGGACCGGCAATATAGCTGCGCCTATTACACCGATCCCGCCAACACGCTTGAGCAAGCGCAACAGGACAAGCTCGCGCATATCGCGGCCAAGCTGGCGATCCGGCCTGGGATGAAGGTGCTGGACATCGGCTGCGGCTGGGGCGGCCTGGCGCTGTATCTCAACCGCAAGCTCGGGTGCGAAGTGCTCGGCGTCACCCTGTCCGAAGAGCAGATCAGGATCGCGCGCGAACGCGCTGCCGCCGCGGGGGTCGGCGACCAAGTTCGGTTCGAGCTGATCGACTATCGCCGTGTCGAAGGGCAGTTCGATCGGATCGTGTCGGTCGGGATGTTCGAGCACGTCGGGCCGCCGCAATATCGCGTCTTCATGCGCAAGTGCCGCGACCTGCTGACCCCCGACGGGGTCATGCTGCTCCACACCATTGGGCGGATGGGTGCGCCAGGCGTGACGGACGATTATACGGCGAAGTACATCTTCCCCGGCGGCTATAATCCGGCGCTGTCGGAGATCCTGCGTGCGAACGAGGGCCTGCGTTTTTTCCCGACCGACGTCGAGGTGCTGCGGCTGCACTATGCCTATACGCTGAAGGCCTGGTACGCACGGACTGTGGCGGCGAAGGATGCGGTGGTCGCGCTGTACGACGAGCGGTTTTACCGGATGTGGACCTTCTATCTCGCCGGCGCCGCCATGTCGTTCGAGCATGGCGGGCTGTGCAACTACCAGCTGCAATTCTCGCGGAGCCGCACCGCGTTGCCGATCACGCGGGATTACATGATCGAGGGGGAGCGGGCGCTACGGTAACGGCTGCTCGTGACCGCGGAACAAGTCCGGGGTGACGAAGCTGGCGATTGCCCTATTTTCCCAACGCCTGCTTCGCGGCGCCGCGCTCGCTCGATCCGATCTTGCCGTCGCCATCCGCGTCGTAGCGCTTGAAGGTCGCGGCAAGGAGAGCCTGAGCTTCGGCCTCGGTCACCTTCGCGTTCTTGTTGGCGTCGGCACGGTCGAACCAGAGGTCGGCGAGGCGTTTGGCGTGCACCGCGTCGGGGCGGCCCGGGCCAACCTTCATCTGCCCGATCCGGGCCTGGACCTCGGCGCGGGTCAGCACGCCGTTCTTGTCGGCATCGCTGAGCGCAAATTCGCTCTTGAACTTGGCGGCGGCGGAGGCGCGGGTTTCCTGCGCAAGTGCAGGGGCGGCAAGGCTCGCGACGACGGCGAGCGTGAAGGCGGTGCGGATCATGCGGGCTCCCTGCCCGCTTTGCCTTAAACACGACCTGAACGGCGGCGCGCGGTTGCACCTGTCGCCCACGCCACGTAAGCGCACCGCGCCGTCCAAGGAGCCCTGCCCATGACCGATCCGATCAACCGCGTCGTCCTCGCCTATTCGGGCGGTCTGGACACGAGCGTGATCCTGAAATGGCTCCAGCAGACCTATGGTTGCGAGGTCGTCACCTTCACCGCGGATCTCGGCCAGGGTGAGGAACTCGAGCCGGCGCGCAAGAAGGCGGAGATGGCGGGGGTCAAGCCCGAGCATATCTTCATCGACGACCTCCGCGAGGAATTCGTCCGCGATTATGTGTTTCCGACGATCCGCGCGAACGCGCTGTACGAGGGGCTGTATCTGCTCGGCACCTCGATCGCGCGGCCGCTGATCGCCAAGCGCCAGATCGAGATCGCTCGTCAGGTGAATGCCGACGCGGTGAGCCATGGCGCAACCGGCAAGGGCAACGACCAGGTCCGCTTCGAGCTCGGCTATTACGCGCTGGCGCCCGACATCAAGGTAATCGCGCCGTGGCGGGAATGGGACCTGACCAGCCGGACCCGGCTGATCGAATTCGCCGAGCAGCACCAGATCCCGGTGTCGAAGGACAAGCGCGGCGAGGCGCCATTCTCGACCGACGCGAACCTGCTCCACACCTCGAGCGAGGGCAAGGTGCTGGAGGATCCATGGGACGAGGTGCCCGACTATGTCTTCTCGCGCACGGTCAGCCCCGAAGAGGCGCCCGACAAGGCCGAGACGATCACGATCGATTTCGAGCGCGGCGACGCGGTGGCGGTGAACGGCGACGGGATGTCGCCTGCCTCGCTGCTGGCCAAGCTCAACGATCTCGGGCGGGTGCACGGGATTGGCCGGCTCGATCTGGTCGAGAACCGCTTCGTCGGCATGAAGAGCCGCGGGATGTACGAAACGCCGGGCGGCACGATCCTCCACGCTGCGCACCGTGCGATCGAGCAGCTGACGCTCGACCGCGGCGCCGCGCATCTGAAGGACGAGCTGATGCCGCGCTATGCCGAGCTGGTGTACAACGGCTTCTGGTTCAGCCCCGAGCGCGAGATGCTCCAAGCGGCGATCGACCATAGCCAAGCCAAGGTGTCGGGGACGGTCCGGCTGAAGCTCTACAAGGGCGGGGTCTATGTGACCGGGCGCAAGTCGCCCAACTCGCTCTATTCGGAAAAGGTCGTGACGTTCGAGGACGACCAGGGCGCCTACGATCAGCGCGACGCCGCCGGATTCATCAAGCTCAACGCGCTGCGGCTGCGGCTGCTGGGGCGACGCGACGGGTAAGTCCCCATATGCGGCAAGATGGCCGTTCGTCCTGAGTAGCCACCGAGTAGCTGCGCCAGCAGCGGATCAAAGGTCGGGTGGCGCCCGATGCCCATGCTTTGATACGAGCCCTCGATAGGCCCTCCACAAGGGCTACTCGGTCGCTACGCAGCATGACCGGTAAGGACTTGGGAGCGCTATGGCGCGGCGTAGCCGTGCAACTCCTTGTCGTGCCGGGGAGGAATGAAAAAGATTCGTTAACCTCGTTTTAGCGCTTTGCCGCCATCTCCGACGCAACAGACGGGGAATGGCGGACGATGGCGAACGGTAGCGGTGCAGTCGACGTCGCGATCATCGGCGCGGGTCCCGCCGGGCTGACGGCGGCATATCTGCTCGGCAAGGCGGGCTATTCGGTGACCGTCATCGAAAAGGACCCGACTTATGTCGGGGGGATCAGCCGCACCGTGGAGCATCAGGGCTTTCGCTTCGACATCGGCGGCCATCGGTTCTTCTCGCGCTCGAAAGAGGTGGTCGACCTCTGGAACGAGCTGCTTCCCGACGACTTCATCGAACGCCCGCGCATGAGCCGCATCTATTACGAAGGCAAATTCTACAGCTATCCGCTGCGCGCGTTCGAGGCACTCGCGAACCTCGGCGTGTGGCGGTCGACGCTGTGCATGGCGAGCTATCTGCGCTCGAAGGTTCGGCCGAACCCCGACGTTCGCAGCTTCGAGGATTGGGTGGTTAACCAGTTCGGCCACAAACTCTATTCCATCTTCTTCAAGACCTATACCGAGAAGGTCTGGGGCATGCCGTGCGACGAGATGTCGGCGGACTGGGCGGCGCAGCGTATTAAGGGGCTGAGCCTCGGCGGGGCGGTGATCGACGGGCTGAAGCGGTCGCTCGGGCTCAACAAGCGTCCGAACGACGGGATGCAGACCAAGACGCTGCTCGAGAACTTCCGCTATCCGCGGCTCGGGCCGGGAATGATGTGGGATGCGGCGCGCGACCGCGTCGTCGAGCACGGCAATACGATCCTGATGGGACATTCGCTCAAGCAGCTTGCGCGTGACGAGGCGAGCGGGCGCTGGCGCGTGGTCGCGACCGGCGCCGCCGGTGACAGCGTTGCGATCAACGCTGCGCATGTGATCAGCAGCGCGCCGATGCGCGAGCTGGCGACCCGGCTCCATCCGCTGCCGGCAACGTTGCCGCAGGCCGCAAGCCTGCGTTATCGCGATTTCCTGACCGTCGCTCTGATGATCCGGTCGCCCGACCTGTTCCCCGACAATTGGATCTACATCCATGATTCGAAGGTGAAGGTCGGCCGCGTCCAGAATTTCCGCAGCTGGTCGCCCGAGATGGTCCCCGATCCGGCGATCGCGTGCGTCGGGCTGGAATATTTCTGCTTCGAGGGCGACGGATTATGGTCGGCCAGCGACGGCGAACTGGTGGCACTGGCGACCCGTGAAATGGCGATCCTCGGGCTGTGCGATCCGGCGCAGGTCACCGGCGGCACCGTGGTGCGCCAGGAAAAGGCCTACCCCGTCTATGACGACAGCTACCGCGACAATGTCGACGCGTTGCGGACCGAGATCGAGACGCGTTATCCGACGCTGCACTGCGTCGGCCGCAACGGCATGCACCGCTACAACAATCAGGATCACGCGATGATGACCGCGATGCTGACGGTGCGCAACATCGTCGCGGGCGAGCGGATCTACGACATCTGGGGCGTCAACGAGGACGCCGACTATCACGAGGCCGGCACCGAGGGCGAACGCGCCGCGCTGGACAGTGTTCGCGAGGTCCCCGGGCGCCTGCGCGCGGCATGAGCGGCGAGCGGCTCTGGCCCGCGATCCTGCTGGCGTGGGGTTTGGCCGGGAGCGTGTTGTGCTTCGCCCTGTGGTCGACCATCGCCAGGCTGCAGTTCCCCGATGCCGACGATGCGATGCGGCTGCTCCAGGTCCGCGACTGGCTGGCCGGGCAAAGCTGGTGGGACGTCGCCCAGCACCGGCTCAACGGCGGTTTCTACCCGATGCATTGGTCGCGGCTCGTCGACCTACCGCTCGCCGCGCTGATGCTGGTGTTCGATCCGCTGGTCGGCACCGCATTGTCGACGCGGATCGCGCTGACGGCCGTGCCGATGCTGACGTTGCTTGCGGCAATCGCGGCGACCGCTCGTCTTGCTTGCCGACTGAGCGATGCGGAGACCGCGCGGTTGTCGATGCTGCTCGCGCCGCTTTCGATCCCGATCTTGTACCAACTGCGTCCGTTGCGGATCGATCATCATGGCTGGCAGATCGTTCTGGCGGTGACCGCCGTCGCGCTGCTGCTCGGTCCGCCTACCTGGCGCCGTGGCGCCTGGGCGGGCGTGTCGCTCGCGACCCTCGTCACGGTCTCGATGGAGGGACTGCCGATCGCGGCGGTGGTCGCGGGAGTGGCGGCGCTTGCCTGGGCGTTCGAGCCGCAAAGGCGCGGATTTCTGGTCGCGCTGATCGGAAGTTTCTTCGTGGCTGCGCTCGGCTATCATGTCGGCACCCGCGGGCCGGGGATGTTCGCCGACGCCTGTGACGCGATCTCGCCCGCATGGCTGGCTGTGCTCGGCGTCGCCGCCGCAACCGTGACCGGCGCTACCGCCGTTGCTCCCGCCGCCCGGGCGAGTCGGATCGCGCTGCTGGTGGCATGTGGCGCAGCAAGCGTCGCGACGCTCGCCATTGCCGCCCCTGCCTGCCTGGCTGGCCCGTTCGCGTCGCTCGACCCGCTGGTGAGGACGATCTGGTACGAGAATGTGAGCGAAGGGCTGCCGATCTGGCAGCAAAGCGCCGCCTGGGCCGTGATCACCATCGCGCTGCCGCTCGTCGGGCTTGCGGGTTCGGTGCGCGCGCTACGGGGCAGCCTCGGCGAGGCGCGTACGCGCTGGCTGATGCTGTTGGGGGTGCTCGGGCCCGCCATCCTGCTGGCCTGCCTGGTCAATCGCGCGGGCGCGACCGCGAACGCGCTCGCGCTACCCGGGGCGGCGTCGTTGCTGCTCGCAATGCTGACGCGCGCGCGTGCGATCCCGGCACTCGTGCCGCGGGTCGCGGCGACGGCGGGCGCGCTGGTCGTGGCGTCGCCGGGACTTTCCGCCGGTGCGGCGATGTCGATCGTGACGGCGAGCACGCCAGCCGAGCCCGTGATCGCGACGGTCGACGGCAGCGGCCGGGCGACATGCGATACGTTCGACCAGATCCGCGTGCTCGGGACCTTACCCGCTGCCACGGTGTTCCTGCCGCTCGACCTGACGCCGGACCTGATCGCAACGACGGGCCATCACGCGATCAGCGGCGGGTATCATCGCAATGCCGCGGCCATGCACCGCGTGCTGGCGGTATTTACGGGCACCCCCGCGACAGCCGAGCGGCTCGTTCGTCAGAGCGGCGCGACCTATGTCGCAGGCTGCCCTTCGTTGAACGAGACCGAACTCTACAAGAAGGTCGCGCCGAACGGCTTCTGGGCTCGGCTCGAACGCGGCGAACGCATTGCCTGGCTGCAGCCAGTTCCCCTGCCGGGATCGCCGGTGCTCGCCTGGCGCGTTCTCGGCTCGTCGCGCAAACCCTTGTCGCCGGGACCTTCCGCACACTAAGGCGGCCCCATGCAGGGGCAGGAACTGCACTGGTGGCAGACACGGTGGTTCGTCGTCGCGATGGCGCTTGCGGCGATCATCCCCTTGTTGCGTCCCGAGATTCCACCGCTCGTGGACCTGCCCGGGCATCTCGGCAGGTACCGCGTCCAGATCGACAATGGCGCGCATCCCTGGCTCGCGGACTGGTATGATTTCCGCTGGTCGCTGATCGGCAATCTGGGCATCGACCTGCTGATCATCCCGCTGGCGCCGGTGTTCGGGCTCGAACTGGCGGTGAAGCTCATCGTCATGACGATTCCGTCGCTGACGGTAATGGGACTGCTGTGGATTGCGCGCGAGGTCCATGGCCGCATCCCTGCGACCGCGCTGTTCGCGCTACCACTGGCATACAGCTATCCCTTCCAGTTCGGCTTCATCAACTTCGCGCTGTCGATGGCGATCGCGCTCAACCTGTTCGCCTTGTGGCTGCGGCTCGGGCGGCTCGGGCGATTCCGGCTGCGGGCCGCGCTGTTCGTACCCGCCTCCTGCCTGCTGTGGCTGTGCCACACCTTCGGCTGGGGCGTGCTCGGCGTGCTCGCCTTTTCCGCCGAAATGATCCGCCAGCACGATGCCGGCCACCGCTGGATCAAGGCATGGGTTCGCGCCGGGCTCGGTTGCGTCCCCTTGGCGCTGCCGATCCTGCTAATGATCTTCTGGCGCTCGGGCGATCACGTCACCGGCCAGACCACCGGCTGGTTCGAGTGGCGGGCCAAGATCAACTGGGTAACGATGGTTTTGCGCGACCGTTGGCTGGCGTTCGATGCCGCTTCGGTGACGATCCTGTTCATGATCCTGTTCAAGGGCGTGCGCGACCAGCGTATCGAATATTCGCGCAATCTCGGGCTGTCGGCGCTGTTCCTGCTCGGGGTTTTCGTGCTGCTGCCCCGGATCGTCTTCGGATCGGCCTATGCGGACATGCGGCTCGCCCCCTTTGTCCTCGCGATCGCGCTCATCGCACTGCGCCCGCGCCACGGGCTGTCGTTCCGCGGTGCGGCGACCTTTGCGGCACTCGGGCTGGCGTTCGTCGGCGTGCGGCTCGCGGGCACTACGATCAGCTTCTGGCGCTATGCGGAGAGCTACGACCGCACGCTGGCCGCGCTCGATCATGTGCCGATCGGCGCCCGATTGGTCAGCTTCGTCGGTCGTCCACGCTGCGCTGACGACTGGACCTATTCGCGGCTCGAGCACATTCCCGCGATCGCGCTCGAGCGCCGGCTTGCCTACACCAACGATCAATGGTCGATGCCCGGCGGCCAGTTGCTGACCGCGCGCTACGTCCCGGCGCAGCGGTTCGCGCACGATCCGTCAGAGATCGTCACCGGCCTGCCATGCCGTGGCCAGTGGTGGCGGACGGTCGGGATGGCGCTCGCACAATTCCCGCGCGACGCCTTCGACTATGTGTGGCTTATCCAGCCGCCGCCTTATGATCCGAAATTGGCCGAAGGGCTGACGCCGATCTGGCGGAGTGGCCGCGACGTGCTCTACCGGGTCGACAAGAAGCCGCCGCGTGGCGGGGCGGAGCTGATGCCGATCAAGTCGATCGGCGGAACGGGGTGAGTTCGCCGAGATTGGCCTGGTCGCGCTCGACGGCCGCACGCTCACGGGCGAGAAAATCGGCCACGGCGCGGCGAAAGCCGGCATCCGGGATATAGTGCGCGGACCAAGTCGGCACCGGGCCGTAGCCGCGCGCCAGCTTGTGCTCGCCCTGTGCCCCCGCCTCGACGGTGCGAAGACCACGGGCGATCGCAACGTCAATGGCCTGGTAATAGCAGAGTTCGAAGTGAAGGAACGGCACCTCCTCGGTGCAGCCCCAGTATCGGCCATATAGCGAGTCGTCGCCGATGAGGTTGAGCGCACCCGCGATCGGCACGCCATCACGTTCGGCGAGGATCAGGAGGACACGGTCCCCCAGCGCCGTGCCCAACATCGGAAAGAAGCTGCGGGTCAGATAGGGCTGACCCCATTTGCGGCTGCCCGTGTCCTGGTAGAAGCGCCAGAACGCGTCCCAGTGCTTCGGCTCGATCTCCGCGCCGGCAAGATGACGGATCGTCAGACCCTCGACCGCCGCCGCGCGTTCCTTGCGGATCGCCTTGCGCTTGCGACTGGCGAGCGCGGCAAGGAAATCGTCAAAGCTCGCATAGCCCTGGTTGGTCCAGTGGAACTGGGTCCCCTGGCGGATCAGCCAGCCGGCCGCTTCGAACGAGCCGATCTGATCGGCGGAGACGAAGGTCGCGTGCGCCGAGGACAGGCTATGCTGATCGGTGACCGCTTCGATGGCTGCGATCAGCGCCGGAGCAGCGGCGGGGTCGCGGAGCAGCAGCCGCGGCCCCGGCACCGGGCTGAACGGCGCCGCGACCTGGAGCTTGGGGTAGTAAGCGCCCCCTGCGCGCTCCCACGCGTCCGCCCAAGCATGGTCAAAGACATATTCGCCCTGGCTGTGGCTCTTGGCATAGGCAGGCGCGACCGCGACGGGTGCACCATCGTCGCCATCGACCACGATCGGGACCGGCTGCCACCCGGAGCGCCCGCCGACGCTGCCCGACGCTTCGAGCGCCGCCAGGAACGCGTGACCGACGAACGGATTGCCGCGGCCGGCGCAGGCATCCCATTGATCGGCGGGGACGGCAGCGACGCCGTCGGCTAGTCGGGCGGTGAGCGCGGTCATTCGTGGCGCGAGATAGGTGGTGTGCGGCGCCGACGCTAGCCGTGGTCGACTGTCGTCGAGGCTGTGCCCGGTTGCCGCGAGCGGTTCGGGGGACCTTGCGTCGAATGCTCCTGCCTTGCGGCGCCAGCGGAACCGACCGCGGCACCGTGGATCCCGGACCATCCCGGGATGACGGTCGAGCGACGGTTAGCCCGAAACCTGCACGATCGCATCGATCTCCACCGCCGCGCCGAGCGGCAGCGTGGGTACGCCGACCGCGCTGCGCGCGTGTTTGCCGGCATTGCCGAACAGCGCGACCATCAGTTCGGAAGCGCCATTCGCCACCTTCGGCTGGTCGGTAAAGTCCGCCGCCGAGTTGACGAACACGCCGAGCTTGACGATCCGCTCGACCCGGTCCAGCCCGCCAAGATATTTTTTCAGCTGCGCGACGATCATCAGCGCACACGCCTGCGCCGCCTGCTGGCCGCCGGCGACATCCACGCCCTCGCCCAGCCGTCCCGTGATCAGCGTACCGTCGCGAAACGGCAACTGACCCGAAAGGTGCAATAGCCCGCCCGCCTCGACGACGGGAACATAAGCTGCGACGGGCGCGGCGGCCTCGGGAAGGGTGAGGCCAAGCGCCTCGAGCGTGCGGTCGATCTGTTGGGTCATGCGTCCGCTTTCGGTCGCGCGCCGGTCGCGGTCAACCCCGCGGCGAAGCGCGCCTCGATCCAGTCCGCGGCTTCGCGCCAGTCGTCGATCCGCACGCTTGCCGCAGGCGCCGGCGGCATCGTCACGGCCAGCTCGGGCTCGGCGATCATATGCAGGCGGTGCACCTGCGGTGCGTGACGCGCGACCGAATCATGATGCACGGCCAGATCGTCGACGAACACGGTCACCGGATCGCCATATTCGGCCACAAGCCGTGCGACCGGCTCGCCCTTGCCGCCCTGATTGCACTCGACCCGATGCGCGATCCCGAACGCAGCCAGTTGCTCGATCCGGGGCTGGCGGCACTCGTCGTGAAGGTTGGTGAGGATCACGATGTCGGCCTGCGCGGCGATCCGTTCGAGCGCTTCGGCGGCATACGGCACCAGCGTCTGGCGGTGCATCTCGTTCGGGAAGAACTGCCGCAGCATCGTCCACATGTCCTCTCGCTCGACCTGCACGCCGTCGCGGCGGGTCATGCTGGTCGCGAAATCACCGCCGGCAAGATCGAAATCGATCGCATGCGCTTCGTCGAGCCAGGTGCCGAAATGCTTCACCATGTGGAGCAGCACTTCGTCGCAGTCGCAGATCAGCAGGTTCTTCATCGGTCCTCCAGGACAGCACGGGCGGCGACCAGCGCCTCCGGCTTGATCGCCAGCGCGGCGGCGCAGGCGACAAGATCGGGTTCGTAGTTTTCGAGAAAGCCGAGCACCGCGGCGAGCACTGCGGGCTCGCCGGCACGCGCGCGCAGATCCTGCGGGTCGAGCCCGGTGATCGACAGCAGTCGCATCGCGCGATCGTCTTCGGCGAGCGTCCATACCAGAGCGCGCAATGCAACCGCCTCGGCATTGTCGTCGTTGTGGTTTGTATCGATACGCGGCATTGCCTATCGTTATCCTTGAAGGGATCGCTGGCGTTGGCAAAAAGGGTGCTCGTTGTCGAGGACAACGAACTCAATCTGAAGCTGTTCTGCGATCTGCTGCGTGCCCACGAGTTCGCCGCGGAGCCGGTGCGTGATGGCCGCGAGGCAGTCGAGCGCGCGCGTGCCTTCCAGCCCGACCTGATCATCATGGACATCCAGATGCCGCACGTCACGGGCTACGAGCTGATCCTGCAACTGAAGGCGGACGAGGTGCTGAAGACAATTCCGGTGATGGCCGTTACGGCCTATGCCGGGCGCGAGGACGAGGAACGGATTCGCGCGGCCGGGGCGGACACCTATGTGTCCAAGCCGATCAGCCTGGCACGGTTCATGGATGCGGTGGGGGCGCTGTTGTAACCGGCCTGAACGTTCGCCGACCTTCGGCCGACACCCGTTAGCGCCAAACGTCAAAAGGACCGCGGAGCCGGTGCTCGCGGTCCTGAGACAATCGCAGGTCGCTCGGCGGTTCGCACCGCCGGGGCGATCACTTGATCTTGGCTTCCTTGAACTCGACATGCTTGCGCACGACGGGATCGTACTTCTTGAAGACCAGCTTCTCGGTCTTGGTCCGCGGGTTCTTCTTCGTGACGTAGAAGAAGCCGGTCTCGGCAGAACTGACGAGCTTGATCTTGACGGTAGTCGGCTTGGCCATGAGCCTCGGTTCCTGCAAAAACGAATAGGAGCGGCGGCACGGATGCCAGCGCTCGATCAGCCGCGGCGCATGGCGGATCGTGCCAACCAAGTCAACCGCGGGAACGGCTTAAGCCGGTGTTTACCACCCGGGGCGCAGCATCCCGCCAGCGGCAGGAGCGGGATCATGGGGCAAGCAGGCGAGTTGGATTCGGTACGGGCGGACCTTGCCGCGCGAATCGCCGCGATCGATGTTCGGGCGCCCTACGTCCGGGCCTGCGAACTCGCGCCCGACGTCGATGCGATCCGCGTGATCGCGCACCGCTATGGCCTCAACCCTGCCGTTACCGTCGCACATTTTCTCGATTCGGCACTCTCCCGCGGCGAACATGGCGCGCTGGTCCATGGCTGGCTGGCGGTGCTGCACGATGCCGTGATCAGCGAGCGCCAGGATCTGGCTGCCTGCGACGCCTTCGCCGCGGCCTGCTCCGTGCGGTTGGCAGGATAGGGTGGACGCACTGATGGCGGCGCTCGTCGTCGGCGCGCTGGCCCAAGTCGGCGATCGAACCGCATGGCTCGCGGCAGTCCTCGCGGATCGGTACCGACGACCGTTAATCGTTTCGCTAATGGCGGGAATCGCGCTGTTGGTGGCGAGCGCCGCTGCCGTAATCGGCGGCATCGTGCTGGCGCCGCGCATGACGCCAGAAGCCAAGCAGTTCTTCCTCGCGGTGGCGCTGGTCGCATTGGGCGGCGGATCGTTCTTTCCCGTGAAGGCGCTCGACCGATTGGCAAACTGGCGGCTGGGTACCGCTGCCACCAGCCTCCTCGGTCTGCTGATCCTGGCCTTTGGCGACGGGCTGCAATTCGTCGTGCTCGCGCTTGCCGCGCGTTCGCCGATGCCGTGGCTGGCGGTGATCGGCGCGACGATCGGATCGCTGGCGGTAATCGTCCCCGCGGTCATGCTCGGTGAAGGCGCGTGGTGCGCGCTCCCGCTACGGCTCGCGCGGCGTGGCATCGGGGTGGCGCTGGTCGGTACCGGCGTTGCGATCGGCATTGCCGCGATCAGGCTGATCTGACGGTCCGGACCCAAAAGCCGGGCGGTTCGTTTTCGTGCCGAAACCAATCCGGAGTAGACCATGGCCACCGTGAACCCCGCGCTCGACACCCCGACCGGGCTGAGCAACACCCGCACCGTTGCCGACGCGCTCAACGCCTCGCTCGCCGATTGCTATGCGCTGTACCTCAAGACCAAGAATTTCCACTGGCACGTCTCCGGCCCGCACTTCCGCGACTATCACCTG
Organism: Sphingomonas sp.; assembly: GCA_035537395.1. Classification (GTDB taxonomy): domain Bacteria; phylum Pseudomonadota; class Alphaproteobacteria; order Sphingomonadales; family Sphingomonadaceae; genus Sphingomonas. The sequence continues at coordinate 210 of DATLME010000311.1, read as the reverse complement.
ATGCTCGATGATCAGGCGACCCAGATCCTGGGTGTCACGGACGCGATCGCCGAACGCGTGCGCAAGACCGGCAACCTCACGCTGCGGTCGATCGGCGACGTGTCGCGGCGCCAGACGATCGCGGACAACGACGCCGACTTCGTCGATCCCTATGCGATGCTCGCCGAGCTGCGCGAGGACAATCTGAAGCTGGTCGAGGCGTTCCGTGCG
>DATLME010000310.1:0-2133 GCA_035537395.1 Sphingomonas sp. | reverse complement strand
GACGTCGACCGGGAAGGAGCCGCGGAACTTGAGCGCCCAGGCAAGCTTCGGATCGATGTCGAGCGGCAGCATGCCGGTCGCGTCGTCAGCCGCGGCGACGACCTCGGCCGGGCTGAACTCGTAGAAGCGCATCAACCAGTCCGACTGGTAGAGCCGATGCTCGCGCATCAGCGGCGGACGCTGGAGCGGAAGCACCGCGCTCGCATCGGGGATCGGGCTGAACGCCGAATAATAGACCCGGCGCAGGTCGAACCGGTCGTACAGCGACGACGCACGGGTGACGCTGTCGCCGTCGGTTGCGGAAGCGGCGCCGACGATCATCTGGGTCGACTGACCCGCGGGCGCGAAGCGTGGCGCCGACTTGAAGCGCTTGCGGGCATCCTTCAGGTCGATGATCGAGGTCTTGACCTCCGCCATCGCGGTTTCGATCCGCACGCCGTCCTTTTCCGGCGCGAGCCGCTTGAGCCCGCCGGCGGTCGGCAGTTCGACGTTGATCGACACGCGATCGGCATAGAGGCCGGCGCGATGAACCAGCTCCGGATCCGCATCGGGGATCGTCTTGAGGTGGATGTAGCCGCGGAAATCATGATCCTCGCGCAGGCTGCGCGCGACCTCGACGATCTGCTCCATCGTGTAGTTCGACGAGGCGATGATCCCGGAGGAGAGGAACAGGCCCTCGATATAGTTGCGCCGGTAGAAGGACAGCGTCAGCTGGACGACCTCGTCGGCGGTGAAGCGCGCGCGGCGGACGTTCGAGCTCTTGCGGTTGATGCAATAATGGCAGTCGAAGATGCAGCTGTTGGTCAGCAGGATCTTGAGCAGGCTGATGCACCGCCCGTCGGGCGCATAGGCATGGCAGATGCCCATGCCGCCGTCGGTCGACCCGATACCCTTGCCGTCGCGCGAGCTGCGCTTGACGCTGCCGGAGGAGGAGCAGGATGCATCATATTTGGCAGCATCGGCGAGGATCGCGAGCTTCTCACGGGTGTCGAGCTGCGCCATGCGTTCGATATATGTTCTGACAATGCCGGTGGCAAGCATTTGCTTGCCTTACATTTCCCTTCCGTCACCCCGAACCTGTCCGGGGTGACGGAGAGGCGTTACGCTCCCAATGGCGTCGGCGTACCGAACGGTCCCGACGGACGGCGCGTCTTGGGGATCGAGGTCCCGGCACGAGGCACCGACGACTTGGCGCCCGGATCCGCGCGCCCGATCTCTTCCCCGGCGACGAGCTTGAGGATCTCGTCACCAGACAGCGTCTCGTACTCGAGCAGCGCGCCAGCGAGCAGGTGCAACTGGTCGATATGTTCGGACAGAACATGCTTGGCGCGCGAGAGCCCGCCCTCGACGATGTTCTTGATCTCGTCGTCGATCAATTGCGCGGTCGCGTTCGACATCCGCACCGGCTGCGAGGACGAATAGCCGAGGAAGCTCTCGCCCTCGGGCTGGGCATATTCGACCGGCCCCACCTTGTCCGACATGCCCCATTTGGTGACCATGTCGCGGGCAAGGCCGGTGGCGTACTGGATATCGCCCGAGGCACCCGACGAAACCTTGTCGTAACCGAAGATCACCTCCTCGGCGACACGCCCGCCCATCGACACCGCGAGGTTCGCGTACATCTTGTCGCGGTGGTAGCTGTAGCTGTCGCGTTCCGGCAGCCGCATGACCATGCCGAGAGCACGACCGCGCGGGATGATCGTCGCCTTGTGGATCGGATCCGACGCAGGCTCGTGGATCGAGACGATCGCATGGCCGGCCTCGTGATAGGCGGTCATCCGCTTCTCGTCCTCGGTCATGACCATGGACCGACGCTCGGCGCCCATCATGACCTTGTCCTTGGCCTCTTCGAATTCCGCCATCGCAACCAGCCGCTTGCCCTTGCGCGCTGCGGTCAGTGCCGCCTCGTTGACGAGGTTGGCGAGATCCGCACCCGAGAAGCCCGGGGTACCACGCGCGATCGTGCGCGCGTCGACGTCGGGCGCCAGCGGGGTCTTCTTCCTGTGGACTTCGAGGATCTTGATCCGACCCTCACTGTCCGGACGCGGCACGACGACCTGGCGATCGAACCGGCCCGGACGCAGCAGCGCGGGGTCGAGCACGTCGGGACGATTGGTCGCCGCGATGATGATG
>DATLME010000309.1:0-5650 GCA_035537395.1 Sphingomonas sp. | reverse complement strand
CACCGCCAACGACCAGCTCGACAGCCGGCGGGCGTTGATCGAGGCGGTGATGGCCGGGGTGTCGGCGGGCGTGATCGCGACCGCGGGCGACGGTACGATCCGGATCGCCAACCAGTCCGCGATCGAGCTGATCGGCACCGGCGTCGATGGCCTTGTCGGGCATCACCTCGGCACCGTGGCGCCCGAGCTTGCAGCCCTCGTGGCGGGGCGCGAGCGCGAGGCGATCGTCCAGGTCTCGCGGGCCACCGACACCCGCACGCTCGCGGTCAGGATCGCGCGGACCGAGGCGGGGCCGATCCTGACCTTCGACGACATCACCCAGCAGGTCCTCGACCAGCGCCGCGCCGCCTGGTCCGACGTGGCCCGTCGGATCGCGCACGAGATCAAGAACCCGCTGACCCCGATCCAGCTCGCCGCCGAACGCCTCCAGCGCCGTTACGGCAGCAAGATCGATCCCGAGGACACCACTTTCGCGCGGCTCACCGACACGATCGTCCGCCAGGTCGGGGATCTGCGCCGGATGGTGGATGAATTCTCGTCGTTCGCGCGGATGCCGAAGCCGGTGTTCCGCAGCGAATCGCTGGTCGATATCGCGCGCCAGACGATGTTCCTCCACGAGGTCGCGCACGCGCAGATCCGCTTCGAACTGGTTCATGACGATCCGGGCCCGGTGCTCGTCTGCGATCGCCGCCAGCTCGGGCAGGCCTTCACCAACATCATCAAGAATGCGGTCGAGGCGATCGAATCGACCACCGAAGGATCGGGCGAGATCGTCCTGACGCTGATCGAACGAGGCCATCAGGTGATCGCCGAGGTCGCCGATACAGGAATCGGCCTGCCCGCAGAGCGCGACCGGATCGTCGAACCATATATGACGACGCGCGCGCGGGGTACCGGGCTGGGCCTTGCGATCGTCAAGAAGATCGTCGAGGAACATCTTGGCACGATTGGTTTTTCCGATCGTGAGGGCGGCGGCACGATCGTCCGGATGAGCTTCGACGCGGGCACGCTCGCCACATTCGACACGGGGGATGCCGACCGCGAACCTGCCGGGGACGGGCAGCTCGCGGCACTTACTCGAAATCGGACATTGACCTGATGGCTCTCGATATTCTCGTCGTCGACGACGAACACGACATCCGCGAACTCGTCACCGGGGTACTCGAGGACGAGGGGTATGAAACGCGCTCGGCAGCCGACAGCGACGCCACGCTCGAGGCGATCGCGACCCGGCGACCGTCGCTCGTGCTGCTCGACGTCTGGCTGCAGGGATCGCGGCTGGACGGGCTCGAACTGCTCGACGAGATCAAGCGCCGCGACCCGTCGATCCCGGTGCTGGTGATCTCGGGGCACGGCAATCTCGACACCGCGGTCGCCGCGATCCGGCGTGGCGCCGCCGATTTCATCGAAAAGCCCTTCGAAGCAGAACGCCTGTTGCTGATGGTCGCACGCGCGACCGAGACCGAGCGGTTGCGCCGCGAGGTCGCCTCGCTCCGCGCCTATGCCGGGCGCGAAAGCGACCTGACCGGAAGCTCGGCCGCGATCAACGGCGTCCGGGCGACGCTGAAGCGGGTGGCGGCGACCGGCAGCAGGGTGCTGGTGATGGGCGGCGCCGGCGTCGGCAAGGAAGTCGCCGCGCGCCTGCTCCACGGGTGGAGCAACCGCACGCAGGCGCCGTTCGTGATCGTCAGCGCCGCACGGATGACGCCCGAACGCGTCGAGGAGGAGCTGTTCGGCGTCGAGGAGGGCGGCGACCTTGTTCGTCCCGGCCTGCTCGAACAGGCGCATGGTGGCACGCTGTTCCTGGACGAGATCGCGGACATGCCGATCGCCACCCAGGCCAGGATCCTCCGGGTCCTGACCGACCAGAGCTTTACCCGGGTCGGTGGCACCCGCGTCGTGAAGGTCGACGTTCGCGTCGTCTCGGCAACCGCGCGCGACCTGACCGAGGAAATCGCGGCAGGCCGCTTCCGCGAGGACCTGTATTACCGGCTCAACGTCGTCCCGGTGCTGATCCCGCCCCTTTCCGATCGCCGCGAGGACATTCCCGGGTTGGTCGAGCATTTCATCGCGCATTACGCCGCCGAGCGCCGCGTCCCCACCCCCGAGATCGCAGCCGATGCGATGGTTGCGCTGCAATCCTATGATTGGCCGGGCAATGTCCGCCAGCTTCGTAACGTCGTCGAGCGGACGATCATCCTTGCGCCGGGCGACCGGATCGGGCGAATCGACCTCGATCTGCTGCCGGCCGAGGTGCTCGGTGACCAGGGCGAGATCGGCGGCGGATCGGGCGGCACGATCATGGGCGCGCCACTTCGCGAAGCACGCGAGACCTTCGAGCGCGAATATTTGCGGGTCCAGATCCGGCGTTTTTCCGGCAATATCAGCCGCACCGCGAGCTTCATCGGGATGGAGCGGTCGGCCTTGCACCGCAAGTTGAAGCTCCTCGGAATCACCGACATGCGCGAGGATTGATCCGCGCGCATCTGGACGGAACGGGATCGGCACCATAGATTGCGCCCGGCGGCGCTTTCCGCGCCGCGATCCGACGCCAGGAAACGGCGCACTGCGGGCGATCGGCCCGCCAAGAACCGAAAGGCCCACCCTCATGGCCGACAAGCACGGATCACTCCAGGATCTGTTTCTCAACTCGCTCCGGCGCACCAAGACGCCGGTTACGATGTTCCTCGTGAAGGGCGTCAAGCTCCAGGGCATCGTCACCTGGTTCGACAACTTCTCGGTGCTGCTGCGCCGCGACGGGCAGAGCCAGCTGATCTACAAGCATGCGATCTCCACGATCATGCCGTCGGGCCCGATGGATATCGCTACGATCCTCGAAAGCGTCGCGGAAAATGCTCGCAAGCAGCCGTTGTTGCAGGAAATATTCCTCAACGCCGTGCGCAAGTCCGAGGATTCGGTGACGATGTTCCTGATCAACGGCGTGATGCTGCAAGGGCAGATCGCGGGCTTCGATCTGTTCTGCATGCTGCTGCAGCGCGAGGGCATGGCCCAGCTGGTCTACAAGCATGCAGTGTCGACCATCCAGCCGGCGCGGCCACTCAACCTGGCCGACGAGGGGGAAGAGGTGGAACCGTCTTGACCGGGGGGTTCGATCGCGACCGTGACGACATGGCGCGTGGCGCGCGTGCCATCGTCGTGCTGCCCGATCAGGGCAATGCGAGCCGCGACGCCGATGCGCGGCTCGCCGAAACGGCGGGGCTGGCTGCGGCGATCGGGCTGGTCGTCGTCGATCGCGTCGCGTTGAAGGTGCGTGCGCCGAAACCTGCGACGCTGATCGGCAGCGGCCAGGTCGAGCAGATCGCCACGCTTGCGCGGATGGAGGATGCCACGCTGGTGGTGTTCGACGCCAGCCTGACCCCGGTTCAGCAGCGCAATCTGGAAACCGCGCTCGAGGCCAAGGTCATCGATCGTACCGGATTGATCCTCGAGATCTTCGGCGAGCGCGCGGCGACCGCGGAAGGTCGCTTGCAGGTCGAGCTCGCGCATCTCGATTACCAGGCTGGGCGCCTGGTGCGCAGCTGGACCCATCTCGAGCGGCAGCGCGGTGGCTTCGGCTTTCTCGGCGGTCCGGGCGAGACCCAGATCGAGGCCGATCGCCGGCTGATCCGCGATCGCATGGCACGGCTGAAGCGCGAGCTCGAGCAGGTCAGCCGCACCCGCGGCCTGCACCGCGACCGGCGCCAGCGCGCGCCCTGGCCGGTGATCGCGCTGGTCGGCTATACCAATGCGGGAAAATCCACGCTGTTCAATCGCTTGACGGGCGCAGATGTGATGGCGGAGGACCTTCTCTTCGCCACGCTCGATCCGACCTTGCGGCAGATCTCGCTTCCCGGGATCGACAAGGCGATCCTGTCCGACACGGTGGGCTTCGTTTCCGACCTGCCGACGCAATTGGTTGCGGCATTCAAGGCGACGCTCGAGGAAGTGGTCTCGGCGGACCTGCTGGTCCATGTCCGCGACATCGCGCATCCCGACACCGAGGCGCAGCGAGCGGACGTCGAGGCGGTGCTCGGCGAGATCGGCGTGGCCGAGACGACGCCGCGGTTCGAAGTGTGGAACAAGCTCGACCTGCTCGACGGCGAGCGGCACGACCAGCTTCTGGAAGAGGCGAACCGGCGCGACGACGTCGTCGCGATCTCGGCACTCAGCGGCGAAGGTGTCGAGACGCTGACCAGCGAGGTCGGCGCCAAGCTGACCTCGGCGCATCGCCGCTACTGGATCACGCTCGAGGCGGGTGACGGGGCCGCGGCGGCATGGCTCCATGCGCATGGCGAGGTGCTCGCGCAAACCGCAGGCGACCTTGAGACGGTGTATGAAGTTCGCCTCGCAGAGCGTGATTACGAGCGGTTCCTGCAGCGCTAACCGGAAGCTGGCGAGCGCTTGACCGCGAGCCAGAGACGTTCCTTGGCTTCGAGATCCAGCGCGGCAAAGTCGTCGCCCGCGATCGCTTCCATTCCTCTGAAGCGTCGTTCGAACTTGGCATTGCCGCTGCGCAGCGCCGCCTCGGGATCGACGCCGAGGTGGCGCGCCCAGTTGACGACCGCGAACAACAGGTCGCCGACCTCTTCCTCGATCTCCGCGGGCGGGGCGGCGGCGACCTCGGCGAGCTCCTCGTCGATCTTGGCACGAGGCCCGGCGGCGTCCGGCCAGTCGAAGCCAACCCGGGCGGCACGATTCTGTAGCTTCACCGCGCGCAGTAGCGCGGGCAGGCCGGCCGCAACCCCGGCAAGCGCGCTGGCGTCGCTACCACCGGCGCGCTCGGCCGCCTTGATCGCCTCCCAGCCGGGCGAGACCGTCGCATCGCCGAAGATATGTGGATGCCGACGTTCCATCTTGTCGCAGATCGCCGCGACGACGTCGGCGAGCGCAAACGCGCCGGCTTCCTCGGCGATGCGCGCATGGAACACGACCTGGAGCAGCAGGTCGCCGAGTTCGTCGCGAAGATCGTCGACGTCGGCGCGCACGATCGCATCGGCGACTTCATACGCCTCCTCGATCGTGTAGGGCGCGATCGTGTCCCAGCTCTGCGCGCGGTCCCAGTCGCACCCTCCGACGGGATCGCGCAACCGGGCCATGATCGCGACCAGCCGCGCGATCGACGCGGTGTCGCTCACCGGATCGGCGAGTTCGGGTCGAGCCGCATGTCGAGATACTTGTCCACGCTGCCCATCAGCTCGGGCATTTCGTGCTCGAAAAAGTGGTTGGCTTTGGGAATGGTATCGTGATGGATCGTGATGTGACGCTGGGTCCGGAGCTTGTCGACCAGCTTCTGCGTCGCGCCCGGGGTCACTACCTCGTCGGCTTCACCCTGGATGATGATGCCCGACGAGGGGCAGGGCGCGAGGAAGGTAAAATCATACATGTTCGCCGGCGGCGCGATCGAGATGAAGCCGCGGATTTCCGGACGGCGCATCAGCAACTGCATGCCGATCCACGCGCCGAAGCTGACCCCTGCGATCCAGGTCGTGGACGCCTCGGGGTGGAAGCTCTGCACCCAGTCGAGGGCGCTGGCGGCATCGGACAGCTCGCCGACGCCGTTGTCGAAGGTACCCTGGCTCTTGCCGACGCCGCGGAAGTTGAAGCGCAGGGTAGCGAATCCGCGACGCTGGAACGTCTTGTAGAGCTCCTG
>DATLME010000308.1:0-6074 GCA_035537395.1 Sphingomonas sp. | reverse complement strand
TCCGGCACCCACGGCGCCGCAAACCAAAGCCGGCGAAGGGTGGGCAACCGTGGATGCCGGAACCAGTCCGGCATGACGGTCAGAGCGACCGAGCCGATCAACGACGAACTTCAGTAGCCCTGCAAGCAGTCCACCCCTCGCCCCCCAGAAACCCTCGTCATACCGGACCAGTTCCGGCACCCACGGCGCCGCAAACCAAAGCCGCCGAAGGGTAGGCATCGGTGGATGCCGGAACTAGTCCGGTATGACGTGGAGGAGCGCCAAGCGAGTTAACCACGACGTTTAGCCGCCCCGCAAGCGAACCACGCTATCGTCTCGGCATGAAGCTCGTACTCCTGCTGTTCGTTGTCACCGGCATCGGGATCGGCGTCGCCATCCCGGTCGCGCGGCCCCAGGTCGTTGCCACCGCCGGGACAGTCGTTGAAGCGCCGGGCAGGCCGGTCGAAACCGTGCTCGATCGATCGGGCGGGGGGCATTTCTACACCGCTGCCGACGTCAACGACGAGCCGATCCGCTTCCTCGTCGATACCGGCGCCTCTACCGTCGCCTTGACGATCGAGGACGCACGCCGCGCGCATGTCGCGTTCGATCCGGCGCAGTTCACGGTGATCGGCAAGGGTGCGTCGGGCGACGTGCGCGGACAGGCGGTGCGGATCGCCAGCGTCGTGCTCGACGGCAAGCGTGCCACCGACATCAGCGGCGTGGTACTCGAGAGCAGCAATATCTCGCTGCTCGGCCAATCCTATCTGCGCCATGTCGATACCGTCGAGATCAAGGGCGATCGGATGCGGCTGCGCTGACCCGCATGATCCGCTGAACGGCAGTGCGTGACCTCCGCACGGGGGATCGCTAAGCCCGCCGCCATGCGTCCGACCTCGCCCGCTCTTGCCTTTGCCGTCGCCGCGCTCGGGATTGCGATCTACACCGTCATGGACGCGATCATGAAGGGGTTGTCGATCCAGAGCGGTGCCTATTCGGCGGTGTTGTGGCGCTCGCTCGCCGGCGTCGCGATCGCCGGGTCGGTGTTCCTGGCGCGGCGCAGGCGATGGCCGGGCGGGCCTGCGTTGCAGCTTCACATCGCGCGCGGGCTTGCTGCGGGTACGTCCGTCGTCTTGTTCTTCTGGGGACTGGCGCGGGTGCCGATGGCGCAAGCGGTCGCACTCACCTTCCTGGCGCCCCTGGTCGCGCTCTATCTGGCGTCGCTGTTCCTGCGGGAGCGGATCCGGCGCAGCGCGATCATCGGCTCGCTGGCCGCCGCTGCCGGCGTGCTGGTGATCGCGGCGGGCGAGGTGCGCGCCGAGGCTTCGACCGAGACGGTGCTCGGCACGCTTGCGATCGTGATCGCATCGATCCTCTATGCCGGCAGCCTGATCCTGCTGCGGCGGCAGGCGCAAGTCGCGGATCCGCTCGAGGTCGCGCTGTTCACGAGCCTCGTGATCGGCGTGGTGTTGCTGATCGGCGCGCCCTGGTTCTCGGGTTGGCCGGCCTGGCCGCAGACGCCGGCGATCGGTGCAGCGGCGACGCTCGGCACGATCTCGTCGATGCTGATGGCCTGGGCCTATGGTCGGGCGGAGGCGCAGTTGCTCGCACCCGTGGAATATACCGCCTTCGTCTGGGCGGCGCTGCTCGGCTGGCTGGTGTTCGGCGAGATCGTGTCGCCGTTCACGGTGGCGGGTGCCGCGCTGATCGTTGCCGGGTGCCTGGTCGCGGTCCGCAAGGCGGGACCGGTGCCCCAGACCGAGGCCGCGGCGTGATCCGCGCCGCCACTCCCGCCGACGTCGCGACGATCCTGCGCTTCATCCGCGATCTCGCCGCCTTCGAGCGCGAGCCCGATGCGGTCGAGGCGACGGAGGAGAGCCTGCACGCCGCGCTGTTCGGTCCGAATCCCGCCGCCGAGGCGGTGATTGCCGAGGACGGCGATGCGCTCGGCTTCGCGATCTTCTTCCACAATTTCTCGACGTGGACGGGGAAGCGCGGGCTGTATCTGGAGGATCTCTACGTGACCCCCGCCGCGCGGGGACGCGGCGTCGGCACCGCGCTGTTGCGCCACCTTGCCGGGATCGCGGTCGAGCGCGGATGTGCGCGCTTCGAATGGTCGGTGCTCGACTGGAACGAGGCCGCGATCCGCTTTTATCGGAGCATGGGCGCGGTCGGCCAGGACGAGTGGACGGTGCAGCGCGTCAGCGGCGACGCGCTGATGAAGCTGGCTGGACGCCAACCTCGTCCGTCATCCTGACGAAAGTCAGGACCCAGAGCCACACGCGCGATGGCCGGTACTCCGGGTCCCGGCATCTGCCGGGATGACGGACCGAGGAGTCACCCTTAGTCGCGACCGGGCACGTCGTGATCGTGCGGCTCCTCGCCATGCTTCTTGGCGTCATTATACCGCTCGATCGCCTCGATCGTGATCCGGCGCGCTTCGTCGGCGTCGCCCCATTTGCCGATCCGCACCCACTTCTTCTTTTCGAGATCTTTGTAGTGGGTGAAGAAATGTTCGATCTGCTCGAACACGATCTCGGGCATGTCGCCGCGGCCCTCGACGTTCGAATAATAGGGGAAGGTCGAATCGACCGGGACGCAGACCAGCTTCTCGTCGCCGCCGGCCTCGTCCTCGAGGTTTAGCACCGCGATCGGCCGTGCGCGGACGACGCAGCCCGGGATGAACGGCGAGCGCGCGATCACCAGCGCGTCGAGCGGATCGCCGTCCGGCGACAGCGTGTGGGGCACGAAGCCGTAGTTCGCCGGGTAACGCATCGGCGTGTGCAGGATGCGGTCGACGAACAGCGCGCCCGACGCCTTGTCGAATTCGTACTTCACCGGCTCGCCGCCGGTTGGCACCTCGATGATCACGTTGAGATCGTCGGGCGGGTTCTTGCCGGTGGGGATCAGATCGATACGCATGCTGACATTCCTTGCAACGGGAGGCGCCGTGCCCTCAGCGGGGCATCAGCAACTTGTCCAGGCCACCCTCTCCGGTGCCGACCTTTTCGAGGCGCGGATAGCGGGGCCCGCCATGATAGTCGATGGCAAGATCGCGGAACCGTGGCCCGGTCTTCACCAGCAGTCGGATCGGCTCCTTGGTTCCCTTCGCCGCGACGATCGCCGCCTTGATCCGTTCGGGCGTGAAGGCCTCGCCGTTCACCGCCTGGATCTGCGTGCCGACGTCGATGCCCGCCTTGAACGCGGGCGAGTCCCAGATCGCAGACGTAACTTCGGCGTCCTTGTTGATCACCAGCCCGATCGAGAAGCTGACATCGGTGCCGCGAGCCTTTTCGGTGGTCTTGAAATAGGCGGTCGGCTCGGCGGTATAGACCAGCTTGTAGCCGTTCATCGCGAAGCCGTCGATCGGCGCAGGCTTGCCGGTTTCGGTCAGGCGCCGGTTGAGGAAGGTCGCCCAGTCGAAGGGAACGATGCGGTCGAGCGTCGTCACCACCTCGGCGAAGTCGTAGGTGAGCTCGCCATAGTCACCGTCGCGCATCCCGAAGAACGCGCGCGCGAAATCGTCGATCGACTTGGTCCCGCCCGACTTCTGGCGGAGCATCGCGTCGACCTCCATCCAGACCATCAGCCCCTCATTGTAGTAATCCTCGCTGCGCTGCCAGCTGGCCCAGCCCTTGGGCCGGCGCTGCGAAAGGATCGGATCGTTGGTCGTGTCGAGCAGGTTGCGCCACTGCCGCGCCGGCGCGGTATCGTAGAGCCCGAGGATGTTGGCATAGCCGTCGAGCGTATCCTGCTTCGACACCAGCCCCGACCGCGCCTGCAGCACATAACCCCAGAATTGCGTCTGCCCTTCATACACCCAGAGCAGCGAATCGCGCATCGGGGTGCGGAAATCCGGCGTCCACAAATCGGCGCCGCGGCGGAACTTGCCGTCCCAGCTATGCGCGAACTCGTGCGGCAGCAGGTTGCGTGCCTGCGCGTTCTGGTCCCACTCGGTGAAGAAGGTCGGCCGCGAGCCGTTTTCCGAGCTGCGATGATGCTCGAGCCCGATCCCGCCGAGCTGGTCGGTCAGCGACAGCAGGAATTCGTAGCGGTCGTAATGCTCCGCGCCGAAGGTCTTGACCGCCTGCTCGACCAGCCGCTTGTGCGCGTCGATCTGCGCCGGGGTCGCCGCGAGCAGATCGGGGGTGTCCGCGAAGACGTTAAGGTCGACCTTGGGGCTGAGCGCCCAGGTCTTGCCATAGCGCCCCGCGAGTACCGGCGAATCCGCCAGGATCTCGTAATTGGTGGTTTCGTAGCGGTAGGTCGTCCCCGTCGCGCTGTTGGTCACCTTAGCCGCCAGCGCGCCTGCCGCGGTCCAGCCTGGCTGAAAGGTCGCGGTCATCTGGATCGGGATACGGCGAATGTAGTGGCCGGCGGGATAGAGGCTCAGCGAGATCGGCTGGAGGCTGACCAGCGCCGGCGTCATCACGATCCGCCCCTGATCGGCCTTGGTCGCCGAGATGAACTGGAACTCGACGTCGAGCCGCCGCACGCCGCTCGGCACGTCGATATGATAGGCGAACACGTCGACGGTATCGCGCGTCCATGGCAGCACGCGGCCATTGCCCTTTATCACCAGGCCCGCGACCTTGTCGATCTGCCCGCTCGGCGAATGGCTGCCCGGGATCCATTTCGGATAGAGCAGCACCATCGGCCCTGCCTTGGCGACCGGAATGGTCTCCTTCACGCGGAAGATCCCGCGCTCGGTGTCGGTCGCGTCGATGTCGAGCTGGATCGTGCCCTCGAAGGCGACGTCGCGTGCAGCGGGGATCTTGTCGACGAACGGCACCGGCTGCGGTGCGCTGTTGCCGGCAGGAACCTGCGCGAGGGCGGGTGCGGCGGACGCGAGCAAGGTCGCGACGAGAAGCTTTGCGATCATGAAGGGCTTTCGCTGACAAGGTGGCGGCCGGAACGGCAATGCTGGCGGTCTACCGGCGTAAAAGGCCGGCCGTCCAGCCTCTTGTCGAGTGGCACGCGTGCGCACGAGCCAAATGCTGGCGCTAACCCGCAGCCTCGCCTACAGACCCGTCCGATTATGGCTCGTATCGACACTCCGCGGCGCGTGCGCGGCACCCAGGACATTTTCGGCGACGAACAGCGGCGGTTCGCGCACGTGCTCGACGCGTTCGATCGCGTCCGCCGGCTCTATTGCTTCCAGCGCGTCGACCTGCCGGTGTTCGAGGCGACCGAGGTGTTCGCACGCTCGATCGGCGAGACCACCGATGTCGTCTCGAAGGAAATGTACACCTTCCCGGACCGTGGCGACGAAAGCCTGACATTGCGTCCGGAATTCACCGCGGGCATCGCGCGTGCCTATCTCACCGAGGGCTGGCAGCAATTTGCGCCGTTGAAGATCGCGACCTCCGGCGCGGTGTTCCGCTACGAGCGCCCGCAAAAGGGACGCTATCGGCAATTCCACCAGATCGATGCCGAGGTGATCGGCGCGGCCGAGCCCTCGGCTGATGTCGAGCTGCTGGTGCTGGCCGACCAGCTGCTGCGCGAACTCGGCATCGCCGACGGAGTGACGCTTCAGCTGAACACGCTAGGCGACGCGGCAACGCGCGAAGCGTGGCGCGCGGCGCTGGTGGCGCATTTCGAGGCGCACCGCAGTGCGCTGTCCGAGGATAGCCTTGCGCGGCTCGCGAAAAACCCGATGCGAATCCTCGATTCGAAGGATCCACGCGACCGCCCGATCGCCGATGCCGCGCCCGACATCGACGCCTATCTCACCCCCGACGCGCGCGACTTCTTCGCTGCGGTGACCGCGGGGCTCGACGCCGCCGGGGTTGCGTGGACGCGCAACGCGCGGCTGGTGCGCGGGCTCGATTATTACCGCCACACCGCGTTCGAGTTCGTCACCGACCGGCTCGGGGCGCAAGGCACCGTACTGGCGGGCGGACGCTATGACGGGCTGATCGGATCGCTGGGCGGACCCGAGACACCCGGCGTAGGCTGGGCGGCCGGCGTGGAGCGGCTTGCGATGCTGCTGGCGGAGCCAGCTGCGCTCGGCATCGACGTGGCCGTAGTGGTGGAAGACGACGCTGCGGGGGTTGCGTGGACGCGCAACGCGCGGCTGGTGCGCGGGCTCGATT
>DATLME010000307.1:0-16670 GCA_035537395.1 Sphingomonas sp. | reverse complement strand
TTCGAGGCGGCCATCAGGCTGTACGAAGGGGTGCTCGAACGGGCACCAGATCAGCCCAAGGTCTGGATGAGCTATGGCCACATGCTCAAGACCGTCGGCCGGCAGGCCGATGGCGTCGCCGCCTATCGTCGCGCGCTTCTTCTCCGGCCCGAGCTCGGCGAGGCGTGGTGGAGCCTCGCCAACCTCAAGACGGTACGCTTCGACGATGCGGACATCGCTGCGATGCACGTCGCCCTCACCCGCACCGACCTTACCGACGAGGATCGCTTCCATCTCGACTTCGCTCTGGGCAAGGCCTGGGAAGACCGTCGTGAACCCGACCGGGCGTTCGACCATTACGCCGCGGGCAACGCGCTGCGCCGGACCAAGATCGTGTACGACGCCGACGAGACCGAACGGTTCGTCGACGATGTCGTCGCGCTCGCCATCCCCGCCTTCTTCGCGGACCGTGCGGGCTGGGGTTGCGCGTCGACAGACCCGATCTTCGTGCTCGGCATGCCCCGGGCAGGATCGACGCTGATCGAGCAGATCCTTGCAAGCCACAGCCAGGTCGAGGGGACGACCGAATTGCCCGATCTTCCGGCGGTGGCGCGGCAGGTGATCGCCTATCCGAAGGGCCTGGCAGACCTGACCAGGGACCAGGCGCAGACCATGGGGGAAGAATATCTGCGCCGCGCCGCGGTACAGCGTCGCACCGATCGCCCGTTCTTCGTCGACAAGCTCCCCAACAATTGGGCGCACGTCGCGCTGCTCCGGCTCATCCTGCCCAACGCCACCGTGATCGATGCGCGGCGCGAGCCGCGCGCGTGCTGCTTTTCCAACTTCAAGCAGCATTTCGCGCGAGGACAGGCGTTCAGCTACGCGCTTGCCGACATGGGTCGCTATTATCGCGATTACGCGCGGCTGATGGCGCACATGGACGCGGTACAGCCCGGGCGCATCCACCGCGTCATCCACGAAGCACTGGTCGAGAATGTCGAGGACGAGGTGCGTCGCCTGCTCGCCGCCTGCAATCTCGCGTTCGAACCGGCTTGCCTGACCCCGCACGAAACCGAGCGCGCGGTTCGCACCGCAAGCTCCGAACAGGTGCGGCAACCGATCTTTCGCACCGGTAACGATGCCTGGCGTCCGTTCGCTGCCAGGCTCGGTGCGCTGGACGACGCACTGGGCGATGCGATCGCCTGCTACCCGCGCGCGCCGACATTCGCATAATGTGACAATTGCGTCACGATCGATAAACAAAGTTACAACCAGCTCTGGGTGCAATTGACGTTCATTGCGCGGCGACCCAGCATCGCGGTGGGAAGATCAAGATCGGGGGGTCACATGGTCAAGACGTTCAGCCGCCGCTGGCTCGGGGTATTGCTCGCCTCCGTCGCGGTTGCAGCGCCCGCCTGGACGCAGGACACGAACACCAGCAACCCGCCGGTAGACGATACCGCCCGATCCGATATGCAGGGCGACATCGTCGTCACCGCGCAGAAGCGCGAGGAGAACGTCCAGGACGTTCCGATCAGCATCCAGGCGATCGGTACGCGCAGGCTGGACCAGCTGAACGTCACCAACTTCAACGAATATACCCAGCTGCTCACCTCGGTGGCGTTCCAGACCGCACAACCGGGCGTCACGACGGTTTACATGCGCGGCGTAGCGTCGGGCGGCGACGGCAATCATTCGGGCTCGCTGCCGTCGGTCGGTACGTATCTCGACGAACAGCCGGTGACCACGATCGGCGGGACGCTGGACGTCCACATCTACGACATCGCGCGGATCGAGAGCCTCGCCGGGCCGCAAGGAACGCTTTACGGCGCATCGAGCCAGGCGGGAACGATCCGCATCATCACCAACAAGCCCGACACAAGCAGCTTCTACGGCCGCGTCGATGGCGAGCTCAACACGGTAAAGGACGGCGGCCAGGGCGGTCGGTTGGACGGCATGATCAACGCGCCGCTGTCCGATCGGGCCGCACTGCGCGTCGTCGGCTTCTACCAGCGCGACGCGGGCTATATCGACAATGTCGCGGGTAGCCGTACGTTCATCGGTGGAATCACCGTCGACAACGACGCGTTTGTCGAGGACAATTACAACGATACCGAGACTTGGGGCGGCCGCGCCGCGCTCAAGATCGACCTCGACGATCGCTGGACCGTGACGCCAAGCGTCCTCTACCAGGACCTCCGCAGCCATGGCAGCTACGCCTATGATCCGCAGGTCGGTGATCTCGACGTCCAGCGCTTCTACCCGGAATATCGCAACGATCGGTTCGTCCAGGCTGCGATGACGATCGAGGGCCAGATCGGCAATTGGGATGTGACCTACGCCGGCGCCTATCTGGACCGCAAGACCGCCTCGTCATCGGACTATACCGACTATTCCGAGGCGTATGACTCACTCTACGCGTCGGTCGGCGGGTTGGCCGGATATTTCTATTACCAGGACGCCGCCGGCAACACGATCGATCCGCGGCAGAACGTGCTTGCGACCGATCACTTCCGCAAGCTGAGTCAGGAGCTGCGTGTCGCCTCTCCTGCCGAGGATCGTTTCCGGATCGTCGCAGGTGCCTTCTATCAGCGGCAGAGCAACCTGATCCATCAGGATTATGCGATTCCCAACCTCGGTGCACAAGTCTCGGTGAACGGCTCGCCGGGAACGCTCTGGCTGACCCAGCAAAAGCGCGTCGACAAGGATTACGCGGTTTTCGGCGAGGCGAGCTACGATCTGCTGCCGAACCTGACGCTGACCGGAGGCGGCCGCGCCTATATTTACGACAATTCGCTGATCGGGTTCTTCGGTTTCGGTCGCAATCCCGGGGTCGATCCGGCCGACGGGCGCCCGTACACTGCCACGCCGTTCAACGCCGCGGGTTCGTCGCGGACCGGCGTTGCGGGTTGCTACCTTCAGAACGGCCAAGTGCTGCGCGATGCCTACCTCGACGGCGGCGCGACCGACCAGTTGCTGCCACCGACGGTAAACGGCAGTTTCTGCACCAATCTCGCCACGCTTGCGAGCGGCAAGCTCTATCCCAAGAAGACCGAGGGCCAAGGTGCGACCTACCGCCTCAACCTGACCTGGAAGCCGACCCAAGACATCCTGCTCTACGGCACCTGGTCGCGCGGTTTTCGGCCTGGTGGCATCAATCGCCGTGGCGATGTCGGTCCCTATGCGGCCGACTTCCTCACCAATTACGAACTGGGCTGGAAGACCACGTCGCTCGATGGGCGGTTACGGCTGAATGGCGCGATCTACCAGCAGAACTGGGACGCGTTCCAGTTCTCGTTTCTGGGCGAGAACAGCTTCACGGTAATCCAGAACGGGCCCGATGCTCGGATCCGAGGCGCCGAGATCGACGCCAATCTGGCCGTGGGGCCGCTCAGCCTCACCGCCTCCGGCTCGTACACCGATGCGAGGACGCAGACCGACCTTTGCGCCGCCCAGATCTGTAGCGGCACTGGCGACGACGTACTGGCGCCGACAGGAACGCGGCTGCCGATCACCCCCAAGTTCAAGCTGAGCAGCACCGCGCGGTATTCGGTGCCGCTGGGTGCAGCGAAGGGCTATGCGCAACTGCTGGTCGCGCACCAAAGCTCAGCCTCGTCCGACATCCGCGTCGACAAGGCCGCTGCGCTTGGCCGACTCGACTCCTACACGACCGGCAATCTGTCGGTGGGTGCCGAGCTGCCGAACTATACATTCGAGCTATTCGTGCAGAACCTTTGGGACGAACGGGCACAGATCACGCGGTCGCAGCAGTGCGGCGCGTGCGACCAGCGGCCTTACATCGTGCCGGTCACCCCTCGCACGATCGGCATCCGCGCGGGCGCGAAATTCTAGGCAGCAGCAGATAGACCAAAGCGTAACCTCCAGCTTCAGGGTTCATGTGGGATGAGTATCGTTCCGGCGGTGCGTCCACGGGCGCAGATGCGGGTGCGGATGCGACATTTCCGTCACTTGCTTAAACTCTGGCCACGAGCTTTCTAAAACCTGAGGTTCGAAGGTCGAAGGGTATCATGACGCGACTCGAACGTGCGAACAACGTCGCCGACCTGCGCTTGATGGCGCGTCGCCGGCTGCCGCGGCCGATCTTCGACTATATCGATGGCGGTGCGGACGACGAGGTGTCGCTGCGACGAAATGTCACCGCCTTTGCGGATTACGAGCTAGTCCCCGACGTCCTCAACGACGTGTCGGAGATCCGGACGGAGACCAGGATCTTTGGGCAGCCTTCGCGGTGGCCGCTGATGCTCTCGCCCACCGGTCTCACTCGAATGTTCCATAAACATGCCGAGCTCGCGGTGGCGAGCGCAGCAGCGCGTCACGGACTCCTTTACAGCCTCTCGACGATGGGCACGACCCGGTTGGAGGATCTCGCTCAGGCTTATGCCGGACCAAAGGTCTTCCAGATCTACATTTTCAAAGATCGCGGCCTGACAGCCGAGTTCGTTGCGCGGTGTCGGGAAGCAGGCTTTCACGGTCTTACACTGACGGTCGACACGCCTGTAGCCGGCAATCGGGAACGCGACCGGGTCAGCGGCCTTTCGTTGCCACCGAAGCTGACGCTCCGGTCGTTGCTCAGCTTCGCACTCCACCCCTCCTGGTCGCTTCCCGCACTGACCGGGTCCAAGTTCGACCTCGCGAACGTCAGCCACAAGATCGATGCACTGGCATCGGGGCCGATGAGCCTGTTCGACTATATCGGCGGCCAGTTCGATCGCTCGGTCAGCTGGCGCGATGTTGAATGGCTTGCCCGCGAGTGGAACGGGCCGCTGGCGATCAAGGGCGTGATGACGCCCGAGGACGCCCGTCGCTCGCTCGCGTCGGGAGCAACCGGCGTCATGATCTCTAACCATGGCGGGCGTCAGCTGGACGGCGCCCCTGCCCCAGTCGACCAGATCGAGGCGGTACGCGACGCCGTCGGCGATGCACCGGATGTGATCTGTGACGGTGGTATCAGGCGTGGCTCGGACGTGGCGAAGGCGATTGCCCTGGGAGCGACCGCCTGCTCGATCGGTCGCCCGTATCTTTATGGCTTGGCGGCAGGAGGTGAGCCGGGCGTCGATCGTCTTCTCGCACTGTTGCGCGAGGAGTTCGAGCGCACCCTGACCCTCGCGGGGATCAACGATGTTGCCGCCTTGTCCCGCCGCCACGTCCGCAATCGGATGAATGGGCCAGTTCATGCACGTTGAAGGTCACGGTCGCGCCGATCGGCGCGCCGCTTCACCTCGAGGGTGCGTCTACGCGCGCTGCGAAAGTAATGGCGGAGAGGGTGGGATTCGAACCCACGGTACCGTTACCGGCACAACGGTTTTCGAGACCGTCCCAATCGACCACTCTGGCACCTCTCCGCGAAGGTCGGCGACACCCGCGTGGATAGCGGGCCGATCGATGGAGGCGCGCTCCTATCGTAGACGATGGAGGTGCGCAAGCGCGCTCCGTATCGCGCCGGCTTGCGGGTCCGGCGCCGGCGCGCGGCGCGGTTGTTGTTTGCGCGCGTGCACCCTAGATTGGTCGCATGCCCCGTCATGACCCTACTACTTCGGCCAAGGCCGCCCAGATCGCCGCCGCGCCGCCGATCGCGCATGCGCGCTTTTCGATCGGAGACGTCGTGCGTCACCGGATGTTCGATTTTCGCGGCGTGATCTTCGATGTCGATCCGGTCTTTGCCAATACCGACGAATGGTATGACGCGATCCCGGAGGGAGTCCGCCCGAAAAAGGACCAGCCCTTCTACCATCTGCTCGCCGAAAACGCCGAATCGAGCTACGTCGCCTATGTCAGCCAGCAGAATCTGGTGCCCGACGACAGCGACGAGCCGATCGATCATCCCGCCATCGCGGGTTTGTTCACGAAGTTCGCCGACGGTCGCTACGCCTTGAAGCGCGAGCATCGCCACTAGGCGCTTTCAAGGGCGGCGAAAAACGGATCGACGAGCGCTTGGCGGTTGACAGCGACGGTCCCCTCTTATAGCTGCCGCCCCTCATCTCGCCGGGCTTGCCCGTGCGGGCGACTGTATTTTGGGAAGTGACTAAAGCCATGTTCGCGATCGTGCGCACGGGCGGCAAGCAGTATCGCGTCGCCGCCGGAGACAAGATCGTCGTCGAGAAGATCGACGGCGAAGCAGGAGCGTCGGTGACGCTCGGCGACGTTCTGCTCGCGGGCGAAGGCTCGGAGCTGCGGTCGGTCGACGGGTTTACCGTTGCCGCCGAGATCGTGGCCCAGGCGAAAGCCGACAAGGTCATCGTCTTCAAGAAGCGCCGCCGCCACAATTACCGTCGCAAGAACGGCCATCGCCAGCAGCACACGATCCTGAAGATCGTGAGCGTCGGTGGCCAGACCGCGCAGTCCAAGACCTCCGAGGGCACCGCCCCGGCGGCCCAGGCGTAAGGAGTAGTTCGAGATGGCACATAAGAAAGCAGGCGGCTCTTCGCGCAATGGTCGTGATTCGGCCGGTCGTCGCCTCGGCGTGAAGAAGTTCGGCGGCCAGGAGTGCGTCGCCGGCAACATCCTCGTGCGCCAGCGCGGGACCAAATTCTACCCGGGCCGCAACGTCGGGATCGGCAAGGATCATACCTTGTTCGCGCTCGTCGACGGTCGCGTCGCGTTTGCCCAGGGCAAGCTCGGCCGAAAGTTCTGTTCGGTCGAACTGGCGATTGCAGCCGAGTAACATCGGGTAACCGGACGGGTTGCCCACCAGGGCGACCCGGGTTCCGCAACGGAACCTAACCAACAAGGGAGGCGGGTCACCCCGGCTCCCTTTTTTATTGCTCCCTCCACCTCCGTTGTCGCGAGCGCGTCACGCTGACGTGCCAGCGCAGCGGAGCGATCATGCGAGGAGAGCGCCGATGTTCGCCCGGACGAAGAGACTGACGTTGCGGCCCGGTTGGCCCGAGGACGCCCCTGCCCTGGCCGCTGCGATCGCGCACGAGTCAGTGGTGACGCGGCTGGCTCGCGTACCGTGGCCCTATACCGAAGCCGACGCTGCGGCATTTCTCGCGCAACCGCACGCGCCGCACGAAACCGTGCTGATGATCTGCGCGCACGAAGGCGGTGCGCCACGACTCGTCGGCACGATCGGGATCCACGCGCAGGGCGCAGTGCACGAATTCGGCTATTGGCTGACCCCGGATGCCTGGGGACGGGGCTATGCTACGGAAGCTGGTCGCGCGGTGATCGACATCGCACGCCGCGCGCTGCCCGTCGTTCGGCTTGAGGCAGGATATTTCGCCGACAACCCCGCCTCGGGCAACGTGCTGCGCAAGTTGGGTTTTCGCGACACCGGTCGCCGCGAACGGCGACCGTCGCGCGCGCGCGGCGCGCTGGTCGACGCGGTAGTCATGGAACTCGACGTCGACGACCGATGGGCCGCAATACCGATCGCCGCCTAGCGCGCGCGATCGGTATTGCGGCCGTATCGATCAGGCCGGTAGCAGCGCCGCCGCATAATCGCTGTCGGCAAGTGCGATCAGTGCGCGGTCGTCATGGTTCCAGGGGTGGAAGCCGGGCAGGAAATAGGCCGCCCAGACCTTGGAGATCTTGCGCGCCATGCCGGGATTGCCGAACGCGTACCATGCCAACCGAAGCCACACCCGCGGGCCGGTAAGCCCGTCCTGGCGGAGCAGCTCGAGCATCCCGCGGGTACGGCCGGTGAAGAAGCGCCAGGTCGTAATCAGCATCACCAGCGACTTGATCCGCCAGCGCCGCCCGCGCGACCAATCCCGGGTCGCGTGCAGCCAGGTGTCGTAGGCGACGCCCTTGTGCTCGATCTCCTCGAGCGCGTGCCAGCGCCACAGCGCGGCGGCCTCGGGGTCGCCGCCCGCCAGGTGTCGCGGATCCGCGATCAGTTCGTGCGCGAGCATCGCGGTGAAATGCTCGAGCGCGCTGGTCGCGGCGAGGCTCGCGATCGCGGGGCGCCCCTTGGTCAGCGCGAGCGCCGCGTCGACATCACGCTCCAGCAGCGACACGTCATAGCCCTGGTCGACGACATGGCGATTGAACGCCACATGCTCGCGGGTGTGGATCACCTCCTGCTTGATGAAGGCATTGATCTCAGCGGTGAGCTTGGGCGGCGTGCCGTCGCGGAACCGCCGGACGCTGTCGACGAAATAGCCCTCGCCCTTGGGGAAGGTGACGGACAACGCATTGTAGAAGGCGGTCGCGATCGGGTCGTCGTTCAGCCACCAGCGCCGGATCGTGCTGCCGCGGCCGAATCGACGGTCACGCGGCGTGATCGTCAGATCGGCGGGGGTTGTTGCTTTCGTCACGGATTGCTCCAAACAGGTAGATCGCCATTCATACTGACATCAATGTAAATAGGTCGTGCCCGTTCCCGTGACAAGCCTGCGCAAACGTCTCTCCCCCGCCGAGTCGCGCGATGCGGCGCTGGATGCCGCGCGGGCGCTGCTGGTCGAAACCGGGCCGCAGGCGGTGACGCTGAAGGCGGTGTCGGCGCGGATCGGGCGGACTCACGCCAATGTGCTCCACCATTTCGGCTCAGCCGAAGGACTGCAGCGGGCGCTGATCGCGCGGATCGCCGAGGATATCGTCGGAACCATCGGCGCCGCGGTGTTGCGGGTCCGCGCCGGCGAGCAGAACCCGCGGGAAGTGGTCGACCTGACGTTCGACGCATTCGGCAAGAACGGCGCCGGCGCGCTCGCGAGCTGGATGATCCTCAACGGAAACGAGGATGCGCTCGACCCGATCCTGACCGCGATCCACGATCTGGTGGACCAGCTCGCCGAGGGACATTCGCCGAGCGAGAAGCCGATCCATGAGGAGACCTTGCAGCTGGTGCTAATGGCGCTCGGCGACGCGCTGCTCGGCGCGCCGATGGCACGCGCCCTCGGGCTCGACCGCGGCAAGGCACGGGAGCTCGCGCTGGAGACGCTGGTCGCGGCGCGGGTGGATCATGGGTTGCCGCCACCCTCCCCGCCCGTTCGCCTCGAGTAGTCGTCGAGCCCCTCGACCCCGCTCGGGAGAGCCCTGTCGAGGCGACGTATCGAGAGGTACGTCGCTTAAGACGGTGTCTCTCGATACGGGCTCTCGACTAGCTCGATCCCTACTCGAGACGAACGGTGGTGTCGGGTCGACTAGCCCCGCCTCACCTGTACCTCACGGGCGTTTAGCCCTAAAGCGCGCGGATGCATTTTCTAGACCAAGCGAAGATCTTCGTACGTTCCGGCTCGGGCGGGCCCGGCGCGGTCAGCTTCCGCCGTGAGAAGTTCATCGAATATGGCGGCCCCGACGGCGGCAATGGCGGCAAGGGCGGCGACATCGTTTTCGAGGCCGTGGCCGGGCTCAACACGCTGATCGATTTTCGCTACACCCAGCATTTCCGCGCGCCGCGCGGCAGCGGCGGATCGGGCTCGAACCGCACCGGTGCGGGCGGTGACGATCTCGTCATCAAGGTTCCCGTCGGCACCCAGATCCTTTCCGAGGACAAGGAGGAGGTGCTGCTCGACTTCACCCGCGTCGGCCAGGTCGAAGTATTCATGCGCGGTGGCGACGGCGGCCGCGGCAATGCCAGCTACAAGACCTCGACCAACCGCGCCCCGCGTCAGCACGGCAGCGGCTGGCCGAGCGAGGAGGGTTGGGTCTGGCTGCGGCTCAAGCTGCTCGCAGATGCCGGGCTGGTTGGCCTCCCCAATGCGGGCAAGTCGACCTTCATCAATGCGGTCACCAATGCACAGGCCAAGGTCGGTGAATATGCCTTCACGACCACCCGGCCGCAGTTGGGCGTCGTGCGCCACAAGCAGCGCGAGTTCGTGATCGCAGACATCCCCGGCCTGATCGAGGGAGCAGCCGAGGGCGCCGGTATCGGCGACCGCTTCCTGGGCCATATCGAGCGGTGCCGCGTATTGCTCCACCTCGTCGACGCCAATGACGACGACGTCGCTGAGAGCTACCGCGTGGTGCGCGCCGAACTGGAGAATTACGGCGCCGGGCTGGTCGACAAGCCCTATGTGGTCGCGCTCAACAAGATCGACACGCTCGACGACGAGCTGATCGCGGCGCTTTCCGCCGAGCTCGAAGCCGCAAGCGGGCGCCCGGTGCTGCCGATCTCCGGCGTATCGGGAACCGGTGTCGACTGGGTGCTCGACGAGATGATCGAGGCAATCGGCCCCGCCTCGGGCGGCGCGGTTCCGGACACCGACGAGAGCGGCGACGCAATCTCCTGGTCGCCGCTCGCCTGACGCTGCACGCGGCATGATCTTCGCGCCCGCCCGTTGCCGCCGGCTCGTCGTCAAGATCGGCTCGGCGTTGCTGGTCGATCCCGACGGCGCGGTGCGGCGTGAATGGCTCGCGACGCTCGTCGCCGATCTCGCTGAACGTCACCGGGTCGGGCAGCAGATTGCGATCGTCTCCTCGGGCGCGATCGCGCTCGGCGCCCGGCGGCTCGCGCTGCCAAAGGGCGGCCGCGCCAGCCTCGAAGATGCGCAAGCCGCGGCCGCAACCGGGCAGATCGCGCTGAGCCAGACCTGGGCAGAGTTGCTCGGTGCGGAAGGGCTTACCGCGGCCCAGATCCTCGTCACGCTCGACGATCTGGAGGATCGCCGCCGCTATCTCAATGCCGCGGCGACGCTCGACCGGCTGCTCGGCCTGAACGTGGTGCCGGTTATCAACGAGAACGACAGCGTCGCGACCGAGGAGATCCGCTTCGGCGACAATGATCGCCTTGCCGCCCGCGTCGCCGGGGCGGCGGGGGCGCAGGGCGTGATCCTGCTGTCGGACATCGACGGGCTCTACGACCGCAATCCTGCCGATCCTGCGGCGGTGCATCTACCTGCGGTCGACAGGATCGATGCGGCGATCGAGGCGATGGCCGACAGCCGCTCCGCCTCCGGCATGGGTTCCGGGGGCATGGTGTCCAAGATTGCGGCAGCCCGCATCGCCACCGGCGCGGGCGTGCCGCTCGTGATTGCCTCGGGACGGATCGACCATCCGCTCTCGGCCATGGCGCGCCACACGCTGTTCGCCGCGGAAAAGACGGCAACTGCGCGCAAGGCCTGGCTGGCGGGTGGCCTCACCGCGAAAGGCGTGCTGCATGTCGATGCGGGCGCGGCGCGCGCGCTCGGCGAAGGGCGTAGTTTGCTGGCGGCGGGAGTGACGCGGATCGAGGGCGGGTTCTCGCGGGGTGATCTGGTTGCGATCCATGGACCGGCGGGAGCGATTGCGCGCGGGTTGACCGAATATGACGCTGCCGATGCAGCGCGGCTGCTGGGACGGCGGAGCGACGAGCATGCAGGGTTGCTCGGCTATGCGCCGCGATCGGCGCTGGTGCATCGCAACCACCTGGCGTTGTTGTGATGTGGGGCTTCTGTTCCCTTGCTTACTACCCCGGCGAAGGCCGGGGCCCAGGTGGGAAGGCCGAGGTGATGACGGACGAACGCTTATCACCTAACTCCCCCACCTGGCCCCCGGCCTTTGCCGGGGTAGTGGAGACGGAAGGGGTCGCGCCGCGATGATCCTCGCCATCACCGGTGGCACCGGCTTCGTCGGCACCCATCTCATCGACCGGGCTATCGCCGCAGGACATGACGTCCGTGCCCTCACCCGCCGCCCTCAGCCCGAACGTACCGGCGTCACCTGGATCGCCGGCGACCTCGCCGACCCTGGCGCGCTGGCCGCCGGCGCGGACGCGATCATCCACGTCGCGGGCGTCGTCAACGCTCCCGACCGCGCCGGGTTCGCGACCGGCAACATCGACGGTACCCGCACGATCCTCGCCGCGGCACAGCGTGCAGGGGTCGGCCGCTTCGTCCACGTTTCGTCGCTCTCGGCGCGCGAGCCGCAACTCTCCGACTATGGCTGGTCCAAGCGCGAGGCCGAGCGACTCGTCGAGGCGAGCGCGTTCGACTGGACGATCGTCCGGCCGACCGCGATCTACGGACCCGGCGACATGGAGATGCGCGACCTGTTCCGCGCGGCCAAGCTCGGGCTAGCCTTCCTGCCCCCACCGGGCTTGATGTCGGCGGTCGAGGTCGGCGACCTTGCGCGCCTTCTGATCATTCTTGCGAGCACCGGAGATCATCGCACCGTCTACGAAGTCGACGACGGCAGAGCCTGGACCCATGTCGATTTTGCGCGCGCACTGGGCGCGGCGGTGGGACGGCAGGTCATGCCGATGCACCTGCCCAGGCCGTTGATGCTCGCGGGCGCCCGGCTCGACCGCCTCCTCCGCGGTGGCAAGGCCAAGCTCACCCTCGACCGGGTCGGCTATCTCTGCCACCCCGACTGGTCCGCGACCCCCGATCGCCGGCCGCCGCCAGCGCTCTGGGCACCGCTCGTCGACACCGCCGCGGGGCTCGCCGCCACCGCGCGATGGTATCGCGCCAACGGGCTGCTATAGCCTCGCCGCACCGCCGCCGCATTTGGCTGCCAACCGGATGATCCCATGAGCGACCGCGACCAGATCTTCGACACCGTGACCGCGCAGATCACGCCCTTCAACAAGAAGGGCGTCGCGCTGACCGACGCCACCACCTTCCAGGGCGATCTCGAATGGGACAGCCTGACGGTGATGGATTTCGTCGCGGCCATCGAGGACGAGTTCGACATCATCATCACGATGAACATGCAGGCCGAGATCGAGACGATCGGGCAGCTCGTCGATGCGGTCGCCAAGCTGAAGGGCTGACTGCCATGACCGAAGCCGCCGCCACCGCGCACGCCCTGCCCATCGATCCGCCGGTGATCGCTCCGGAACGCGACCTGATGTCGAAATTCGACGGGCTCATCGCCGAACGCCAGGCGCTGATCGATACCGGGGTCACCGATCCGTTCGCGATCGTGATGGAGCAGGTGAAGTCGCCCACCGAGGCGGTGATCAAGGGTCGCGACACGATCCTGCTCGGCACCTATAATTATATGGGCATGACGTTCGACCCCGACGTCATCCAGGCCGGCAAGGACGCGCTCGACCGGTTCGGCTCGGGCACCAACGGCAGCCGGATGCTCAACGGCACCTTCGCGGACCACGTGGACGTCGAACAGGCGTTGCGCGAGTTCTACGACGTCACCGGCGCGATCGTGTTCTCGACCGGGTACATGGCCAATCTCGGGATGATCTCGACGCTGGTCGGCAAGGGCGAGTACGTCATCCTCGACGCCGACAGCCACGCCTCGATCTACGACGGCTGCCAGCAGGGCAATGCCGAGATCGTCCGCTTTCGCCACAATTCGGTCGAAGATCTCGACAAGCGGCTCGGTCGCCTGCCCAAGGAGCCCGCCAAGCTGGTCGTGCTCGAGGGCGTCTATTCGATGCTCGGTGACATCGCGCCGCTGAAGGAGATGGTCGCGGTCGCCAAGAAGCACGGCGCGATGGTGCTGAGCGACGAGGCGCATTCGATGGGGTTCTTCGGCGAGCACGGCCGCGGCGTCTATGAAGCGCAGGGGCTCGGCGACGAGGTCGATTTCGTCGTGGGCACCTTTTCGAAATCGGTCGGCACGGTCGGTGGCTTCTGCGTGTCCAACCACCCCAAGTTCGAGGCGATCCGCCTCGCCTGCCGCGCGTACATCTTCACCGCGAGCCTGCCACCCTCGGTCGTGGCGACCGCGGCGATGTCGATCCGCAAGCTGATGCACGCCGACGCGAAGCGTGCGCAGCTCTGGAAGAATGCACGCCGGCTCCATGCCGGGCTGAAGGAAATGGGTTTCCGGCTCGGCACCGAGAACCCGGACAGCGCGATCATCGCGGTGATCCTCGACGATCAGCGACAGGCGGTCGCGATGTGGCAGTCGCTCCTCGAGGCCGGGCTCTACGTCAACATGGCGCGGCCGCCGGCGACCCCGGCCGGCACCTTCCTGCTGCGCTGTTCGCTCTGTGCCGAGCATAGCGACGAACAGATCGGGCGGGTGATCGACATGTTCCGCGAGGCCGGTCGTTCAGTGGGCGTGCTCGGCTGATCACCGGCGACGTGGGGCAGTCCGCCGCACACGGAGCCGGATCTTAACGCCTCGTAAACCATGTTTAATCATGGTCGAGGCATGACGTTTCGCGCCGCCCTCGACGTTACGCTCGTGCTGCGTGCCTCGGCTTTAAACCTGGGCCGCCATGCGGTATAGCGATCGGGTGACGCAAGAAGAGGCCGCTGCGACGGCCCTCGGGGGCGACGCGACGTGGCGGACCATCACCCTCGTCGTGATGGGCTTGCTCGGTGCGGCCGTTCTGGTCGGGCTGTTGATTACGCTGGGCGGTGCGAACCGCCAGCGCGACCGCGCGCTCGAGCTTCAGGCACATAGCTACGACGTGATGATCATGTCGCGCACGCTCGCCGGGACGATTGCGCGGTCGGAGGCGTCGCTGGGGCGATACGTGATCTCTGCGGATCGGAGCCTCGGCCAGCTCTACTTCGACGAGTGGCGGCTAGCGGGCTCGCAGATCAACCGCCTCGACAACATCACCGAGGACAATCCCGACCAGCAGCCGAGGATCGATCGCCTGCGCGATGCCTATGACGAGCGCGGGCGCGAGCTCTCGCTGACCGCGCTCAGCACCAATTACGGCAAGAACAGCCAGGCGCTGGCACGCTATTATCAGGCGCGGAAAGCGGCGTCGCTCGACACGATCAACAACTTGCTCGACGAGATCATCACCCGCGAACGTACCCTGCTGGAGGATCGCACCGCCAATGCGATGCGCACGGTCGAGCAGTCGAGCCGGATCGCCAAGGTGCTTGCGGTGTTCGGCATCCTCATCGTGCTGGCGGCGATCCTGTTGGGATGGATGACGATCCGTGCGGTCGCCGAAGGCGCGACGGCGCGCGCGGACGCCGATGCGGCGCGTGAACGCGCAGAGGAGCTCACCGCCGCGGTGACCGAGGCGACCGACGAACTGCGCGTCCAGGAAGCCAAGCTGCGCCAGGTCCAGAAGATGGAAGCGGTCGGCCAGTTGACCGGGGGTATCGCCCACGACTTCAACAACATGCTCGCGGTCGTTCTCGGCGGGCTCGAACTCGCGCGGCGGGCGATCGGCGACGATCCCGTCGCCGCGGCGCGCCACCTCGACAATGCCACCGAGGGCGCCAACCGCGCCGCCGCACTGACCCAGCGGCTGCTCGCGTTCAGCCGCGAGGATTCGCTCAAGCCCGAGCCGATCGGCGCGGCGACGCTGGTGACGGGGATGTCCGAGCTGCTCGACCGGACGCTCGGCGATGCGGTGACGATCGTCACGCACGACAAGGCAGCCGGCTGGCGGGTCCGCGCAGATCGGGTCCAGCTCGAAAACGCGATCCTCAATCTGGCGGTCAATGCGCGCGACGCGATGAGCGGGCGCGGCACCCTGACCATTGCCACTGCGGCGGTGACCCTCGCCGACGACGAGATCGGGCAAAGCACCGCCGGCGACTATGTCGCGATCGCGGTGACCGACGACGGTTGCGGCATGACGCCGGAGATCGTCGAACGGGTCTACGAGCCGTTCTTCACGACCAAGGCAGTGGGCAAGGGCACGGGGCTGGGGCTCAGCCAGATTTTCGCGCTGGTCCGGCAGTTGCATGGCGAGATCGCGATCCGCACTGCACCCGGCGAAGGCACCACCGTCACGCTCTATCTGCCCCGCGATGCCGCCGGGGAGGCGCCGAGCGCGGTGGTGACGCTGGTACCCGCGCCCGCGCCGGTGAGCGCGGGCCTCAACGTGCTCGTCGTCGAGGACGACCCGCGCGTAATGGCGGCCGCCTTGGGCGCGCTCGAGGAACTCGGCCATGTCGGTATCGCCTGCGACGATCCGATCGCCGCCCCCGCGATGCTGGCACGCCACGGTGCGATCGACCTGATCCTGTCCGACGTGCTGATGCCCGGGCAGACCGGGCCCGAGATGATCGCCGAGCTATCGCCGCGCTTCCCGCATGTTGCGGTGCTGTTCGTCACCGGTTTCGCGGGCGACGTCAACGCGGCGGAATTCGTCGACCACGACGTGCTGCGCAAGCCCTTCACGCTGTCCGCGCTGGAGCGTGCGGTCGCCGCGGCGATGGCACGCGAACGTCCGGCCCCACCCGAGCAGATCGCCGCCGAATAGCCGCGCGACCGCCCCCGCAAATAGAAGCTGACGGCCCCGGCCGTCGCCCCTATACCCGCGGCTCCTTCCCCCCGAGCCGCTCCCTTCATGCAATCCATCGACCGCTACATGGCCCGGCTGATCGCGCTGCCGCTGTTCGCGACGCTGATCATCTCGGCGATGCTGCTCGTCCTCGATCGGATGCTCAGGCTGTTCGAGTTCGTCGCGACCGAAGGCGGCCCGGTGAGCGTGGTGTGGCGGATGCTGGCCAATCTGCTGCCCGAATATCTCGGGCTCGGCATCCCCGTCGGGCTGATGCTCGGCATCCTGCTGGCGTTCCGTCGGCTCGCGACGACGTCGGAGCTCGACGTGATGCGCGGCGTCGGGATGAGCTACGGGCGGTTGCTTCGCGTGCCCTATATGTACGCGATCGCCCTCGCCGCAGCCAACCTCGCGATCGTCGGCTATCTCCAGCCGATCTCGCGCTATTATTATGAAAATCTCCGCTTCGAGCTGCGCACGGGCGCGCTCGGCGCGTCGATCAAGGTTGGCGAGTTCACCCATCTGGGTGATCGCATGACACTGCGGATCGAGCAGAGCCGCGACAAGGGCCGCGATCTTTCGGGGATCTTCGTGCATGCGCTCACCGCCAAGGGCGACTGGATCGGCGTCACCGCGGAAC
>DATLME010000306.1:0-6482 GCA_035537395.1 Sphingomonas sp. | reverse complement strand
CGATCTCGCCGTGCCCGCGGGCGAACGCTTCAACCAGATCGAGATCCGCGGCGCGGCCTATGGCCGGCTCGACTGGAGCGACGGCAGCAAGTCGAGCCTGCTCGCACGCCGCGCGCCCGGCATCGTCCGCAGCGTCGATCGGGTTGGCGCACACACCGGCGGCACGCTGAGCTTCACCAACGCCATGGCCGAACAGCCGATCCAGGAGATCTGGGCCTATGATATCGGCCCGGCGCCCGAACCCGCGGGAAGCTTCGCGCTCAGCTACACCGTCGATTCGCGTGCTTCGCCCGACATGGCGGCACTCGCGACCCTCAACGCCTATGTCGCCGGGCGCTATGCCCCCGACGAGCGCAGCACCGTGCTCGCGCTGCCGACGTCCGGGGTGAAGGCCGCGGTGGGCGCGGGCAGCGCGGCGGCGACCGCGCCGGTCGCGCGCAGTGGCCGCGCCGCGCCGATCGTCCACATCCTGGTGCCGGCGAGCTTCGGCGACGCACACCCCGATCGGCCGCTGGCACGAGCATGGGATTATGGCTGGCAGAATGTCCATGACGGGCTCGACGGCATCGCGATCGACCTGCCCGCGCTGAAGGCGAAGCCCAATGCCGCCGGGCTGATCCCGCTCGACATCCGCATCCACGATCCGATCTGGCCCGGTCGCGACCTGATCGACCTGTCGGTCGCGGTTCGCCCGGGCGCGGCACGCACGCTGTGGCTCGATCTTCGCGACCGGATCCTGACGAACGACAGCCTGATGCTGACGATCGCGTCCGCCGCACCCGATTTCGCGGCGGCCACGCTCGACGGCACCGCGATCCGGCTGGTGTTCAAGCCGCGCGCCGAGGCCGCCAGGGAACATGTCGCCGACCGCTTTGCGCAGGTGCGCGACAATTGGGGGTTCCTGGTCGAGGAGCATACCGCATCGAAGCGCGCGGGGCTCTACCAGCGGCTGTTCGCCGACATCGGCGATCTGCTGCGGGTCGACCCGGACCATGTCCAGGGACGCGCCTATTGGGCGGACATCGGCTACCGGCCGGAAAACCTGCCCGCGGTCGCGCTCGCCGCGCCGCGCGCAGGGGTGCCGCCATGGGCGCAGCGCCAGCTCGAGGATCTGAAGCTCGTACGCCGCTTCGTCGACTGGTGGATCGACGAGCGCCAGGTTCCCTATGGTGATTTCGGCGGCGGCATTTCGGACGATGTCGACCTGCTCGCGCAATGGCCTGGCCTCGCGCTGATGGGGGTCGAGCCCGATCGCATCAACGCGTCGCTGCGGGCACTGTCGGATGCCGTCTACAAGAACGGCATGATCGTGAACGGTCTCGGCGCAATCACCACCGACGAGCTGCACGCGTACGAAGAGGGCCTGAACTCGAACGCGGAGCGGCTCTACCTGAACTGGGGCGAGCCACGCGCCGTCGAGCGGCTGATGGATACCGCGCGCGCGTTGCGCGGCGTGATCCTGCCCAACCCCGCCGGGCACATGCATTTCGCCAGCAACTGGTATGGCGGGCGCAAGATCTACCGCGAGGGGCCGTGGGAGTGGCAGAAGCCCTATTCCTTTACGGTGATGCACGCGCCGATCCTGATCGGTCTCTACAACGGCAATCCGGCCGCGCGCGGGCTCGTCACCGGGGTCGTCGATGGCTGGATGGCGCACGGCACCCAGGACGCGAAGGGCAACTGGAGCTACCCCAACGAGATCAACTGGCGCACCGACGCGACCCGGGTCGGCGATGGCGGCGGCGTCACGACGCCGATCCAGTCGGCATGGTCGGCGTGGCGCTTCACCGGCGACGCCCGGTATCTGCGTCCGCTCGAGGGCCGGATCGCGAAGGCCGGGCCGGGGGCGCTCGCCGAGATCAACGAGAACGCGTTCGACATCCTGCCGCAGGGCCGGACGTGGCGCGATGCGCTGACCGCGACCGCCTCGGCCGATCCGTTCGCCCGCTATGCCGCCTGGACGAAGTCGGGCGACCCTGCCCCGCTCGCCGCGCTCCACGAGGCGGCGATCGCGGACAAGACCGCGCACGAATATATGTACACGCTCGGGCACTGGTGGTCGGACCGGGTCGATCAGCCGAGCGAGATCCTCCAGCGCGAGCGGCTCGGCGGCATCGCGCTGCGCCGCAACCAGACTTGGCCCGGCCACACCGTCAGCTGGCGCTTTGCCGAAGCCGGCGCTGCGGAGGCCGTCGCGATCCTCGTGCCGGGCGCCACCCGCGACCGGTTCCGCGTCATCGCGCATAATACCAGCGATCGTCCGCAGGCGGCCACGATGACCGCGTGGAACGTGACCGCGGGAAAGTGGACGATGCGTAGCGACGGCGCGGCTCCCCGCGACGTCACGCTCGAACGCAGCGCATCGATCCCGGTGCGCTTCGCGGCCAATGCGACGACGACGTTCGACTTCGCGCTGGTGCAGGCGGGCGAACCCGTCGAGCAGCGGGCGGATCTCGGCATCGGCAGCGACGACGTGGTGGTGAAGGGCAGGCGCGTCACCGCGACCGTCCACAGCCTCGGCGCGAAGCCTGCCGGCGGCGGCACCGCGCAACTCATCGGCGCGGGGGGGCGAACGCTGGCCAGCGTCGCGGTTCCGCCGCTCGACGCACCGCTCGACCTGACACCACGTACCGCGACGATCGTGCTGGCGATCCCCGCGGGCGTCGATCCGACGACGCTGACGCTGCGCGTCGCGCTGCCGGACGATGCGGCGGAGGTCACGATGCTCAACAACGCGGTGCCGGTGCGGTGATCGATCGGCGGGCGGCGATCGTCGGGCTCGCCGCCGGACTGACGCTGCCCGCCAGCCTGTCGGCGCAAGGGCGCGACCTCGGCGAGATCCTCGACGCCGCCGTGGCGGACCCGCGCGCGGGGCTGGCCGCGCTCGACCGGCTCGCGGCGCCTTCGACGCTTGCCGGGCGGCTCGATCGCGACGCCGCACGGGCCGGGCTGGCGGCCGATGTCGCGCTGCAGCTTTTCTGGGGTCCGGCGCGCGCGGGGCGCCCGCTGTTCCGGGTCACCCCGCGGGCCGGCGCGTGGCGCTCGCCGGCGCGCGATGCCGAGGCGATCGATCGCGACACCGCCGCGCTGGCGCACGATGTCGCCGCCGGCATCCTGCTCCCGCACAGTGCGATCGCCGAATTGATCCCTGCGCTGGACGCTGCTGCTGCCACCGCTTCCCGGGATGTCGCTTCCGCTCTCGGCCGACAGCGCGCGCTGCTCGTGGCGCGGCCTGCACCCGCGCCTGGACTGGTCCACCTCCGCAATGGCCCGGCCCTGTATGCCGCGCTGCTCCGCCGCACCTCGGGCAGCGCTGCGCCCGCCGCCGCGCGGCGCCGGCTGGTCCGCGAGCGGGACGCGCTGCTCGCACGCGCCGACCGGCTGTTCCGTCGCGTCGGGCTCGCCACCGGCACCGTCGGCGACCGTTACTCGGCGTTGTTCCGCGATCCGCGCTGGCTGTATTCCGATGACGACAACGGCCGCTCGCGCGCGATCGACGAAATGAACGCGATGACCGCCCACGCAGCATCGCACGTGGCGGCAACCGTCGAGGACGTACCCGGCTTCTGCCTCGACGCCCGGGTACGCGCGCTGTCCGCCGTCGAACTCGCAAAGAATGTGGCGGGCTATCGCGAGGTTCCCGCCCCCGGCCGCGCCGGCGCCTATGTCGTCGACCTGAAGGACATCCGCCGGCGGCCGCGCTGGACGCTGCCGAGCGTCGTCGCGCACGAGCTGTTGCCCGGCCACATGATCCAGCTCGGCATCGAAGGCATCACACCACCGCATCCGCTGCGGCTCGACTACGCCGCCGCCTTCGTCGAAGGCTGGGGGATCCACGCCGAGACGCTCGCCGGCGAGGCCGGTGCCTTCGCCGACCCGCACGTCGAACTCGGCCATATCCATTGGCTGTTGTTCCGCGTGGCGCGCGCGCTCGCCGATCTCGCCATTCACCTCGACGGCTGGTCGCTCGCCAGGACGCGGGCGGCGCTCGTCGAATGGCAGGGCGAGCCCGCCTATTTCGCGCCCTTCGACGTCGAGTTGAGCCGGATCGCGATCGAGCCGACCGCGCGGGTCGCCGAGGCGCTCGCCTGGTTCGCGATCCGCGACGCCGTAGCGGGTCTCGATCCGGCTGCCCGCCGCGGGCGTCACGCCGCGCTGCTCGCCGGCGGACGCAAGCGCAACGACGCCATCGCCGCCCTCCCCAAGGAAACCGCATGACCCTCACCCGCCGCGACGCCTTCACGACCACCGCCGCCGCCGCGACGACGCTGCTGCTCGCCGACGCCGCCACCGCCGCCGCCAGCGAATGGCGGCGCGGCCAGGACGGCCAGCGCATTGCCGATCTTGGCGACGGGCGGTTCCTCAATCCGGTGATGGCAGGCGATCGGCCCGACCCCGCGGTGCTGAAGGACGGCAAGGATTATTACCTCACCTTTTCGAGCTTCGATTCCTATCCGGGGCTGGTGATCTGGCATTCGCGGGATCTGGTGAACTGGCGCCCGATCGGCCCCGCGCTCCACCGCAATCTCGGCTCGGTGTGGGCGGTCAGCCTCGAAAAGCACGACGGCCGCTACTTCCTCTACATTCCGGTGAAGGCCAGCCCCAATTCGATCTGGGTGATCCATGCCGATCGCATCGAAGGGCCGTGGAGCGAGCCGATCGATCTCGGGCTCCACCAGCATATCGATCCGTGCCACGTGGTCGGCGAGGACGGCAGCCGCTGGCTGTTCCTGTCGGGGGGCGACCGCGTCAGGCTCGCCGCCGACGGGCTCTCCACCGTCGGCGCGGTCGAGCATGTCTACGATCCGTGGCGCTATCCCGCCGGATCGATCGTCGAGAGCTTCTCGCCCGAAGGTCCCAAGCTCGTCCGTCACGGCGGCTGGTTCTACCTGATTACCGCGGTGGGCGGCACCGCCGGGCCGCCGACCGGGCACATGGTGATCGCCGCGCGGTCGCGCTCGATCCACGGTCCGTGGGAGGATTGTCCGCACAACCCGCTGGTGCGCACCAAGAGCCTCGACGAACGCTGGTGGTCGCGCGGCCACGCCTCGCTGGTCGAGGGACCCGCGGGCGACTGGTGGGCGCTCTATCACGGCTACGAGGCGGGGTTCTGGACGCTCGGACGCCAGACGCTGCTCGACGGTGTCGAATGGACCCCCGACGGCTGGTTCAGGATGACCGGTGGCGACCTGTCGAAGCCACTCGCCGCGCCGCGCGGCGGCCGCGCGGTGCCGCACGGGGCGAAGCTGTCCGACGATTTCGCGACGCTGGCGCTCGGCACCCGCTGGAGCTTCTTCCGCCCCCGCCCGGACGAGACCGCGCGGGCCCGCGTCGCCGGGAACGTCCTGCACCTCCGGGCGAGCGGCACCGCCCCGGTGGATTCGTCACCGCTCCTCCAGATCGCGGTCGATCAGGCCTATCAGATCGAGTGCGATGTCGAGATCGACCCCGGTGCGGTCGCAGGCCTGCTGCTGTTCTACGACGACAAGCTCTACTGCGGGCTCGGCTTCGACCGCGAGCGCTTCGTCACCCACCAATATGGCGCCGAGCGCGGCCGCCCGGCCAATCCGCACGGCACCGCGATGCGGATCCGCCTCACCAACGACCGCCACATCGTTACCTTCGATACCAGCGGCGACGGCGGGCGGTCCTGGACACGGTTCGATCGCGGCATGGAGGTGTCGGGATACCACCATAATGTTCGCGGCGGCTTCCTCATGCTCCGCCCCGGTCTCTACGCCGCGGGGAAGGGCGAGGCACGCTTCCGTCGCTTCACGTACAAGGCATTGACAACGTGACCGAACATCAGCGTTGACACCGGTGGACACGCATGTTTCTCTGCCGCCGAAGCCGAAACATATCGGCGTCCGCTGGAAGAGGATCATCTAATGAAATCTGTACGTGACGAGCGGCAGCAAATGCTGAACGGTGCTCGCAATAGACTTGATCGCAGCACGAACCCCGATAACGCCGTCACGGCAGCGTCAGGTATGACACCGGTGTCTGCCACGCGCCGTCACGTGTTGCGCGGACCGCGGCTGTTCGCATCTGCCGCCATGGCGCTCGCGCTGGCCTCGTGCGGCGAGGATGGCGGCACCGGCCCGCTCGTCGTGGCACCTGCCCCCACGCCGACACCGACCCCCGCCCCGACCTCCACGCCGACCCCACCGCCGCTCGGCTCGCTCGGCGCGGACGGCTGGGCGGCGACCTCGACCGGCACCACCGGCGGCAACGGCGCGGTCGCGGCGAAGACCTACACCGTCACCAACCGCAACGAGCTGATCCAGGCGATCTACGGCGGCACGGCGACGATCGCGGCGGACGGCAGCTTCACCGGCACCCTCGATGCCGAGAAGAAGATCATCTACGTCCGCGGCCTGATCAGCCTCAACGTCGACCAGTCGCTCCGCGAACTGACCGCCGACGATTATGTGAAGAGCTCCTGCGCGTCGACGCAATACGGGTTCGGCAGCGAGGCCGCC
>DATLME010000305.1:0-8925 GCA_035537395.1 Sphingomonas sp. | reverse complement strand
CGATGAACATCTTTCGCCGCAGCGACATTCGCGCGGGACAAACCGTCGCGATCGTCGGCATCGGATTTCTCGGCGCGATCCTGACCCGGCTTGCGACGGACGCGGGCGCTCGCGTGATCGCGATCTCGCGGCGCCGCTCGTCGCTCGATCTCGCCACCGCGTTTGGCGCGGCCGAGACGATCGTGATGGACGATCACCAGCGCATCATCGACGACGTCCGCGCGATCACCGGCGAGGCGCTGTGCGAGCGGGTGATCGAGGCCGTGGGCAAGCAATGGCCGCTCGATCTCGCGGGCGAACTCGTCGGGTTCGGCGGCAAGCTGATCGTTGCGGGCTATCATCAGGACGGGCCGCGTCAGGTGAGCATGCAGATGTGGAACTGGAAGGGTATCGACGTGATCAACGCGCACGAGCGCGACCCGGCGGTCAACCTTCGCGGGTTGCAGGAAGCGGTCGACGCGGTCGCGAGCGGGCGGCTCGACCCCACTCCGCTCTACACGCACCGCTATTCGCTCGACGGGGTCGGCGACGCGATCGCCGCCACCCGCGACAAGCCGGGCGGGTTCGTGAAGGCGCTGGTGATCTATGAATAAGCCGCGCGTCGGGTTCCTCGGCACCGGCTGGATCGGGCGCCACCGCATGGCGGCGATGCTTGACGACGGCGCGATCGAGGCGGTCGCGATCGCCGATCCATCGAGCGAGATGGTCGCCGAGGCGCAGTCGCTCGCGCCTGAGACTGTTGTGGTGGCATCGCTGGCGGAAATGCTGGCGCTGCAGCCCGACGGTGTCGTGATCGCGACCCCGAGTGCACTCCACGCGGCGCAGTCTATCGAGGCGCTGTCCGCCGGCGCTGCGGTATTCTGCCAGAAGCCACTGGGGCGCGATGCGAGCGAGGTCGGCGCAGTGGTGGCTGCAGCGCGGGCCGCGGATCGGCTGCTGGCGGTCGATCTATCGTACCGCTTCACCAGCGGCATGACGAAGATCCGGGAGATCGTCGCGGCGGGCGATCTCGGCCCGGTCCACACCGTCGATCTGGTGTTCCACAATGCCTATGGCCCGGACAAGCCGTGGTTCTACGACCGCGCACAATCGGGCGGCGGCTGCGTGATGGACCTTGGCGTCCACCTCGTGGATCTCGCGCTCTGGGTGCTCGGATTTCCGGAGGTGTCGAGCGTGACATCGCATCTCACCGCGGGTGGCGCGCCGGTCGCGCCGGACCAGGTCGAGGATTTCGCGGTGGCGACGATCACGCTGGCGGGCGGCACGGTGGTGCGGCTGGCCTGCTCGTGGCGGGCGCATGCCGGGCGCGACGCGGACATCAGCGCCACCTTCTACGGCCGCGACGGTGGTGCCGGGATGCGCAACGTCGACGGTTCGTTCTATGATTTCGTCGCCGAGCGCTATCGCGGCACCGCGACCGAACGGCTAGCAACCCCACCCGAGCAATGGGGCGGGCGCGCCGGAGTCGACTGGGCGCGACGGCTGGCACGGGGCGAGCGGTTCGATCCCGCCGCCGCCGGTCTGGTCGCGGTCGCGACGCTGCTCGATCGCATCTACGCAGGCTAACCGCACGCTGGCAGATCATGCGCTGCGGAACGGAAGCCGTGGGGCCGGGTTACAACCCTGCCTGCCACGTGCACCGACCGTGCGGGCAGTTCCCCCGGAGAGGCTCCCCGCATGACCGACCAGCAGCATCGTCGCCCGCGTTTCGTGTCGGCCGTCGCATGAAGATCGCGCTCAAGCCGCTTGCCGAGCAGGTTATCGTCATCACCGGCGCGAGTTCGGGGATCGGGCTGGTCACCGCCAAGATGGCCGCGTCGCGTGGCGCCAAGGTCGTGCTGGTCGCGCGCAATGCGCAATCGCTGCGCCGGGCAGTCGCCGAGATCGAAGCGAGCGGCGGCGAGGCGATGTTCGCGGTTGCCGATGTCGGCGATATCGCGGCGGTGCGTGCCGCGGCCGCATCCGCGATCGCGCGCTTCGGCCGAATCGACACCTGGGTCAACAATGCGGGCACCGCAATCTACGCCAAGCTGGTCGACACCCCGCTCGACGAGCATCAGAAGCTGTTCCAAACCAACTATTTCGGCGCAGTTCACGGCGCGCTGACCGCAGTTGAGCATCTGCGTGCGCACGGCGGCGCCATCATCACGGTGGGATCGATCGCGTCCGACCTGCCGTCGCCAATCCTCAGCGCCTATGCAGCATCGAAACATGCGATCCGCGGCTTCGTCGACGCCTTGCGGATGGAGTTGGGCGCCGACGGCGTGCCGATCGCGGTAACGCTGATCAAGCCTTCTGGCATCGATACCCCGATCGCGCAGCACGCCGCCAATCACGTCGACGGCGAAGGCCGGATCCCGCCGCCGGTCTACGACCCCACGCTGGTCGCGCGCGCCATCCTGGACGCCGCCGAACATGTCCGCAGAGCGACGACGGTCGGTGGCGCGGGGCGGCTCCAGGTGCTGGTCGGCCGGCATTTCCCGTGGCTGATCGATGCGACAGCGGGGCTGATCGAACCGGTGATGTCGGACTCCTCGAAGCCCCGAACCGGTTCCACGATCTTCGCGCCGCTACAGCCCGGCCGCGAGCGGTCCGGCATCCAGCCGGGCAGAAAGACCAGCCTGTACACCACCGCGCAGCTTCACCCGCGCACCGCGCGAACAGTGGCGCTGCTGGGGCTCGGAACGATTGCGGCGGTCGCGATGGCGCGCGGTAAGCGCGGCGTTTTGGAGGCGGATCAGCGCTCCCCGGCGTCTGCCGCCGACGTCAGGCGCTGAGGCGGGTTCGCAGCGGAGCCGCGAGCAACGAAGCGACCGCGTCGACCACTTGATACGAGGCATAGGGCTTGGCGAGCAATTCGCATTCGGCCCATGTCGGTGGCAGCTGGTATCCAGGGCGAGTGCTGGTGAAGACGCACGGGATCGCCTGCGCCTGGAGCATCTCGATCAAGGTGGTGCAGAACCCCTGCGACAGGTGCGTCGCGATGACGGCCGCCGAAGGCGCGCGATCGTAGGAGCCAAGCACGGCGAGCGCGTCCGCTTCGCTGCCGTGCGGCCCGATCACCGCTGCCCCCGCGCCCTGGATCGCGGACGCGAGATAGCCCGCGGTGAAACAATCGTCCTCGACGAGCAACACCGATCGGCCCGAAAGGTCGGTCGCGGTCAACGTCATTCCGGCCCCCTGATCGCCTATCGCGTGACCGCCAAACATCGCACGTGGCGGCGTCCGATCCATCACTCGGCAGCGACGACCCGCGCCTCGTCCATCGCGGCATCGTTGGCGGTCCGCGCGGGCTTGCGCGTCACCGTCTCGGCACCGGCCAGCCTTACCGCAAGCTTGCGGTACGTCGCGAGCGCCTGCCCGACGACCTGGTCCATATTGTAGTAGCGATAGGTGGCGAGCCGGCCGACGAAGGTGACGTCCGATTGGGCGATCGCCAGTGCCTCGTAGCGCTTGAACAACGCCTGGTTTTCGGGCCGCGGGATGGGATAATAGGGATCACCCACCGCGCTCGGTATCTCGTAGGTGATCGTCGTGTTGTCGGCGACCTGCCCCGTCAGATACTTGTATTCGGTGATCCGGGTGTGCGGGATCGATTCCGCCGGATAGTTGACCACCGCCGCCGACTGGAACTGGGCGACGTCATGGGTCTCGTGCCTGAATTCGAGCGAGCGGTACGGCAACGAGCCGTAGCAATGCCCGAAATACTCGTCGATCGGACCGGTAAAGACGAGATGATCGTGCGGATAGGCATCGCGGACGTCGCGATAATCCACGCCGAGCAACAGATCGATGTTCGGATGATCGAGCATTCGCTTGAACATCTCGGTGTAGCCCTTCAGCGGCATCGCCTGGTAGGTGTCGGTGAAGTAGCGGTCGTCGGTGTTGGTCCGGGTCGGGACGCGCGATGTCACTGACTTGTCGAGCTCGGACGGGTCCATTCCCCATTGCTTGCGGGTATAGCCCTGAAAGAACGTCTCGTAGAGTTCGCGACCGACCTTTGCGATCACGACGTCCGCCGAGGTGCGGATCGTTTCGACCGGCTCGGCGCGGCTGGCGAGGAAGGTGTCGACCTCCTCGTCGCTCGACAGGTCGAGCCCGTAGAGCTGGTTCAGCGTGGTGCGGTTGATCGGCATCGGCACCAGCTTGCCGTCGACGTCGGCGAGGACGCGGTGTTCGTAGGGTCTCCACTCGGTAAAGCGCGACAGATAGTCGAACACTTCGGCCGAATTTGTGTGGAAGATGTGCGGGCCGTATTGGTGCATCAGGATGCCCGCGGCGTCATAGTGATCGAACGCGTTGCCCGCGATGTGCGGACGACGATCGACCACCAGCACCTTCTTGCCGAGTTCGCTGGCAAGCCGCTCCGCCATCACCGCGCCTGCAAAGCCGGCGCCGACGACCATGACGTCGTAGCGCGACGGCGGCGCCGGCCAGGTGGTCGGCGAAACGATCGGCTGCTCCGC
This sequence comes from Sphingomonas sp., assembly GCA_035537395.1. Lineage (GTDB taxonomy): Bacteria > Pseudomonadota > Alphaproteobacteria > Sphingomonadales > Sphingomonadaceae > Sphingomonas. Next base: position 4,459 of record DATLME010000305.1, on the reverse strand, counting down.
CGCCTCCTCGTCGATCGTCGCCGCGATCAGCCGGGCCATGTCGGCCTGGGTCGTATCCCATGAGAGCGTATCGAGGAGCGCATCGCTGTGTTCGCGCCAGGCGTCTCCGGACGCGGCGAGCGCGAGAGCGGCATCGCATGCTTCGATGAAGGCATCGGCGCCATCGGCGATCTTCACCGCGCCGACCTCGCCGTAATGGCGGACCACGTCGACGATCGGGGTGGAAACCACCGGCTTGCCCGCGGCGAGATATTCGGGGGTCTTGGTGGGGCTGATGAAGCGCGTCGCTTCGTTGATCGCGAACGGCATCAACGCGGCGTCCCAGCCGCGCAGATAATCGGGCAGAACCGCATAGTCCTTCGAACCGAGATAATGGAGGTTCGCACGACGCGGCAGATCGGCGGGATCGACCTTCACGACCGGGCCGAGCAGGACGATCGACCAGTCGGGTCGTGCCTCGGCGAGCGCCTCGATCAGCGTCAGATCCATGCGTTCGTCGATCACGCCGTAGAAGCCGAGCCGCGGGCCGGACAATGCGGCTTGGTCGGCCGGCTCTGCGCCGGTGCTACGCGCCGCGGCGAAATGCGCGACGTCGACGCTCGACGGGAACGGGTGGATATTGCCGTGGCGGTGGCGTTTCGCCTCGTAGAGGCTGTGGCCGCCGGTAAACACGACATCGGCCTGCGCGAACAGCTCGTCCTCGCACGCGATCATCCGCGGCGGCGCGCCCTTGAAGTTCGCCAGCTCGTCCATGCAGTCGTAAACGACGCAACCGGCCGCGACATGACCCGAGAAATCGAGCATCATCGGCGTGTAATACCAGCGGATCAGCGGCGGCTGGGCGCTCTCCGCGACGACGTCGTCGAGCATCGCGGCGAGCGTCGCGGTACGCTCGGCATCGGGCAAGTCGCGGGGCAGCACCGGGGTCAGCACGACCACGCCGGTCTGCGGGCAAACCACGCGACGCAGCTGAGGCTCGATCGTCGCCTCGAATTCGGGCTCTTCCCAATAGAGCACCTGATTGGTGCGCGCGAAGCGGGCCATGAGGTGCTGCGGGCGCTGAAACACGAACGCCCAGCGCAGATGGCTGAAGCAGATGATCGTGCACCCTTCAACCGTGCAAGCCGTGGCGCTCGGGGAATTCAACATGCCTGGTACCTCGCTAGCCGATGAACCAGACCAACCTCACGACCCCCCTCAGGTTCCGTCCTAAGCCCCGCAAAATGACTGATTCTGATCTATGTCAACGCGATTACGGCATCGAAACGAGCAACGAAGTGCAGGGCCGCCCGTTGGGGATTTCAACGTCGTCGCAGTAAAGCAGTGTGGATCATGAAGGACCTGGAACTCTGGGGCGGCCCGGAATGTACCATCAACCGGGTCGGCGACGATTACAGCGACCAGTTCGTCCACTCGGGACATTACGGACGCGACAGCGACCTCGACCTGATCGCCGAGCTCGGGGTTTCCGCAGTCCGTTATCCCATCCTGTGGGAGCGCATCCAGCGTGACGACGGACCCGCCGAGCAGTGGGACTGGCATGACGCGCGGCTCGCCAAGCTTGCCAGCCTCGGCATGCGCCCGATCGCCGGGCTGGTTCATCACGGCAGTGGACCGCGCGACACCAGCCTGGTCGCGCCCGGGTTCGCCCCCGGTCTCGCGGCGCACGCGCGTGCAGTCGCGGAGCGCTATCCCTGGATCGAGGACTGGACGCCGGTCAACGAGCCGGTAACGACCGCGCGCTTCTCCGCGCTCTACGGGCACTGGTACCCGCACCACCGTGACGAGAGCTCGTTCTGGCTGGCGCTGCTCAACCAGATCGACGCGGTCAGGCTGTCGATGCGCGCAATCCGAGCGGTCAATCCCGCCGCGCGGCTGGTGCAGACGGAGGATCTCGGGCGGACCTACGCGACCGCCAAGCTGCGCGAACAGGCGGCGTTCGACAATGTCCGGCGCTGGGCGAGCTGGGACCTGTTGTTCGGACGGGTCACCAAGGCGCATCCGTTCTGGGACCGGCTCAATCGGCTCGGCTTCGGCGAGCGGCTCCGCGCGATCGCGGACGACCCCTGCCCGCCCGACGTGATCGGCATCAACCATTATCTGACCAGCGATCGCTTTCTCGATCATCGCACCTCGCGGTACCCGGCGACCAATTGGGGCGCGAATTCGCGCGCCCGCTATGCCGATGTCGAGGCGATCCGCGTGCTCGATCCGCCACCGCCCGGGCTCGCCGGAACCGTGCGCGAGGCATGGCACCGCTACAAGGTTCCGGTCGCGATCACCGAGGTCCACAATGGCTCCACCCGGGACGAGCAGATGCGCTGGCTGGCGGATGCGTGGGACATCGCGACCGGCCTGCGCGACGAGGGGATCGCGGTCGAGGCGGTCACCGCCTGGGCGCTGTTCGGCAGCGCGGGGTGGAACACGCTGCTGACCGGGCGCGGCCAGTACGAGATCGGCGCCTATGACGTCAGCACCGGCGTGCCGCGGGCTACCGGGGTGGTCGGGCTCCTGAGGGGCCTGACCAGCGGCGCACCGCGCCACCCGGTGGTCGTCGGCCAGGGCTGGTGGCGGCGGCCGTTGCGGATCCTTCACCCGACCGTCCGCCGCCCCGCGCCGGTGCCGCATTTCGCGCCGGAGCCGCTGCGAGGGCGTGCCGAGCGCCCGATCCTCGTCGTCGGTGCGGCCGGCACCGTCGGCAGGGCGGTGATCCAGGCGGCGATGCACCGCGACCTGCGCTATGTCGCACCGACGCGCAGCGAACTCGACCTGACCGATCCGCGCGGGGTTGCCGCTGCGCTCGACCGCTACGAACCCTGGGCGGTATTGAACGTCACCGCCACCGGCAGCGACGCCGGCCTGGAGATCGGCGCGATGGCATCCGGGCGCCTGGCGCAGCTGTGCGGCGAGCGCGACATCGCTACCGTCCACCTGTCGAACGCGGAGGTTTTCGCGGGAACCGCGACCGAGCCTTATGTCGAGACCGACCCGGCAGCGCCGACAACGGCCGAGGGGATCAGCAAGGCGACGCTCGAGGCGCTGGTCGGCGCCGCGCCGGGCGCTCACCTGATCGTGCGCACGACTGCATTGTTTTCGGCGCACGATCCAAACTGCGCGCCGATGCGCGCGATCCAGGCGTTGGCGGCGAGACACCGGTTCACCGCCGCGACCGACGAGATCGTGTCGCCGACCTACCTGCCCCTGATGGTCGACCGGCTGCTCGACCTCATGATCGATGGCGAAACGGGGATCTGGCATCTCGCCAACGACGGCGCGCTGTCGTGCGCCGGTTTTGCGGCGATGGTCGCGGCGGCCGCGGGACTGGACCCGGCGCTGATCGACCCCGTCAGCGCGGAGGGCGGCAGCCGCAATGCGGCGCTCGCCTCCACCCGTGGCGCTTCGCTCGGCCCCCTCGAGCCTGCGGTCGCAGCGTTCGTGCGGCACGCGCAACGGCTCCGCGGGGCAGCGAGCCGAGGCGCCCCGATGCGCGCGCCGGCAACGCAGGAGATCCCGAGCGGGGCATGAATTGCCCCAGATCGGGACAGCACCGAGGTTTCGTCGAGCCAGCGCGAAGCTTCGGCGCGGATACCCCGTATCTCCCTGGACGCGACCATGTCGCGTGCGTGCAGACGACAACAGGGAGACGATCATGAAGACAGCCTATTGGCTCGGAGCGGTTATCGCAGCGACCTCCGCGGTGCCCGCATCGGCGGCGCAGTTCACCTTTGATTTTGCGACGACCAGCGTGATTTTCGGCAGCCCGGTCAGCGGCAGCGGCGTGTTCACGACGTCGGACACGCCGATGACAATAGGCGGGCAGACCGCATTCGCGGTGACGAGCATTGCCGGGACCTTCAACGGCTCCCCGATCACGGGCCCGACACTGAGTTCGTTCGGCAATTACTTCACAACCGGGCCGACCTTCGTCGACGGCAGCGGCATCCGCTTCAACACAAGCACGACGACGAACGTCACCTTGTTCTACGACAGCAATGCCCGGAGTTATCGTGTTAACGCAATCAACCAGGGCGGCTCGTCGCTGGTCCGCGCCACGTCGGCCGCGGTCGGCGCGGTGCCCGAGCCCACCACATGGGCATTGATGTTGGTCGGCTTCGGCGCGATCGGAATCGCCATGCGCCGCCGGAAGGTGCGCGCCATGGTCGCGTTCGCCTGAGATAACGATACGGCGATGCTCCGTCGCCCTTGCCTGGAGTGCCCCGCACGCTCGTGCGGGGCATTTTCGCGCCCGCTCCAAAGGAGCAAAGTGAGTAGCGCCAGGCGTTGCCTTGACAGCGAAACATACGACTATTACGCCTACTCATGGTAGCGCTACCACGTCACCTGCAAAGCAGGGGTGTTCTGGGAGGATGGGAATGGTTTCGCAGTTCAAGCTGATCCGTCGCGGCCTGTTGATCACGGCCGCCGCCTCCGGCATGACGGCCTCCGGGCTTGCCGTCGC
>DATLME010000304.1:0-12111 GCA_035537395.1 Sphingomonas sp. | reverse complement strand
GCCGCCGCGCGCGCGCCCGAACGCTGTGTCGCCTTTCAGGGCGCACCCGGCGCCAACAGCCATGTCGCGGTGGCCGAGGCCTTCCCCGACGCACTGCCGCTGCCCTGCTTCTCGTTCGAGGACGCGATCGACGCAGTGAAGGAAGGCCGCGCCGATCGCGCGATGATCCCGATCGAGAATTCGCTCCACGGCCGCGTCGCCGACATCCACTTCCTGCTCCCCGAATCGGGGCTGGCGATCACCGGCGAGCATTTCCTGCCGATCCGCTACGGGCTGATGGGGGTCGGCGCGCTCGATCAGGTGCGCCAGGCGATGAGCCACCCCCAGGCGCTCGGCCAGTGCCGCCACTGGCTGAAGGCGCACGGCATCCGCCAGGCGAGCTATCCGGATACCGCGGGCGCCGCCGCCTATGTCGCCGAACTGGGTGACCCGAGCGTCGCCGCGCTGGCTCCCCCGGGTGCTGCGGCGATCTACGGGCTCGAGCTGTTCGCCACCGACATCGCCGATGCCGACCACAACATGACGCGCTTCGTGGTGCTGGCTCGCGGCGGCACGCCGCCAGTCGGCGACGGCCCGTGGATGACGACGCTGATCTTCGAGGTAAGGAACGTACCCGCCGCCTTGTACAAGGCGATGGGCGGGTTCGCGACCAATGGCGTCAACATGACCAAGCTCGAAAGCTACCAGCGCGGCGGCAGCTTCGCGGCGACGGAATTCTACGCCGATGTGGTCGGCAAGCCAGGCGACCCCGGCTTCGACCGGGCGCTGGAAGAACTGGGCTTCCATTCGAAATGGGTGCGCGTGCTGGGGACATATCGGCAGGCGCGGCCGCGGGGGTGATCGCGTACCGCGATGCCCGACCTGTTCCGGCAATGACCGTGCCTCGCCGATGCATGCACCGCGGCACGGTGGCCCCCGGAACAGGTCCGGGGTGACGACAGGAGAGCGGTTAGCCCGGGCCTAGCCGTTGGCCCACTCGCTGAGCAGGGTGTGCGCGATCGCGTAGGGCGGTGGCGCGATGAACGGGCCCTCCTCGCCCGCCAGCACCGCCTGAACGATCGCGCGCGGTACCCACATCGCATCCTCGAGCTCGGCCGTGTCGAGCGTGATCGCGTCATCCTCCGCCTCGGCGACGCAGGCCATCATCAGCGACGACGGGAACGGCCAGGGCTGGCTTGCGATGTAGCGGACATTGCCGACCCGGACCCCGGACTCCTCGGCGATCTCGCGCGCGACCGCTTCCTCGATCGATTCACCGGGCTCGAGAAACCCCGCCAGTGCGGAGTAGCGGCCGGGGGGCCAGCCCTTGCCGCGCCCGAGCAAGGCACGGCCGTCATGTTCGGCGATCATGATCACGACGGGATCGACCCGCGGGAAATGTTCGGTGCTGCACGCATCGCAGCGCCGCCCCCACCCCGCCCTGAACAGCGCGGTGGCGCTACCGCAATTCGCGCAGAAACGATGCCGCGAATGCCAGTCGATGACGCTTCGCGCTGCCGCGTAGGTCGCCGCCTCGCCGGGCTCGAGCGCCGCCAGCGCGGCCATCAGAGCGGGATTGCGCATCGCAGGCGTGTTGCCGACCCGCATCCCCGGCACGTGCGCCGCAAAATGGGCGCGCCCCTCGCCGAGACCCAGCAGGATCAGCTCGGCATCGTCGGGTGCGTCGGCGAGGCTGGTCCATCCGAGCCGGCCCTCGTCGGTCACCTCCGGCGCGAGATCGACCAGCTTCAACAGCCGCGCGCGCCAGTCCATCGTCGCGGCAAGCGCGTCCGCGTCGTGGCGCAGCGCGTCGGCGCGATCGAGCGTGCCGCCGGTGAAGCCCGGCGCGAGGCGAGTCGTCACCGCGGCGACCCCGCCATATCCCTGGCGAGCGCGGCAACCGTCTCCGCCCGGGTCGGCCAGCGTTCGGACGGGAAGTAATTGACCATGATCGTGCCGCGGACACCCCGGCCGGCATCGACATAGGCGATCGTTCCGGCGGCGCCGCCCCAACCATAGGTGCCCTTGGAGGGGAACCCGAGCGGCCCATCGGCGAGGTAGACCGACCCGCCCGCACCGAAGCCGAGCGGTGCGGCGGCGGTGGTGCCGCCGGTGCCGCCGCCGATGCCGCGGAAGGTGACGCCCGCGGGGAGCAGGTTGGACATCGCCAGTTGCGCGGTCTCGCGCTTCATGATCCGGACACCGTCGAGCGTGCCGTAATTCTGCAGCATGTGGAGGAAACGATCATAATCGCGCGCCGACGACACCAGTCCCGCGCCACCATAGGGAAAGCTCGGCGGCTGCAGCCATACCGATCCGGCGGCGGTGTCGAGCGGGGCGCGTGCGTCGCCAGTGAAGACGTAGTTGGTGGCGAGCCGCCCGACTTCGCCGCGCGGCACCGTCCAGAAGGTCGAACGCATCTTGAGCGGATCGAACAGGCGCTGCTGGACAAAGGCTTCGAAGCTCATCCCCGAGGCGACCTCGATCACCCGCCCCATCACGTCGAGACCGATCGAATAGCTCCACTTGGTCCCGGGCTCCGCGATCAGCGGCAGCGCCGCGACCCGATCGGCGAACTCGGCTAGCGAGCCCGGACGAACCCTGCGCATCTGCGCCTCGACCGCCATGTTGACCTGCGCGGGGAGGATGCCGCGCTGTTCGTACTGCTTGAGCAGCGGCCCCTTCACGATGATGTTGTACCCGAGCCCGCCGCTATGCGTGAGCAGGTGGCGGATCGTGATCGGGGTGCGCGCGGGCACCGATTCGAGGCTGGTATCGGGGCTCGTCAGCACCTTCATCGACGCGAATGCGGGGATGTATTTGGCGACCGGGTCGTCGAGTCCGATCTTGCCTTGCTCGATCAGGATCATCGCCGCCATGCCCGTGATCGGCTTGGTCATCGAATAGATCCGCCACAGCGAATCGGGGCCGGCCGGGGCCGCGGCGGGGTCGTCGGCGATCCGGCCGGCAGCGGGGAACATCGTCGGCGCATCGCCGATGCCATAGGCGGCGACGATGCCCGGCATCTTGTCGTCGCGGACATAGCCGTCGAACAGCGCCTGGGTAGCCGGCAGCGTGCGCACCGCAGGTCGCGCACTCGTCGGAACGGGCGCGCGAACCGCCGCTGCCGGCGCACGGAGCGCCTGCGCGGCGAGCGCCGATCCGACGGTCAGCGCCGTCAACGAGGCAAAAGTGGCAAGACGGGCAAGCTTCATCGCGCTCTCCTGATCGCAGCGGCGGCCTTGGCGAAAACGGTCGGCAACCCCGCCGCGGCGAGATCAGCTACCGGCCACCACAGCGCCGTGTCGGGCGCCTGATGCGCCGGGCCGTCCGCGACGGCAAGCGCCAGCGTCAGATCGAAATGGGTAAAGCCATGTGCCACGCTTTCATCCAGCAGCTGCCAGTCGCCCGCGGCGGGCGCATCGGCAATCCCGGGCGGTGCATCGGCCCATGGCCCGGTCGGCAGCGCGCGCATGCCGCCGAGCAGCCCGCGATCCGGCCGCCGCACCAGCAAAACGCGTGCCTCGTGTTCGAGCCAGAAGATCGTGCCGTGACGCCGCGGCCTGGGCGCCTTGCGCTTCTTGAGCGGGAACCGTGCCGGATCGCCGGTCGCCAACGCGTCGCAGGCCGAACGCAGCGGGCACAACAGGCATTGCGGCCGCTTGGGCGTGCAGATCGTCGCGCCGAGATCCATCATCGCCTGCGCGAAATCGCCAGCGCGTGCATCCGGGGTGATCAGGTCGGCGGCGGCGCGGATCGCGGGTCGCGCAGCGGGCAGCGGTGCCTCGATCGCGAACAGCCGGGCGACGACCCGCTCGACATTGGCGTCGACCACCACCGCCCGTTCGCCGAACGCGATCGCGGCTACTGCGGCAGCGGTATAGGCGCCGAGCCCGGGCAGCGTCCGCAGCGCCGCCTCCGTGCGCGGAAAGCTGCCGCCATGATCGGCCACCACCGCCTTGGCTGCGGCGACGAGGTTGCGGGCACGCGCATAATAGCCGAGCCCCGCCCAGGCCGCCATTACCGCCGCATCGTCCGCCGCTGCGAGGCTCGCGAAATCGGGCCAGCGCGCGACCCACGCCTCGAACCGCGGGCGTACCGTCGCGACGGTGGTCTGCTGCAGCATCACCTCCGACAGCCAGACGCGATAACAGTCGGGAGTTTCGCCCGGCAGCGCACGCCATGGCAGCGTGCGGCGGTTGACCGCATACCAGGCGAGCAATGATGCCGCGATCGATGAGCGCTTGGCGTCCACCGCCGCGCTATGGCATGGAGTTGCCGATGAGCAAGCGCGTCCGCGCCCCCGAGCCCGATGCCCCCCGCCAGAACCGCGCCCGCGCGGTCAGCGAACTATTGCCTTCGATCGGCGGCGCGGCGTTCAAGCGCTTCGGCTTCGTGCAGTCGTCGATCGTCAGCCGCTGGAGCGAGATCGTCGGCGAGCGCTGGGCGGGTGCCTCCGTCCCGGAATCGATCCGTTTTCCGCCGGGCAAGAAAGCCGAAGGCGTACTGACGCTGACGGTACGTGGCGCGCATGCGCCGATGATGCAGCACATCGCGCCGGAGATCGTCGAACGGGTCAACCGCTTCTTCGGCTATGCCGCGGTGGCGAAGATCCAGATCCGCCAGGGCGAGGTCGCGGCCCCGGTCAAGCGTGCGCCGCCGGTCGAGCGCGCGCCGATGCCGGTCGAGCTTGGCCACGGGCTGAAGGGGATCGCGGATCCCGAGCTCCGCGCGGTTCTCGAATCGCTCGCGGCCGGCGTGGCCGCTACCACCGGCCTGCCCAAGATTCGGTGATGCACCAAATCCAGCGGTCGTCCCGGAACCGGTCCGGGGTGACGAACTCGACAGGCCGGGCTAATCCATGATCATGAACGTGACCCCGACCGCCCTGCTTCGCTTCCTCGCCGTGCTGATCGGCACCGTCCTGCTGACCGCTGCGGCACCGGTGCGAGACTGGTCGGCCACGACGCGGCAGCTTGCCAACGGCGCCTTCGTGACGGGCAATCCGGCGGCGCCGCTGAAGCTCGTCGAATATGGCAGCTATACCTGCTCGCATTGCGCGGATTTCTCCGAGCAGAGCCGGGCGGTGCTGCGCGGGCAGATGATCAAATCGGGCAAGGTGAGCCTCGAATATCGGCACCTGATCCGCGACCGGCTCGATCTCGGCGCCGCGCTGCTGGCGCGGTGCGGGGGTGCAGCGCGGTTCGTCGAGGCTTCCGAAGCGATCTTCGCGTCGCAATCGGTCTGGTTGCAGCGCGTGATCGACTGGCAGGGCAAGCACCCGGAGGCGGCGCAGCTGGCACCCGGCGAGCAGGTCGGCGCCTATGTGCGTGCCGCGGGTCTCGACGCGATGATGCGCGCGCGCGGTTTGCCGCAGGCGCGGATCGACGCCTGCCTCGCCGATCGCGCCGAAGTCGACCGGGTCGTCAAGATGACCGCGGACGCGCCCAAGGAGGTCCAGTCGACCCCTGCCTTCTTCCTCAACGGTGCACTCCAGTCGAATGTCGACTGGTCGCGCCTCGAGGCCGTTCTGCGCGCCAGGGGCGCCAAGTGACCTGCAAACCGGAGTCCAATCGTTGATCAAATATCTCTGCACGATCGCACTTGCCGCCACCACGCTCGCGGGCTGTTCGGGCGAAACCGGCGGCAATGCGAGCAGCCCCGCCGCCAGCCCGGTCGCGGCGGTCCAGCCGCCCGCCGGGCAGAGCTGGGCGACCACCGTGGTCAAGACGCCCGAAGGCGGCTTCCGGATGGGCAACCCGGATGCGCCGATCAAGCTCGTCGAATATGGGTCGCGGCTGTGCCCGACCTGCGGCGCCTTCGGCCAGGCGGCGATGAAGCCGATCGAGAACACCTATGTCGCGAGCGGCAAGGTCAGCTACGAATTCCGCGAGTTCATGGTTCATGGCGCGCCCGATTTCGCGCCCGCGCTGCTCGGCCGCTGCGGCGGCACCGCGCCGTTCTTCCCGATCCTCGAACAGATGCTGGTCGCGCAGCCGACGATCCTGCCCAAGATGGAATCGGCGGGCGAGTTCCAGGCGTCGCTGCAGGGCCAGCCGCCGGCGCAGGTCTTCACGGCATGGGCCGAACGGCTCGGCTATCTCGACTTCGTCAAGCAGCGCGGCATTCCCGAGGCGAAGGCGCGCGCCTGCCTGACCGACATGACCCAGATCGAGGCGCTGTCGACGATGACGGAGAAGGCGGGCACCGACATGAAGGTGACGGGCACGCCGACCTTCTTCCTCAACGGCAAGATGCTCGAGGGGCAGGTGAGCTGGCCGCAGGTCGAGCAGTCGTTGAAGACCGCGGGCGCCTAGCGCCACGCGGACGGCGCGACGATGCTGATCAAGCGGCTGCGGATCGCCGGCTTCAAGAGCTTCGTCGACGCCGCCGACCTGCGGATCGAACCGGGGCTGACCGGGGTGGTCGGCCCCAATGGCTGCGGCAAATCGAACCTGCTCGAGGCGCTGCGCTGGACGATGGGCGAGAACAGCGCCAAATCGCTGCGCGGCGGCGGCATGGACGACGTGATCTTCGCGGGCACCGCGACGCGGCCGCCGCGCGACTTCGCCGAGGTCTCGATCCTTGCCGAGATCGATTCGGACGAGCGCGAGGTGGTGCGCCGGATCGAGCGCGGGGCAGGTAGCGCCTATCGGATCGACGGCCGCGACGTCCGCGCCCGCGACGTTGCGCTGCTGTTCGCCGATGCCGCGACGGGCGCGCACTCGCCCGCGCTGGTGAGCCAGGGGCGGATCGGCGCGGTGATCGCGGCCAAGCCCGGCGATCGCCGCGCGATGCTCGAGGAAGCGGCGGGGATCGCCGGCCTCCACGTCCGCCGGCGTGACGCCGAAACCAGGCTCCGCGCGACCGAGGCGAACCTGGCACGACTCGACGTCGTGATCGCCGACCAGGACGCGCGCGCGGGCGCGTTGCGTCGACAGGCGCGCGCGGCGGAACGCTATCGCGCGATTTCGGACCAGATCCGCGTCGCCGAGGCGCGGATGATCTTTTCGCGCTGGCAGACTGCGGTGAGTGCCGCCGAAGCGGCAAAAGCGGACGCTGCCGTCGCTGACGCCGCCGTGACGGCGGCCGCCGACACCGAAGCGGCAGAGGCTGCCGAGCGCCGGCAAGGCGCGGAGGCGGTCGCGGCAAGCCGGGCTGCCGCACTCGCAGCGCGCGACCGGGCGGGCGATGCCGGCCACCGGCTTGCGGCGCTGCGGGCGGAACTGTCCGCGGCGGTGCGTCGGGTCGACGAGCTTGCCGAAACCCGCCGCCGGATCGCCGACGACCGCGCACGGGAGGGAACGCTGGCGAGCGACGCCGCCGACGCGCTGGCGCGGATCGCGGACGAATCGCGGCTGCTCGACACCGCGATCACGGCGGCGGCTGCCGCCACCCCCGCGCTCGACGCCGCGCTGGCGGAGGCCGAGCGCCTCGCCCGCGACGCGGAGGTCGCGCTCGCCCAGGCGCTCGGCCGCCAGGCGGCGGAAGCCGCCGACGCGCGGGTCGCCGCCGCCGCGCTCGCCGCGGCACAGGCGCGCGTCGATCGGGCCGCGCGCGACGCCGGGCAGATCGCAGCCGCGCTCGCGACGCTCGGGGATGCGGCACCGCTCGCCGCCACCCGCGACGCGGCCGCAGTTCGGCGGCACGCAGCGCTGGCGGCGGCCGAGACCGCACGGGTCGCGCAAGCCACCGCGGACGCCGAGGAACGCGCCGCGATCACCGCGCGCGATCTCGCCGAGACGGGCCGCGCCTCTGCACGGGCAGCACTCGCCGCGATCGACAGCGAGACCGCTGCGTTGACTCGTGCCACCCAGCGCAGCGGACGCGAACGCCTGCTGGATCGGGTCACGCCGGCACCCGGTTACGAACGCGCGCTGGCGGCGGCGCTCGGCGACGATCTCGAGCTCGGCCTCGACGCCTGGCCCGGCGCGGCGCCACGACCCGAGGACCCGGCGCCCCCGGCCAACGCGGTCGTGCTGGCGGATCACGTGGCCGCGCCGGCCGCGCTCGCGCGAAGGCTGGCGCAGATATTCGTGGTGGATACCGACGACGCGCAGCCGCTCGCCGCCGGCCAGCGTCTCGTCACCCGTGGCGGTGCGCTACGGCGCTGGGACGGGTTCGTCGCGAGCGGCAGCGGTGCCGCCGCCGCCGAGAGGCTGGAGCGGCTCAACCGGCTCAAATCGTTGCAGGGCGATCGTCCCGAGGCACAGGATGCGGTCGACCGGGCAGACAACGCGCGGACCCAGGGCGACGCCGCAATCGCAGCCGCGCGCACGGCGGCCGAACGCGCGCGCAACGCGGTGCGGCAAGCCGACGAAGCCGGCCGCGACGCGCAGCGCGACGAGGATCGCGCCGCAGCGACGCTCGACCGCCTTGCCGGACAACGCGCCGATCTCGATGCGCGAGCGGCGCGGATCGCGCACGACGTCGCCGAAGCGGAGGTCGAGCGCGCACGCGCAGCCGCAGCCGCGGCGGCGCTCCCGGACGGCCGCGCGACCGGCGAGATCGTGGCGACGCTGTCGCGCGACGCCGAGCACCGCCGCGCCGCCGTCGCGCAGGCCCGCGCCGATCGCCACGGGCGCGACCGCACGCTGCAGGCGGACCGAGAACGACTGGCGGGACTGCAGGCCGATGCGCGGTCATGGCGTGCCCGCGCCGGTGAAGCCGCCAAGCGCATCGCCGACATGGACAAGCGCCAGGGGCTGCTTGCCGCCGAGGCCGAGACGGTGGCCGGCCGGCCCTCGGACCTGGCGCAAACCATCACCACGCTGGCGGCCGAGCATGACGCCGCACGCATGTCGGCCGACACGCTCGCCGCGGAGGAGCGTGACGCGGAAACGGCGTTGCGCGGCGTCGAGGACCGCCACCGCGCCGCCACCGAAACGCTCGCCACGGCGCGCGAGGTGCGTGCCGGTGCGGTCGCACGCGTCGAAAACCAGGAATTGCGCCGCGTCGAACTGGGGCGGCTCGCGGGCGAACGGTTCGAGTGTCCCGCCCCCGTGCTGCCGGCCAAGCTCGGGTTCGCGGCCGAATCGGTGCGCGACCCCGGCACCGAATCGGCGATGCACGAGCGGCTGAGCGCGGACCGCGAGCGGATCGGCCCGGTCAATCTGGTCGCCGCGCGCGAGCTTGCCGAACTCGAAGCAGCGAGCCTCGGCAACACCGGCGAGCGCGACGAACTGCGGCTGGCGGTGAACCGGCTGCGCGGATCGATCGGCACGCTCAACCGTGAAGGTCGACAACGGTTGCTCGCCGCGTTCGAGGCAGTCGACGGGCATTTCCGCCGGCTGTTCGCGACGCTGTTCGGCGGCGGCCAGGCGCATCTCGAGCTGGTCGACTCGGACGATCCGCTCGAGGCCGGGCTCGAGATCCTCGCGCAGCCCCCGGGCAAACGCCTGCAATCGCTGACGCTGCTGTCGGGGGGCGAACAGGCGCTGACCGCGGTCGCGCTGATCTTCGCCCTGTTCCTGACCAATCCGGCGCCGATCTGCGTCCTCGACGAGGTCGACGCGCCGCTCGACGACGCCAATATCGAGCGGTTCTGCGACCTGCTCGACCGGATGGTGGCCGAGACCGCCACCCGTTATCTGATCGTGACGCACAATGCAGTCACGATGAGCCGGATGCACCGGCTGTTCGGGGTGACGATGGTCGAACAGGGCGTCAGCCGCCTGGTGTCGGTCGACCTGCAGGCCGCCGCGACGCTGGTCGCAGCCTAGGCGCCGGCGCTACTCGGTCAGTCCGCGGAGCAGGAGCAGCACCAGAAACGCGGCCATCACCACGCCTGCGAAGTTCACCAGCGCGACGGTACGCCACAATGCCGAGCGCTTGCGCAGCGAATAGGCGCCGCGCAGTTGCGCGAACATGTGCACCGGCGGCACCAGCAAGGCCGAGACCACGATCCAGCCTTCCGCGATCCCGAGGGCGCCGGCGATCGTCAGCACGATCACCAGCAGCATCATGAATGCGAGGGAATAGGTGACGAAGATCGCATGATCGTACCAGCCGAAGCGCCGTCGCCACAGGAAGAGCAGCGCGACGAACGGCGTCGACAGCGGGATCAGCAGCCAGCTGTATTTATAGGCGCTCGATTGCAGCTTGTAGATCATCAACCCAGGGTTTGCCTTGGCTTTCGCGATGCCCCGGTCGAGCTTCGGCCAGCCGGTCTTGAGCTTGTCGAGGTTGAGGCCGTCGTCGCGTTCGGGTGCGACCCCGGCCGCTGCATCGAGCCCGTCGATCGACGCCTTCAGAACCAGGATCTGGGTGTCCTCCTCGTCGGTCGGCTGACCAGCTTTGGCGAGATCCGCGCGCTTGCGCTGGACCGCGGCGAGCCCGGTCCGAGCCTTGCTCGCCTGCGCGACGAAGTCGCTGCGGGTCTGGTTGTTGCCGGGCTCGTCGATCGTATCGGCGAAGTCGCCGCCGACCGCGCTGATCGTCGCGAACATCAGGAACACCGTGAACAGGAACAGCGCCAGCGGCGACACGAAGCGCGCCCGCTCGCCGGCGACGTAGCGCCGCGTCAGCGTACCGGGACGCATCACCAGCATCGGCAAGGTCCGCCAGATCTTGCCTTCGAAGTGGAACACCCCGTGGGCGAGTTCGTGGCCGATCGCGCCGAGGCTGCGATGAACATGCCCGCTCTGCCCGCAGGCATGGCAATGCGCACCGATCAGCCGGGTTCCGCAGTTGAGGCACAGGCTGCCGGCCTCGCCCTGCCCCTCGCCATCATGCGATTCCACCGAACGCGCGGCGAGCGCACCCGTGATGACGTCCCCCGCTGCTGCAATATCCCCCGACATGGCGGCGTGGTAGCAAGCGGGGCGCGTTGGCGCGAGGGGGCTTGCATGCTAGGTTTCCGACATGGCCGATAGCGAAGATCCTGCTGCCTTGATCGCCGCGATGGCGGCGCGTGCGCGGACTGCATCGCGACGGCTTGCGGCGATGCCGACAGTCCGGAAAGCTGCGGGCCTCGTCGCTGCGGCGGGCGCGGTCCGCGAGGACGCGGCGGCGATCCTTCACGCCAATGCCGGCGATGTCGAGCGCGCCAAGGCGGCGGGGCTGTCGGCGGCGATGCTCGACCGGTTGCGGCTCGATCCCGTCCGGGTCGAGGCGATGGCGGCGGCGGTCGCGACGGTCGCGCGGCTAGACGATCCGGTCGGCCGGGTAATCGATGCGAGCGAACGCCCCAATGGGTTGCAGCTCTCGCGCGTGCGAGTGCCGATCGGCGTGATCGGCATCGTCTACGAGAGCCGGCCAAACGTCACAGCCGACGCCGCGGCGCTGTGCGTGATGGCGGGCAACGCCGCGATCCTGCGCGGCGGGTCCGAAGCGATCGCCACGAACCGGGCGATCCACACGGCGTTCGTTCGGGGGTTGGCGGCGGCCGGCCTCCCCGACGACGCGGTCCAGCTGGTGCCGACCACCGACCGCGCGGCCGTCGGCGCGATGCTGGCGGCGGAGGGGGCGGTCGACCTGCTGGTTCCCCGCGGCGGCAAGAGCCTGGTCGCCCGGGTCCAGGCGGAGGCGCGCGTGCCGGTGCTCGCGCATCTCGACGGGATCAACCATGTCTATGTCGACGCGTCGGCGGATCCCGACATGGCGCGCGCGATCGTGCTCGACGCCAAGATGCGGCGGACCGGGGTCTGCGGCGCAATGGAAACGCTGCTGATCCACCGCGACTATGCGGATCCAGACGCACTGGTGGCGGCCTTGGTCGGCGCCGGGTGCGAGGTTCGCGCGGACACGGGGCTGCGGGCGCTCAGGTCGGAGCTGGCCCCCGCGGACGACGCGGACTGGGACACCGAATATCTCGAAGCGATCGCGTCGGCACGGCTCGTGGACACCGTGGAGGACGCCATCGCGCACATCGCGCGGCACGGCTCGCACCATACCGACGCGATCGTCGCCGAGGATGCGACCGTGGCTGCACGCTTCCTCGCCGCAGTCGACCGCGCGATCGTGCTGTGGAACGCCTCGACGCAGTTCGCCGACGGTGGCGAGTTCGGGCTCGGCGCCGAAATCGGGATTGCCACCGGCCGCCTCCACGCGCGCGGCCCGGTCGCGCTCGAAGGGCTGACCACGTACAAATGGCTCGGGCGGGGCTCCGGGCAGATCCGGGGTTGATGGGGT
>DATLME010000303.1:0-14002 GCA_035537395.1 Sphingomonas sp. | reverse complement strand
GGCATGTCCGATCGCCCCACCGACCCCTGGAACAGCACGTCGCCGACAAGTGCCAGCTTCGACGCGGGATGGTGGAAGATCACATGGCCGAGGGTGTGGCCGGGCGTCTCGTAGACGTCGAGGACGAGGTCGCCGATCGTCACGGTGTCGCCGTCCACCAGCCAGCGATCGGGTTCGAACGGCACGCCGTCGATCCCGTAGGTCTTGCCGTCCTCAGCCAGACGCGCGAGCCAGAAGCGATCCGCCTCGTGCGGGCCTTCGATCGGCACGCCAAGTGCGTCGGCGAGCGGCTTGGCCTCGCCGGCATGGTCGATGTGGCCGTGGGTGAGCAGGATCTTCTCCACCGTCACCCCGGCCTGCGCGATTGCGGCGCGGATTCGCGGCAGATCGCCACCCGGATCGACCACAGCGGCCTTCATCGTCGTGGTGCACCAGATTACCGTGCAATTCTGCTGGATCGGCGTGACCGGCACGATCACGGCGCGAAGCGGGGAGTTCATTTGGCGGGTTCTCCGAGCAGGTTGGTCTGCCAGAACAGCAACTGCGTCAGATACGCATAGTCCTGATTCTCCTTCTTGGCATAGCCATGGCCCTCGTCGGCGGCGAGCAGATGCCAGGCAGAGCCGCCATTGGCGCGCACCGCCTTCACGATCTGGTCGGCTTCCGAAGCCGGCACCCGCGGGTCGTTGCCCCCCGTGACGACCATCAGCGGGATGCGCAGCTTGTCGACGCTGGTCAGCGGCGAGATCGCGGTCAGCTTGGCGCGCTGCTTCGGGTCGCGCTCGTCGCCATATTCGACGCGGCGCAGATCGCGGCGATAGCTTTGCGTGTTCTCGAGGAAGGTGACGAAGTTCGAAATCGCCACGGTGCATGCCGCGCCCTTCAGGCGCGGGCCGTAGCGGATCGCGGAGGCGTAGCACATATACCCGCCATAGCTGCCGCCCTGGACCCCGACGCGGGCGCTGTCGATCGCCGCGTCCTTGTCGAAATGGTCGAGAAAGGCACCGATGTCCTTCACCGAATCCTCGCGCTTGAACGGGCCGTTGTCGAGCGCGACGAAGCGCTTGCCGAACCCCGTCGACCCCCGAACGTTGGGGGTGAACAGCGCGATCCCGAGCTCGTTCAGATAATAGTTGAAGCTGCCGCGAAAGTTGGGGCGATCCTGCCCCTCGGGCCCGCCATGGATGCTGACGATCAGCGGGCGCTTGCCGGGGAACTTGGCGGGATCGGGACGGTGGAGGAATCCGGTGACGGTCTTGCCGTCGAAGCTCTTGATCGACACCTGCTCGGCCTCGGCGTTGACCTTGGGATCGAGGCCCCCGGTTTCGCTTTCGGTCCAGCGGGTCACCGCCAGCGTCGCGGGATCGACCGAAAAGGCGTCCCCCGCCGTCCGCGCACCGTTGACGGACACCCCGATGGTTCCCCAGGGCGCGATCGCGATGCCGCCCGCGACGCCCGCGGGCAGCGCATCGACGGTGCGCACTGCGCCCGTCTTGGGATCGAGGAGCTTGAGCTGGCTGAGCCCCGCTTCGTTGACCAGATAGGCAATGAAGCTGCCGTCCTCGGCGATCGCGAACTCCTCGACGTCCCAATCCTTGTCGGGGGCGACGGCGCGGAACTTGCGGGTCTTGGCGTCCAGCGTGCCGAGCCGCTGGAAATCGGACCCCGCATCGGCGAGCACCCAGAGTGTGCCGTCGGGCGCATATTGCGCACCGCTGTACGCAACCTTGGCCTTCAGATCGACCAGGGGGGTCAACGCGCCGCTGGCGAGATCGATCTCGTACAGGTCGCTCTTCTCGATCGAACTGTAATTGCCGACCAGCGCGCGGCGGCCGTCGGGCGCGAAGTCGATGATCGCCCAGCCGCCACCCTTCACCTCGGCGACCATCCGGTCGGTCTTGGGATCGCGCGGGTCCATCACGTAAAGGTCGTTGTCGGCGCCGTTGCGGCGCGTCGAGGTGTAGGCGATCAGCGATCCATCGGGGCTGAACGCACCGAACTGGTTCCGGCTCTTGCCGTCGGTGAGCAGCGTCAGCCGACCATCCTTCAGCGAGTAGAGCTGAAAGAACTCGCCGCCGCCGACGTCCTTCTGCACGACCAGCACGTCGCCGGTCTTCGAATAATGCGCGTCGCCGATCCGGTCGGTCTCGAAGGTGATCTGGCGGCGCATCCCGAGCGGCTGCTTAACGCTGTGAAGCTGGGCGACGTTGCCGAAGCGGGTGGCGATCAGGAGCGAGCGATCGACCGGGTTCCAGTCGACCGCGCGCGCCGAGCGGCTCTCGCGATAGGGGCGGGTCGCCTCCGCCAGCGCGAGCGGGATCGGCGGCGTGCCGTCGGCGGTGATCGCGGCGGGCTTGGCGACCTGCGCGGCACCCGGCGCGGCAGCGCCCAGGATTGCGATCGCGCTGGCAAGGTAGCAAAGGCGCATCGTTGGTGGCTCCCGGTGGTCTGTCCCGCCGCCAGGGTTATCGTGCCCGCCGCGGTCCGGCAACGTGGCGCACCCGCCAGGGATCGGAAATTAGCAGATCATGTGCCGATACCTTCGCCTTGCCCTTGGCGGGCGCGACGTGCATCTGAATTCCGATGCGGCCGGCTTCTCCCTTCGTCCTGCTCGACGATGCGCGCGACGGCGGTCAGCCGGCACGGCTGTACCGCGACCCTGTCCGCATTGTCACCGCCGATACAGCGGATGCGGTCCGGCCGGCGCTCGCCGAGCTGCGCGCCGCGGTCGCCGACGGCAGTGAAGTGGCGGGCTTCCTCGCCTACGAAGCCGGGGCCGGGCTGGTTGCCCGCGCGCCGACGGTCGCTGCGGCACCGTTGCTCTGGTTCGGAATATTCGAGCGGCACGAGAAGCTCGATGCCGACGCTATGGCGGCGTGGCTGCCCGATCCGGCGGGGGCCTGGCTGGGCGGGCCGGTTCCGCGTGTCCGGCAGGGCCACTATGACGCCGCGCTCGCACGCGTGCTCGACTATATCGCGGCCGGGGACATCTATCAGGCTAACCTTACCTTCCGCGCCGACGTGCCGTTTCTCGGCGATCCGCTCGCGCTCTACGCCCGCCTCCGCCAGCGCGCGCGGGCCGGCTACGGCGCGCTGGTCGACACCGGGTTCGCGCTTTTGCTGTCGCTGTCGCCTGAGCTTTTCTTCGCGCTTGACGGCGATGCGCTGACCTGCCGGCCGATGAAGGGCACCGCCCCGCGCGCCGGCTCCGCTGCCGAGGACCGTGCGCGGGTCGCGGCGCTCGCCGACGACACCAAGCAGCGCGCGGAAAACCTGATGATCGTCGATCTGATGCGCAACGACCTGTCGCGCGTCGCGGTCGCGGGCAGCGTGGCGGTGCCCGCGCTGTTCACGGTGGAGACCTATCCGACGATCCACCAGATGACCTCCACGGTCACTGCCACGCTCGCACCGGGGCATGATGCGATCGACGTGGTCGAGGCGCTATTCCCGTGCGGATCGATCACCGGTGCCCCCAAGCAGCGCGCGATGACGATCGTCGCCGAGGTCGAGCCCGACCCACGCGGAGCCTACACCGGCTCGATCGGCCGGATCGACGCGGAAGGCGCATTGTTCAACGTCGCGATCCGCACGCTCGTCGTTCCCCACGGCGCCACCGTTGCGACGCTCGGGCTCGGCTCGGGGATCGTCGCGGATAGCCGGGCGGGCGAGGAATGGGCCGAATGCCTCGCCAAGGCCGCCTTCGTCACCGCAGGTCAGCGGCGGATCGACCTGATCGAGACGATGGCCTTCGATCCGGAGATCGGATTGCTGCGGCTCGAAACGCATCTCGCACGGCTGAAGGCAAGCGCCGATGCGCTCGGGTTCGGGTTCGATCGGCATGCCGCGCGCAACGAGCTCCAGGCGGCGACCTTCCGGCTGCGCCGCCCGCGCCGGATCCGTTTGTTGCTGTCGGCGACCGGCGCGATCGCGATCGAGGTCGCGCCGATGCCCGAGGTTCCCGCCGATCCGGTGCCGGTGGCGGTGGTGCCGCTGCCGGTCGCCCCGTCCGACTTCCGGCTGCGGCACAAGACCAGCGACCGCGACTTCTACGATCACGCGCGCCGGGCGGCGGGGACCCCCGAAGTGGTGTTCGAACAGGATGGCTGGCTGACCGAAGGCAGCTATACATCGCTGTTCGTCGAGCGCGATGGCGCGCTGGTGACGCCGCCGCTCGCCCGGGGATTGCTGCCCGGGGTGTTGCGCGCTGATCTGATCGCCGAGGGTCGCGCGATCGAGGGCGAGCTGACGCGCGCCGATCTCGCGGACGGCTTCTTTATCGGCAATGCGCTGCGCGGGCTGCTGCCCGCAATCGTTGCGGTTGCGAAAGGGGACGCCGGCTCGCTATAGGCCGGCGCGCCTCCTCCCGCGTAAAGGCTGCCCAGCATGACGCCCTCCAACGCCCTCGGCCGCATCAATCCTTCGCCGACGCTGGCGATCACCAGCCGGGTGCTCGAGCTGAAGCGCGCCGGCATCGACGTGATCGGGCTGGGTGCTGGCGAGCCCGATTTCGACACGCCCGAGTTCGTGAAAGAGGCGGCGATCCGGGCCATCCGCGACGGCAAGACCAAATATACCAATGTCGACGGAACGATCGAGCTGAAGCAGGCGATCGTCGCCAAGTTCGCGCGCGACAATCACCTCGCCTATACGACCGACCAGATCACGGTGAACGTCGGCGGCAAGCACACGCTGTTCAACGCCATCGTCGCGACGGTCGACGCGGGCGACGAAGTGGTGATCCCCGCTCCCTATTGGGTCAGCTATCCCGATGTCGTGCAGTTCGCGGGCGGCACCCCGGTGATCGCCCCGGCGGGCCCGGACCAGGGCTACAAGCTGTCGCCTGCCGCGCTCGAGGCTGCGATCACGCCGCGCACGAAATGGGTGATCATCAATTCGCCGTCCAACCCGACCGGCGCCGCCTATAGCGTCGATGAATTGAAGGCGCTGGGCGCAGTGCTCGCGCGGCATCCGCACGTGTGGATCTTCGCCGACGATATGTACGAACACATCGTCTATGACGGGTTCCGCTTCGCGACGATCGCCGAGGTCTGTCCCGAGCTCTTTGATCGCACGCTGACCGTCAACGGGTGTTCCAAGGCCTATGCGATGACGGGCTGGCGGATCGGCTATGCCGGCGGCGCGACCTGGCTGATCAAGGCGATCGCCAAGCTCCAGTCGCAATCGACCTCGAACCCCTGTTCGATCGCGCAGGCGGCGGCGGTAGCGGCGCTGAACGGGCCGCAGGATTTTCTTGCTGAGCGGAATGCCGCATTCCGGGTTCGCCGCGATCTCGTCGTGTCGATGCTCAACGCGATCGAGGGAATGCATTGTCCGACGCCGGAGGGTGCATTCTATATCTATCCGTCATTTCCCGCGCTGATCGGAAAATCGACGCCGTCGGGGCGGACGATCGATAGCGACGAGGCGTTCGTCGGCTATCTGCTCGACGATGCGAAAGTCGCCGCGGTGCAGGGCAGTGCATTCGGGCTCTCCCCTGCAATGCGGATCAGCTACGCCACCTCTGACGATCTGCTCCGCGAGGCCTGTACCCGCATCCAGACGGCCTGCGCCGCCCTGCGCTGAGATGAACGGCGCGGCCAGCGGCCGTTAACGCACCGTTTCCTAGACAGTCATGGTCGAAACATTGCGGAAACCGTGCCGGCATACGATCTGGCAGGTAGGCGATCGGTTGCGGATGCAGCGGTTGCCTGAAAGGTAAAGGCAAGGCTCATGCGCGAATTCTTCAAGTCCAGCTTCGTGTGGCAGTTCGCCGGCGGCTTCGTGCTCGGTACCGTCGGGTTGGTCGCGCTTCAGCCTGCCGATGCGCGGCAGACCTTCGTGCAACATTTCGTTCCTGCCGCTCATCTCCAGCGCTGAAGACTTGGCGAGCCGCGCGTTCGCCCCCATCTTGGCGCAATGATCAAGAGCGTCCTCTCCCTTGCCGCTGCCACCGTGATTGCCGCGGTTGCCTTTCAGTCGAGCGCCGCTGCCGAGCGGGCGGTCGTCATCCCCGCCGCGAAGGTAGACCCAACGCCCCGAACGGGATTGCAGACTGCGGTGTTCGCCGGCGGCTGCTTCTGGGGAATGGAGGCGGTCTTCGAGCGGGTTCGCGGGGTGCGCAACGTCGTCGCGGGCTATGCCGGCGGCAGCGCGACGAGCGCCAATTATGCGACCGTCTCCCGTGAGACGACGCGGCACGCCGAAGCGATCAAGATCAGCTATGATCCACGCCAGGTGAGCTACGCGACGTTGCTGCGGGTCTATTTCTCGATCGCGCACGATCCGACCCAGCTCAATCGTCAGGGTCCTGATACCGGCACCAGCTACCGGTCTGCTATCTTTCCGCAATCGCGTGCGCAGGCGATCGCCGCGCGCGCCTATATCGCGCAGCTGGGCGCGGCGCGCAGCTTCGCCTCGCCCATCGTGACCAGGATCGAACAAGGCGGCTTCTACCCGGCCGAGGCGTATCACCAGGATTTCTACGACCGGAACCCGTCGCACCCGTATATCGTCAACATAGACAAGCCGAAGGTCGCTGCCTTCAAGGCGGCGTTTCCTACGCTGGCGCGCTGATCGCCGTCACCTGATCCGTCCGGGACGACGGGCTTGAACCTATGCGGCGATCGGGAACCGCAGCATGCGCTGTTCCACCGGCACCAAGGCTTCCGCGCCCAGCCCGACCGCCCGACGAATTTCCGGATGATCGACGTCGAGCCCGCCGGTCAGCGATCCGAACGCCGGTAGGATCAGCTTGGTCGCGGTGCCGACGAAGCACCGTCGCGCGATCTGCTTGCCGCGAACCCTGACGCGCAGCTTGGGGTGGAAATGCCCCGACAATTCGAACCGCGGCTCGGACGGCGAGGCTTCGTGGCGCATTACGAGGCCATCGACGACCGCCTCCGTGGCAACGTCGCCGCCGCAGCGATCGATTATATCCGGGTCGTGGTTGCCGGTGATCCACGTCCAGCACGTCGCCCCGGTCAGCGCGACCAGCATGCCTCGCGCGCGCGGCGGCAGGCGCTCGCACCCGGCGCTGTCGTGGAAGCTGTCGCCTAGACACCAGACCTCGCGGGCGCCCGTCGCCGCCACCAGCGCGGTCAGGTCGGCGAGCGTCGCGATCGAATCATAGGGTGGCAGCATCTGCCCGCCCTTGGCGAACCAGCTCGCCTTTTCGAGATGGAGATCGGCCACCAGCATCGCCTGCCGCGCGGGCCAGAAGACCGCACCCTGTGCAAGCGCGTACAAGGCGTGTCCGCCGAACGAAAAGGGAACCATGTCGCGGCCATGGCGCCGAACGCGTGGCAGATCAAGCGCGCGTGACGCACGATCACCGTGCCGACCGGACGATGACGCATCAAATCCTCGACCTCTAGCTTCGCCGCGGAATAGGCGTATAGCGCGCCGTCCGTCCCGGAGGGGTTCCCACCGCGTCATGTCGTCCGACACCGTACCGACTCCTTCCGCTGCCAGCACCGCCCGCCACCCCGCCTTCGTCGCCTTGACGATCGGCGCGATCGGGGTGGTCTTCGGCGATATCGGCACCAGCCCGCTCTACGCGTTCCGCGAGGCGCTGGCGCAATCCGCGAGCAACGGCATCGATGCGTCCGAAATCCTCGGCGTGCTGAGCCTTGCGTTATGGACGCTGACGTTGATCGTCACCGTCAAATACGTGTCGTTCCTGATGCGGGCCGACAATCACGGCGAGGGCGGGGTGCTCGCGCTCACCGCGCTGGCGCGCCGCGCACTCGGGATGCGCTCGCGCATCGCGCTCGTGCTCGGTGCTGCCGGGGCCGCGCTGTTCTATGGCGATGCGATCATCACGCCGGCCTTGTCGGTGCTGTCGGCAATGGAAGGGTTGCGCACGATCCCCAGCGCCGCCGGCGTGTTCGACGAAGGCTTGATCCGGCTGCTGACGATCGCGATCCTTGTCGCGCTGTTCATGGCCCAGGCGCGGGGCACTGCGCACATGTCGCGGCTGTTCGGCCCGGTGTGCATCGTCTGGTTCGTCGTGATCGGCGGATTGGGGCTATGGCACATCGCCGACGAGCCCTCGATCGTGCGCGTGCTGTCGCCGACCTACGGCATCGCCTTTCTGACCACCCACGGCACCTTCGGGCTGTTCGTGCTCGGGGCGGTGTTCCTTACCGTCACCGGCGCCGAAGCGCTGACCGCCGACATGGGGCATTTCGGGCGAGCGCCGATCCGCGCAGCGTGGTTCGTGCTGGTCTGGCCCGCCCTCGTCCTCAACTATCTCGGGCAGGGCGCGTTCGCCTTGTCGCAGCTCGAAGCGGCGGAACGCGCTGGGCGGCCGTTCGCCAATCAGGACTGGTTCTTCCTGATGGCACCCGAAGGCGCCAGGCCCTTCCTCGTTCTCCTCGCAGGCCTTGCTACCGTGATCGCCAGCCAGGCGGTGATCACCGGGGCGTTCTCGCTGACCCAGCAGGCGGTGCAGCTCGGGCTGTTGCCGCGGCTTCGGATCCGGCAGACCTCGGCGGCGTTCGCCGGGCAGATCTACCTGCCCGCGATCAACTGGCTGCTGCTCGCGGGCGTGCTGATCCTGGTCGTCCAGTTCAAATCGTCGTCGGCGATGGCCGCGGCTTATGGCATCGCGGTGACCGGGACGATGATCGTCACGACCTGCCTCGGCTATCTGGTCGCGCGGCATGTGTGGCACTGGTCGCGCCCGCTCGCGCTCGCGGCGGTGCTGCCGTTCCTCGTGCTCGACGCGATCTTCTTCGGCGCCAACATCCTGCGCGTCGTCGAGGGCGGGTGGGTGCCGCTGGTGGTCGCGGGCGCGATCGGCCTGCTGATCGCGACCTGGGTGCGCGGCCGCAAGATCGTCGGGTTGTTCGAGCAGCGGCAGAGTATTCCGCTGGTGGATCTCGCCGCCGCGCTCGCCAAGCGTCCGCCTGAGCGGGTCGACGGCAATGCGGTGTTCCTCACCGGCAATCCGCACGCCGCACCGGGGGCGCTGCTGCACAATCTGAAGCACAACAAGGTGCTCCACGCGCGCAACCTGATCGTCAGCGTCCGAACCGCGGATCGGCCGGTGATCGACGACGAGCACCGCGCGACGGTCGAGCGGGTCGACGACAATTTCACGATCGTGGTGCTGAAATACGGCTTCATGGAATCGCCGGACGTGCCGCGCGATCTCGGGCTCGGCGGCAAGGGCGAGAAGAAGGGGCTCGATCCGATGCAGACCTCGTTCTTCATCGGGCGCAACACACTGAAGGCCGAAGCCGAAAAGGGCATGCCGCCGTGGCAGGACGGGATCTTCGTGTTCCTCCAGCGCAACGCCAGCGACCCGACCGATTTCCTGCGGATTCCTCCGGGCAAGGTCGTCGAGCTCGGCGAGCAGGTCATCGTCTAGCGAACGATGGTGGTCGCGGGAGCATGATTGGGCTAGCAACGCCCGTCGTTAAAGGAACATGCCGATGTTGATCGCTCTTCTGATCGCCCTGCAAGCCGCGCCCGGCATCGCCGCGCCCGACGCCGCCGATGCGCGCTGCATCTCGCTGATGAACTACATGATCACGAAGGGCACCGCGCAGCAGCAGAGCGCCGCGAGGGTCGGCACGATCTACTTCGTCGGCAAGCTGCGCGGGCGCAATCCCCGGGTCAACGTCACGGCGGTGCTGCAGGCGTCGGCAGCCGCGGCGACCCGCGCGAAGATGGACGCGCAGGCCGAGGTTCGCCGCTGCGGCGAAGAGGTCACCGCGGCGGCGAATTCGCTACGTGGGCCGACCCCGCCCGCGGCTACCCCGCGTAAGCGTTGACCAGGTCGAACAGATAGTCGCGCCCGTCATATAGCGACTTGACCTGGATCCGCTCGTTGAGGCCGTGGATCCCCGACATGTCCTTGTCGACGAAGATCCCGGGCACGCCATAGACCGGGATGCCGATCGCCTGGAGGAAGATCCCGTCGGTCGCGCCGGTCGACATCAGCGGCACCACCGGCACGCCGGGGAAATGCTTGGCGGCGACCGTCGTCGCCGGGCCGACGATCTTGGGGTCGAGCTTCGGCGGGATCGCGGTCGGGCGAACCGGCGTGTTCGCGGTGACCGTCACCTTCGGACCCGCGATCTTCTTCAGCGTCGCAAGCGTGCCGTCGACACTTTCGCCCGGGAAGATCCGGCAATTGACGTTGGCGGTGGCACGTTGGGGCAGCGCGTTTTCGGCATGGCCCGCGCTCAGCAGCGTGGCCACGCAGGTGGTGCGCAGCGTCGAATGGAGCGCCTTGTCGCGGCTGACGATCAGGTCCGCGGCCTCGTCGCGCGGGTTGGCGAGCAGTGCCGTGATCGCACTCGCCATCGTCGCCGACTGGGTCTTCGCAGTGGCAGCGAAGAAGGCGCGGGTGGTGTCGGTGAAGGTCACCGGGAACCGGTAGTTGCGCACCGCCTGGACCGCGTCGGCGAGTTCGTAGATGGCGTTTTCTGGCGTTGGTTGCGAGCTGTGCCCGCCGGGATTGGTCGCCTTGAAGGTGTAGTTCTGCGCGGCCTTTTCGCCGACCTGGATCGCGAGCACCTGGCGGTTGCCCTTCTCGTCGAGCCGCCCGCCACCGCCTTCGTTGAGCACGAATTCGGCGGCGACCAGGTGTGGCCGGTTCTTGGCGAGATATTCGGCGCCGTTCCATGCGAAGGTGGTTTCCTCGCCGCAGGTCAGCGCGAGCTTGATCGTGCGCCTGGGCGCGGGGCCCGACTGCTTGAGCCGGATCATCGTGTCTGCCCACACCGCCGACATCGCCTTGTCGTCGACGGTACCGCGGGCATAATAATAGCCGCCCTCCTCGATCAGCGTGAAGGGATCGCGCGTCCAATCCTCGCGCTTGGCTTCGACCACGTCGAGATGGCCGAGCAGCAGCATCGGCTTGAGCGCGGCATCCTTGCCCTTCAGGATCGCGACGAGCCCGCCTTCCTTGGGGTGATCGGGCACCGAGAACTGGACGAGATCGGCATCGGCATAGCCGGCGGTCTTCATGCGGGCCGCGATCTGCGCCGCGGCCTGGGTGCAGCTGCCCGCCGACAAGGTCGTGTTGGTCTCGACCAGTTCCTTGTACAGGCCGAAGAACGCCTTCTGGTCGGGTCGCGATTGCGCCGCGGCCGGGGCGGCCACGAGCATCGCCGCGCCGGCTGCCGTCGTCATCATCCAGATCGCCCGCATTCTCACCCTCTCGCTTGTCTATCTTGCTGCGAGTAGAGCGATCTTTCGGGACCGGTGCAACTAGGCCCCGTCGATCATCCGGTTCGCGTTGACCATGCCCCGCGGAAAGCGAAAGCGGATCTCGCGATTGGCGAAGTCGATGTTGACGGTGCGGAACAGCCGCAGGACGTCCATCCCGAGCAGCAATGCGGGTCGTTTCTCGAGCCCGAACCGGCGGAACGGCGGCGCATCCGAAAACGCCACGCGCACGTTCGAAAAGCCGACGCCGCCGATATCCAGCCGATCCACGATGAACGCGTCGGTGACGAGTACCTGGCCGGTCGCCGAAGTCATCGACAACGGGCCGAGCCGCTTCGGGCGCTTGGCGATCGCGGCGAGCAGGGGACGGTTGCCGATCGATACCGGGGATCCGGTATCGATCACCACCGCGATCCGGACGTTGCGCCAATGCGCGTCGGTTACGATGAGCTGGCCGAACAGCGACCGCGCGACGATCACGATCTCGTCGGCGGTGGCGCGCGCGCGGGCGGTACGGCGGCGCGACGGACGCAACTTCATCTGCTTGGCGTCGAAGTCGATCGCCACGCTGTGCCCCTGCAACGCATCGATCCCCAGCATGCCGACCGCGCCCATGTGGCGGGTTTCGAGTGCCGGCGCCTGGATCGTCGCCTGAGAGATCGTGCTCACGGATAGTTTGGGCACGATCACGGTGCTCACGGTTGACGTGCCGGTCATCGCCGTGACGCGGACATCGGCGCCCGCTGGCAGTCCGAGCACACCCGCCAGCTGGCGCGAGACCACGGTCCGCTCGGAGCCGGTATCGACGATGAAATCCCACGGTCCACGGTCGCCGATCCGCACCGGCACCGTCATCCGGGTCTCCGCCTCGCCGAACGCGAGGATCGAATCGTCGTCGAGCGGCAGCGGCGGCGGGACGGGCGGTGCGATGACGAGTTGCGCCGCGCTCGGGACGGCCAGGCCGATCGCGACAAGCCCCAACAAAATACGCAAGGCTTTCATCCGCCAAACGTGCGCCCGAATCGGACCTTTGGCAAGCAGGTCAGGATTTGCGGCGAAGACAAACGAGCTCCGAGGCCGCACGCTCGTTTTCCCGTTCGCCTCGCGTGCCGCCGGGCCTGTCGAGACGGCAAACCGAGAGGCTCGAGCGACCTGCCTCAATCGATCCGCATCGCCTCCGCCGCCAGCGCTTCTGCCTCGATCAGCAGCGCATCGTCGCCGCTGCCGCCGGTCGCCACGCGCTCGCGGCCGATGAGCGTGAGCACCGGTACCGCCAGCGGGGTGACGCGGTCGAGGTCGACATGGAGCATCGTCTCGGCCGCGCGATCGAGTAGCCCGGCCAGCCGCCCGACATCGGTCATCCGCGCGCGGGCGTCCGCCCAGGCCGCCTCCAGCAACAGGTGCGTCGGCTCGTATTTGCGCAACACGTCGTAGATCAGGTCGGTCGAGAAGGTCACCTGCCGCCCGGTCTTCTTCTTGCCGGGATGCTGGCGCTCGACGAGCCCGCCGATCACCGCGACTTCGCGGAACGCGCGCTTGAGCAGGTGCGACTGCTGCACCCAGTCGACGAATTCATGCTCGAGAATGTCGGCGTTGAACAGCGATGCGGGGTCGGTCACCTTCTCGATCGAATAGGTCGCAATCGCATAATCATTGGCGACGAAGCCGAGCGGTTTCAGCCCCTGCGTCTCCATCCGCCGGGTGATCAACATGCCGAGCGACTGGTGCGCGTTCCAGCCTTCGAAGCTGTACGCGACCATGTAGTTGCGCCCTTCGCGGGGAAAGGTCTCGACGAGCAGCTGTCCGGGCTGGGGCAGCATCGACCGGCGGCTCTGGAAGTCGAGCCATTCGCGGACGTCGTCGGGGAACCGCGCCCATTCGGAGGGTGTCGCGAGATAGGCGCGGACGCGATCGGCCAGGCTGGTCGACAGCGGCATTCGCGCGCCGCCATACGTCGGGATCCGTGCCGGGCGCGACGTGGCACGGACGATCAGGTCGGTCTGGTCGATCTTCATCACTTCGAGGCTCAGGCCGGCGAAGAAGAACGTATCGCCATGGCTCAGCTGCGACGCGAAGCTTTCCTCCACCCGTCCGAGGTTGCGTCCGTTGCCGAAGCGAACGTCGAGCATCGTCGCCTCGACGATGATCCCGGCATTGAGCCGGTGCTGGGTAACGAACCGCGGATGGCTCACCCGCCAGATGCCATCGGGATCCTGGGTCAGGCGCTTGAACCGGTCATAGGCCTTCAGCGAATAACCGCCGTCGCGAATGAACCCGAGCACCCGATCGAAGGTGTCGTCGGCAAGCGCGGAATAGGGCAGCGCGGAGCGGATCTCGTCGAGCAGCTCGGCCTGGCGGAACGGCGCCGCGCATGCGCACGCCATCACGTGCTGCGCAAGCACGTCGAGCGCGCCCGGGCGAAAGATATCGGGATCGAGCTCGCCCGCATCGACGGCGTCGAGCGCCGCGCGGGTTTCGAGATATTCGAACCGGTTGCCCGGTACCACGATCGCCTCGGACGATTCGTCGAGCCGGTGGTTGGCGCGGCCGATCCGCTGGAGCAGTCGCGACGATCCCTTGGGCGCGCCCATCTGAATGACGCAGTCGACATCGCCCCAGTCCACCCCGAGATCGAGGCTCGCGGTCGCGACCAGCGCGCGCAGCCGCCCGTCGGCCATCGCGCCCTCGACCTTGCGCCGCGCCTCGCGCGCCAGGCTGCCGTGATGCACCCCGATCGGCAGCGACATCGCGTTGACCTTCCAGAGATCCTGGAAGATCAGCTCGGCGAGACTACGGGTATTGCAGAAGACGATGGTGG
>DATLME010000302.1:0-5858 GCA_035537395.1 Sphingomonas sp. | reverse complement strand
GGGGTTCACGCTGCACAACACCGCCATGATCATCACCGGGGCGCTGGTCGGCAGCTCGGGCGCGATCCTGAGCTACATCATGTGCCGGGCGATGAACCGCAGCTTCATCAGCGTGATTGCGGGCGGCTTCGGCGCGGAGAGCGGCGGGAGCGGTGCGGCCGCCGTATCCGACCGGCCGTGGAAGCGCGGCTCCGCCGAGGACGCCGCGTTCCTGATGAGCCAGGCCGAACAGGTCGTGATCGTACCGGGCTACGGCATGGCGGTTGCGCAGGCGCAGCACGTGCTTCGCGAGATGGGCGACAAGCTGAAGGCCGAAGGGGTACGGGTCAAATACGCGATCCATCCGGTTGCAGGACGCATGCCGGGGCACATGAACGTGCTGCTCGCCGAAGCCAATGTGCCGTATGACGAAGTGTTCGAGCTCGAGGACATCAACTCCGAATTCGCGCAAACCGACGTCGCTTTCGTCATTGGCGCGAACGATGTTACCAACCCGGCGGCCAAGACCGACAAGACGTCGCCGATCTACGGCATGCCGATCCTCGACGTCGAAAAGGCCAAGACCGTATTGTTCATCAAACGATCGATGGGCGGGGTCGGTTATGCCGGCGTCGACAACGACGTCTTCTACATGGACAACACAATGATGCTCCTCGCGGATGCCAAGAAGATGGTCGAAGAGATCGTCAAGGCGCTCGACTGAGCCGAGATGCCTCCACAACGGATGTAGTTTAGACTAGAGCACTTCCGAAGAGCCGGTGAAAGCGCGGTTTCGGAGGTGAATATGGCTGCTCCGCGGCGAGCCCCGCGTATCGTCGTTGGCGGTACCGGGGGGCATGACGACCAATGAACGACGACGAACGATCGATCACGGGCTATTCGCGCGGCGAACGCTGCGCCGTCGTGATCATCGCCGAACCCGGCCGTGCGGGGGACGCGCGCGAGGCCGCCGCACTGATCGGTGGCCGCGTCCTGCAGGAGCTACCCTGGGCCTCGGCCGGGGATCGGCTGGTGGCTGCCGCAGCGTCGCCGATCCTGCTGATCGAGGCGGAAGGTGTCGGGGTAGCAGCGCTCGATCTGGCATTGCCGCGGATCGATGCGTTCGCCTCCGCCCTCGATCTGCCGATGGTAGTGACGTTCTCGCGATCGCAGATCGATCCGATCGCGGCGCATCTGCTCGGCCGCCACGTGCAACTGCTCTGCGCGCCGACGATGAGCGACCGGGTCGCCGCCCTTGCGGTCGCCGCCGAATTGGTCGGGACGCCGGCGCTCAACGACACGTGGCGCGAGAGCGAAGCGACACGGCTGCAGAAGCTCAATGAGGAGGTCGCAAGGATCGCGGACCTCCTTGCCCGCCTGACCCGAAACGAAGCGCCAGGCGAGATCGAAGATCGCCGCAGCAGTTACCATGCGGAGGCACCCCGTGCGGATACGATCGATCCCCAAGAGCTCAGGCGTGCGATACGCGCGCGCCGCTTGCGTGAGCAGTTCCTGGGCGCCGGGCTGTTCGAGGATCCGGCTTGGGACATGCTCCTCGATCTGTACGCCGCCGAACTGGAGCATGCCCAGGTCTCGGTCTCGAGCCTGTGCATCGCGGCCGCAGTCGCGCCGACCACGGCCTTGCGCTGGATCAGCAAGATGACCGAGGCCGGCCTGTTCGTTCGCCAGCCAGACCCGCAGGATCGCCGCCGCGCGTTCATGGCGCTGTCGCCGCATGCGAGCGAGGCGATGCGCAGCTACATCGCCGCGATCCAACGCGCCGACCTCAGCATCGGTTAGCGCTTGCTACAACGCCGAGGCTTTGGCATCTCCAACAAGAATCCAACAAAATGTTGGGCGCTTAGCTCAGCGGTAGAGCGCTTCGTTTACACCGAAGATGTCGGGGGTTCGATCCCCTCAGCGCCCACCAGCCCGTCCCTTCGGCGCCTACAGCGCGTCCTTGGCGCCTACCAGCGCGTCCCGCCGCGCCCACCAGCCGTCCACTCGGCGCCCGTCAGCGCGGTCCCTTGGCGCGCGTCAGCCCGTCCCGCCGTGCCCACCAGCCCTCCCTTGGCGGCGATCAGCGCGGCCCCTTGGCGCCCGGCAGCGCGTTGGCTTGGCGCCCACGGGTCGGCCCCGCGGCGCCGATCGGTTCGTTCGCTCGGCGCGCAGCAGCGTTTCTCCTCGGCGCCGGCCGGTCCTTCGCTTCACTCCACCAGCGTCTTTTCCGGTGCCGACCAGTTCCTTGCGTTGGCGGCCTTGCCCCTGGCGCCTGGCGGCGTCGCTTTTCCGCGGGTTCAGAGGGGGCGGACGAGGCGGAGGGCTCGGGCTATCCAGGGGGCGTCGGTGACGACTTGCTGGCGGCTGCCGGGACCGGGGGGGAGGAGGTGGAGCTTGCCGCCCGGATCGCGGCCGATCAGGCGGCCGAACAGGAAGCGACCCGCGGCGCGCGGGACGAGCACGTCGCGGTTGAGCGCGCTGGCAAAGGCTTCGGGGGCGAGCGGCTGGCACCAGATCTCGTCGCCCGCCCGGTAATCGCCTATGCTGCCGGTCACGAGCACCGCGACCTGCCCGGCGCCGGCGAGCGGCGGCGCGACCGACGCGGCCTGCCGCGGCGCATGCGCGCCATCGGCATCGAGCGATGCCGCGACCGGCAGCACGACGCGGTCGGGCAGCCTGACCAGATCCGCGGCATCGACCTCGAGCGCGGCGGCGATGCGGTTGAGCCACCCGACCGACACGGTGCGCATCCCGGTTTCGAGACGGCCGATCGTCTGCGCGGTGGTGGGCGGATCGCAGCGCCGTGCGACATCGTCCAGCGTCAGGCCCTTGGTCCGGCGGAGTTCGCGAATGGCGGTGATCATGATCTTGCTTCCAACCAGATGGGTTTCCCGGCTGTCCTACAAGCGTGACGTCGTGGCAAGTGGCATCGACCGGCAACGAAGGGGTATGCGGATGCGCGAGCTTGCACAGAAATCCATCGGTGGTCGCGCGGTGACCGTCAACCCGAGCGAATCTCCGCTCGGGTGGTTGCGCGCGCGCGGCATGATCGACCCGCGCCAGTTCGC
Source organism: Sphingomonas sp. (assembly GCA_035537395.1). Classification (GTDB taxonomy): domain Bacteria; phylum Pseudomonadota; class Alphaproteobacteria; order Sphingomonadales; family Sphingomonadaceae; genus Sphingomonas. The sequence goes on along the minus strand of DATLME010000302.1, from coordinate 2,811 downwards.
CGCAGGCGAGATGCTGCGCGGCGATTACGAACGCGCCGCGCTCGCGCCGTCGGTGACGATGCGGTGGAGCGCGCGGGTCGATGGCGGGCGCGGCGACGGCAGCGATGCCGCGACCGCGCAGCTCGCCGCCAAGCGCCGCTTCGATGCCGCGGTCGCGGCCGCCGGCGCCGGGCTGGCGGACATCTGCTGGCGGGTGGTGTGCGCCGGCGAATCGCTGCCGGTGGCGGAAAAGGGGCTCGGCTGGCCGGCACGGAGCGGGCGGCTGGTGCTGACCCTGGCGCTCGACCGGCTCGCGGATCATTATCGCCTTGCGCCGGAGCCGCGTGTAGGCGGGCGGTAAGGCGTCGGCGAAGGCGTCGCGGCGAACAGGACGGCGGACGATGACACGCTACACCGAGGCGACGATCAGGCTCGACATCGTGAAGTGCCACGGATCGGGCAATGATTTCCCGATGATCGATGCACGGGCGCTGACGCTCGAGACCGCGCAATGGGCGATCGTGGCACGCGCGCTGGCCGACCGGGGCGGCGCGGTAGGTGGCGACGGATTGCTGCTGCTCACCCCGGGGGCCGCGGGGGCGGCGTTCGGCTTCCGCATGTTCAATCCCGACGGGAGCGAGGCGGAAACCTGCCTCAACGGACTGCGCTGCGTGGCGCGGCTCGGGTTCGAGGCGCTCGACCTGTCGCGGGCGGTGGTGTCGCTGGTGTCGTCGCAGGCGGTGGTCGAGCGCGTCGCGGACCTCGCCACGGGGGTGTACACGGTGCGCGAGACGGTCGGGCCGGCGTCGCTCGACGTCGCGGCCTGGCCATTGACGGTCGAGGCGGCGCGGATCGTCGAGGCACCGATCGCCGCGCTGCCCGGCGGCCGGGCGTTCACCGCGGTGGCGATGCCCAATCCGCATCTGGTAACCTTCGTCGAGCAGGTCGACGACGCGGCGCTGGAAGCGATCGGCGCGGTGTGCGAGGCGGCGCCGGCCTGGCTCCCCAACCGCGCCAATGTCAGCTTCGTCGAGGTTCGCGTCGTCGACCTGTTCGTGCGCACCTTCGAACGCGGCGTCGGGCTGACCAACAGCTGCGGGAGCGCGATGGCCGCGTCGACCTATGCCGCAGGGCTGACCGGGCGGATCGATTTCGATCGCGACACGATCGTGTTCAATCGCGGCGGACTGGTCCGCGCGGCTGCCGGCGCGGACGGGATGGTGAGCCTGTCGGGGAACGCGACGGTGGAGTGGCGGGGCGCGGCAACCGTGGACCTGCGCGATGGCGGCGTCAGTGAGGTGGTGATCGTCGACCGGGCGGACGGGGAAGATGCGGCATGGCGCGCGGCGATCGCGCCGATCGCGGCGGGGTGATCAGGGGGCGTGCCCGGCCCGTTGCCGTGGCTGCGGGAAGGCGGTGGCGGGCACGCCGGCCCGCAGCGGTTTGGATCAGGCGCAGATGGCGCGGGTGGCGCGGGTGGCGCGGCGGCGATGGCGGCCGGTAGCGGCGACCATGCCGAAGCCGAGGAGCATCATCGCCCAGGTTGCGGGTTCCGGAACAGCGGACGTTACAGTCGCGGCAAGCGCGAGCGTCAAATCGTCGACGGTCGTGAAGGTGAGAGTGGCGCCCTGTGCGGCGGAAACCGTCAGCGAGGTGATCGCGCCCTCCGACACGAAGCCGACGAAGCTGCCGGTCGTTGCCGACGCGACGGTCCACGAGGTACTGCCTGACTCGTCGACCAGCGTCACCGTGACGTCGCCGGCCATATAGGCACCGCCGATGTCGCTGGCGAAGAAGAGTCCGCCGACGCCACGAACATCGTCTGTGAACCCGGTAAAGACGATCGGATCGACCGCAGTCGAGGTGGCGAGCCATGGATCCGCATCTGACCCCGCGCCCCAGAAGTCGTTGCTGGCGGCGGCAACATAGGAGTAGCTGCCCGCGGTCCGCGCCAGCGGCGAACGGGTTTCCCCCGTGATGCTGAGTCCGTCGAAGCCATCGACGCCGGCGGCAGACGTCGCCGCAGCGAAGCCAGCGTGCGTCGTGTAGACAGTTGCCGCCGGTGCAGCTGCGGCGAGAGCAACAGTGGCGATCATGGCAGTCACGAAGAGCCTGGCGTTCATGTTCGTTCCCCGAGGCGCCCGGAACGGCGCCGACAACACCATTGCTATCGTGAACTGATCGAAGGTAAATTCCGTATCAACACTTAACCAGGTTCAGATGATACATTGCGACGGCGAACTATACGCCTGTTGCTGTTCATCGCGCCGAGCTATTGTCGGCATTCCCGCACGCGATACTCTGCCGCGCCTTCGGCGGAATGATTGTCGTATTGCCGTGAACCGTGCGCAGGCCCGGGCGTTATATCGCCCGAGGGCAGGTGCTGGATGGACGAGCGTGACGAGGCGACGGACGAAGGGCTGGAGCATTGCCAGGGCCCGGCGCTCTACCCGCTGGGGCGGGCGTTGCGGACGACCTTCCACGCGGAAAATCACGACAGCCTGAGCGCCGACGTCACCGCGTTGATGCTCGATCTGTCGCGGGTGCCGTTCGAGCCCTGCGCGACCAATCCAGCCGGCTCGGTCGGCACGGTCGGCGCGGCGGCCAAGGCGACGCCGCTGCCGGTGGTGGCGCCGGCGACATCACGCGCGGTCGCGCCGTCGTTCTTCGCGCGGGTGCGGATGCTGCTGCTGGGCTGAGTGCGACGGGGCGCCTCGCCGCGCCGGGCTATCGCCATTGCAGGAGCAGGTCGTGGCAGCGATGCAGGAGGGTGACTGGCGCGACTGGCGCGGGCATAGCGGCCGCATGCGAACATTCTTTCCGATCCTCGCC
>DATLME010000301.1:0-3456 GCA_035537395.1 Sphingomonas sp. | reverse complement strand
CGCACTGCCGATATCCGCCTGGGTGAGCGTCAGCTGCGCGCGGGCGCGCTTGGCCTCCTCCTCGGCGCGCATGGCCAGCGCACTGACGAGGTCGGCAACCACCGCAAAGCCGCGCCCGGCCTCGCCGGCGCGTCCGGCTTCCACCGCGGCGTTCATGGCGAGTACGCGGGTCTGGAAGGCGATCTTGTCGAGCCCCTCGATCACGCTGTCGATGCCCTTGGCGCTGTCGCTCACCCGGCCCATCGCCTGCACCGCCTCGTCCGCGACCGCACGGCCGCCCCCGACCGTGGCGATCGCCTGGTCGGCGCGCTCGACGGTGCGCGACGAGGCACCCGCGCTCGCCTTCAGCCGCCCGTCCATCTGCGTCACCGACGCGGCGGTTTCCTCCAGCGATGCGGCGTTGCTTTCCGTACGCCGCGCCAGATCCTCCGACGCCTGCGCGATCTCGCTCGAGCCGGTGCGGATCGTCGCCGCGCTCTCGCCCACTGCAGCGATCAGCGCATCGAGTTCGGTCGCCGCGGCGTTGAAATCGCGCCGCAGCGTCGCGAAGTCGCCGGTCAGTTCGCCGTCGATCCGTGTGGTCAGGTCGCCAGCGGCGAGCCGGGTGAGGGCTCCGCCGAGGGTCTCGACGATCAGCGCGACCTGCTGTCGCCTGACCTCTTCCGAAGCGCCGAGCTGGTCGCGGATCGTGATCGTGGCGCGCGCAAGATCGCCGAGCTCGTCCGTCGCGTCGGTCGAGGGGATGGCGATCGAGCGGTCGCCCTCGCCGATACGCCGGATCGCGGCGGCGATCACCGGCAGCGGTGCGAGGCTCCGGATCGCCCGCCGGCTGATGAACACGCCGATGCCGAGCGCGCCGAGCGCAAGGACGCAGGTCATGATCTGGAACATCGTCGTGGCCCGATCGACCTCGGCCGCGATGGTCTTGTTCGCGGCTTCCTGGAAATCGATGAACTGGTTGATCTGCGCCAGCCACTGGACGAACAGCGGCCGCGCCTTGCCGAGCAGGGTCGCGCGGGCGCCCGCAAGGTCGCCCGCCTGCCGTTGCGCGATCGCCTGCTTGACCACCGGCAGGGTCCGGCGCTCGGTCTCCTTGATGCTCGCGATCACCTGCGTCTCGATCGCCGCCGGGCGGGTCTCGGGCGCGAGCATCGCATCGAGCGGCCCCGCCGACGCGGCATATTTTTCCGCCAGCTCGTCGATGGTCGCGATCACGCCGGGAAGATCGGCCGCGTCGACCAGGGTCACGTCGCGGACCCCGATCGCGCGATCATGGACGCTGCCGCGGAAGTTGATCGCGTAGCGCTGCTTGACGCTGTTGACCTTGTTCATGACCGCGAGCTGCGATGCGACCGAATTGACGCGGTACATGCTGATCGCGGACAGGATCACGACGATCCCGAGCATGATCGCAAAGCCGAGCTTCAGCCGGTCGTGGATCGTCAGGTCTTTCGGCATCGCGGTTCCTCGTCGCCGCCGGCCACGGACGGTTCGGAGGCGTTATAGAACGGTGCCCGGCGATTTGGCCGTCGCGGCCCGACTTTGTCGTGCGGGTGGCCGGTTCCTGCACCACGGTTGCCATGTGCCGATCGCCGCGCCACGATGCGGCATCGTCGATCTTTCCCCGGGAATTCCCTTCATGATCAAGTCGCTTCTGCTCGCCGCCGCCGCTACGCTGGTGTTCTCTCCGGTCGCTGCACAGCAAGCCACCGCGCCCGGCGGCGACATTCCCGCCAAGTTCACCCCGCCGACCACCGGCGCCGATTACGACAAGCGCGAGATCATGGTGCCGATGCGCGATGGCACCAAATTGTACACCGTGGTCGTGGTGCCGAAAGGCGCGACCAACGCGCCGATCGTGCTGACCCGCACGCCGTACAACGCGAAGGGCCGTGCCAATCGCAGCGACAGCAAGTTGATGCTGGCGACGCTGCCGCTTGCGGATGAGGCTTTCGTGAAGGCGGGATATATCCGCGTCTACCAGGACATTCGCGGCAAATACGGATCCGAAGGTGACTATGTCGTCACCCGCCCGGTGATCGGCCCGCTCAACAAGACCAAGGTCGACCACGTCACCGACGCCTATGACACGATCGACTGGCTGGTGAACAAGGCGAACCTGCCCGAATCCAATGGCCGGGTCGGGATGATCGGATCATCCTACGAGGGCTTCACGGTGGTGATGGCCCTGCTCAACCCGCACCCTGCGCTCAAGGTCGCGGCGCCCGAAAGCCCGATGATCGACGGCTGGATGGGCGACGACTGGTTCCACTATGGCGCGTTCCGTCTCGCCAACATTGCGTGGCTCGGCAGCCAGACCGGCTACAAGGGCGCGGGCGAGGCGCCGCCGACCGGCGGCTATGACGATTACGACAATTTCCGCGAGATCGGGTCGGCGGGCGCATGGGCGCAGCAGTCGGGCTACGACCAGCTCCCTTATTGGCAGCGGATGGTCGCGCATCCCGCCTATGACTCGTTCTGGGAAGGGCAAGCGCTGGACAAGCTGATCGCGGCCAATCCGTCCAACGTCCCGACGATCTGGGAACAGGGCCTGTGGGACCAGGAAGACATGTATGGCGCGATCATCGCGTGGGAGGCGCTGAAGGCCAAGGGCAAGATGGGCAACAACCATCTCGTGATGGGTCCGTGGCGGCACAGCCAGGTCAATCGCGAGGGCCGCAGCCTCGGCGCGTTCCAGTGGAACGGCGACACCGCAGCGCAATTCCGCGAGGAAATGGTGCTGCCGCTGTTCAACCAGTATCTGAAGGACGGGCCGCCCGCCAATCTGCCCGCCGCCGCGATCTACAACACCGGCGAGAACCGGTGGGACAAGCTCACGACCTGGCCGCTCGCCTGCGAAAAGGGCTGTGCCGCGCCGCTGACGCCGCTGTACCTCGCCGACGATGGTGGGCTCGGTTTCGCGCGGCCGCGCGGGGGCAGCGATAGCTATGTCTCCGATCCCGCCAAGCCGGTCCCGCACCTGCCGCGCCCGGTGAATTTCGATGACGGTCGCTGGGGCGACTGGCTGGTCAGCGACCAGCGCCATGTCGACGGCCGCGGCGACGTGCTGACGTACCAGACCCCGGTGCTGACCAGCGCGGTCCGCGTCTCGGGCGCGCCGATCGCGGACCTGCTTGCGCGGACGACCGGGACCGATGGCGACTTCGTGGTCAAGATCATCGACGTGCTGCCCGCGGAGGATGCCACCGACAAGAAGATGGGCGGCTACCAGATGCCGATCAGTCTCGACATCTTTCGCGGACGGTATCGCACCAGCTTCGCCAAGCCGACCGCGATCCCCGCGGGCAAGGTGCAGCAGTACAAGTTCCGGCTGCCGACGGTGAACCACGTGTTCCAGCCCGGACATCGGATCATGATCCAGGTGCAGTCGTCGCTTTTCCCGCTCTACGACCGCAATCCGCAGGTCTTCGTGCCGAATATCTTCCTCGCCAAGAA
>DATLME010000300.1:0-3551 GCA_035537395.1 Sphingomonas sp. | reverse complement strand
GTTCAAGAATCGCGTCTTCGAAATGCTCGCGGGGCAGGTATTCGGTCAGGCGCTGCGCAAGATGATCGGGGCCTTCGAGACCCGCGCGGCGGATCTCTACGGGTCGAGCGGCAGCAACAGCTCCAGCGCGCACAACGCCGCCTGAAGGCGCACGCCGCCGCGACCGAGGTCGCCGAAGTCCTTGCGATCGGCGTGGACGTCCGACGGATCCCCGCCCTTCACCGCGCGCGCGAACACGACGGTACCGACGGGCTTCTTCATCGTGCCGCCGCCCGGCCCGGCAACGCCGGTGATCGCCACCGCGACGTCGGCGCCCGACCGCTCGAGCGCCGCCTGCGCCATGCTCCAGGCCACCGCGATCGATACCGCGCCGAAGGTGTCGAGCACGTCGGAGCTTACCTTCAGCAGCGCCTGCTTGGCCTCGTTCGAATAGGTGACGAACGCGGCCTCGAGCACCTCGGACGAGCCGGGAATTTCGGTCAGCGCGGCGGCGACCAGCCCGCCGGTGCAGCTTTCGGCGAGCGTTACCGTCCGGCCGACGGCGCGGTTCGCCTCGATCACCTTGCGCGCGGCGTCGACGAGCATGGCTGGCAGCAGCGTGTCGGTCATGTCAGCGCGTCCCGGCGGGGCAAAGTGGCAGATCCGGCACCGAGACGTTGCCCCCGCGCGCCTTCTCGGCCTTCAGATATTGCAGCGTCGCGACCACGATGCCGGCGGTGTTGCGCGGCGGCAACGGCTCCAAGAGCGTGACCAGCCGATCGATCGTCCCGCAATCCGCCGGGGCGATCCGTCCGACCAGCATCGGCACCAGCAGCGACGTCAGCAGCGGACGGGCAAACTCCGAGTCGAGCATCACGTCCACCGCCGGGTCGCTGAGCTTGACGATCGCCCCGCGTGCGATCGGCCAGGCCCGCGTGGCCTCCGCCTCGTAACGCGACACCAGCCGGCCCGACGGGTCCCGGATCAGGCTCGCGGCGGGCAGGCGGCCCGCGCAGACGGTACCGGTCTGCCGGATCAGGTCGGGCAGCGCGACCAGGGTCATCGCCTCTGCCTCCGGAGTCGTGATGCATCGGGTCTGTGCAGCGACCGGAGCACTCGCGATCCCCGCGACGGCGAGCGCTGTCAGCAGGCGCTTCATGACCGCGGCACGCTGATCGTCGCCATCGCCTGTGCGGCGATGCCCTCGCCACGCCCGGTAAAGCCGAGGCGCTCGGTGGTGGTCGCCTTCACGCTGACGCGATCTTCGGACAGCCCGAGCAGGTCGCCGATCCGCGCCCGGATCGCCTCGCGGTGGGGGCCGATCTTGGGCGCCTCGCAGATGATGGTGAGGTCGACGAAGTCGATCCGCGCGCCGCGTGCTTCGATCAGTTCGGCGGCATGGCGCAGGAAGCGCGCGGAGTCGGCGCCCTTCCATTGTGGGTCGCTCGGCGGGAAATGGGTGCCGATATCGCCTGCGGCGATGGTGCCGAGCAGCGCATCGGTGAGTGCGTGAAGCGCGACATCGGCGTCGCTATGCCCCGACAGGCCCTTGTCGTGCGGGATCAGCACCCCGCCGAGCCACAAGTCCTCGCCGCTCTCGAGCCGATGGACGTCGAAGCCGCTCGCGCTGCGCGACTCCCATTGCAGCCGCGCCGCGGCCGCCGCGAAATCTTCGGGAAAAGTGACCTTGTCGAGCATCGCATCGCCCTGCACCAACGCGACGCTGCCGCCAACCCGGCGGACCATCTGCGCGTCGTCGGTCGCGTCTTCGTTTACCGGCCAAGCGTCGTGCGCCGCCGTCAACGCGGCACGACGGAAACCCTGCGGGGTCTGCACCCGGACCAGCCCGTCCCTCGGTACCAGTTCGCCGTTACGATCGAGCGTGTCGGCGATGGCGAGAACGGGGACCGCGGCGTCGGCTTCGTCGAGCGCGGCAAGCACCCGGTCGATCACGCCGGCCGGGACGAAGGGCCGGGCGGCATCATGCACCAATACTCGTTCGGCGGTCAGCGCGGCGAGGCCAAGGCCGACCGATTCGCGCCGCGTCGCGCCGCCGGTGACCCACCGGACCTCGCCCAAGGTCTCCGTCAGCACGTCTTCCATCCCGGAAGCGACGACCACGACAACCTCGTCGATGAGTGGGTGGCTTGCGAAGGCGCGATAGGCATGCGCCACCAGCGCGCGTCCGCCGACTGCGGCGAACTGCTTGGCGACCGGGCCACCCGCGCGGCTGCCCGATCCTGCCGCGACGATCAGCGCGGCGTGGCGCGGTTTATCGTTCATGCGCCCGCCTAGCTTGGGGCAAGCGCGGTTGCCAGCCTTGCCTGTCCCACGATATTCCGGTACCTGCCCATTTTTCAGGCACATGCAAAAGCTCAACCCTATCCAGATCGGTCCCGTGCGGATCGACACGCCCGTCGTGCTGGCGCCGATGACCGGCGTTACCGACATGCCGTTCCGCACCTTGGTCCGGCATTATGGCTCCGGCCTCAACGTCACCGAGATGATCGCCAGCCAGGCGGCTATCCGCGAGACCCGGCAGTCGCTGCAAAAGGCGGCGTGGCATCTGTCGGAGGAGCCGGTCTCGATGCAGCTGGTCGGTTGCACGCCCTACGAGATGGGCGAGGCGGCACGGCTCGCCGAGGATCGTGGTGCTGCGATCATCGACATCAACATGGGGTGCCCGGTCCGCAAGGTAACCAATGGCGACGCCGGCTCGGCGCTGATGCGCGACACCAAGCTCGCCGGAGCGATCATCGCCGGTGTCGTGAAGGCGGTTTCCGCGCCGGTGACGCTGAAGATGCGGATGGGGTGGTGCCACGACAGCCTCAATGCGCCCGAACTGGCGCGCATCGCCGAGGATCTCGGTGTGCGGATGATCACGGTGCACGGCCGGACCCGCAACCAGATGTACAAGGGCGAGGCGGATTGGGCGTTCATCCGCCGGGTGAAGGATGCGGTCGGCGTTCCGGTGATCGCGAACGGCGATATCTGCACGATCGAGGATGCGGACGCGGCGCTGGCGCAATCGGGCGCGGACGGCGTGATGATCGGCCGCGGAGCCTATGGCCGGCCCTGGTTTCTCGGCCAGGTGATGGAATGGCTCGCCACCGGGCGGCGCCGGCCCGACCCCGAGATCCACGAACAATATGACGCGATCGCAGCCCATTACGAAGCGATGCTCGAACATTATGGTCCTGTGATCGGCGTCAATATGGCACGCAAGCATATCGGCTGGTACACCAAGGGCCTGCCCGGTTCGGCCGAGTTCCGCAACGCGGTGAACCAGATCGCCGAACCCGCACGGGTGAAGGCGATGCTCGCCGACTTCTATCGTCCCTGGCGCCAGCGCGAAGCGGCCTGATCCCGGCATGGCGGGGCGTCCCGGCTTTGCCGAGCTGTTCGCCGCGCTCCCCGTAGCGGTGCTGGTAGTCGATCCCGACGACCGTATTGCCCATGCCAACGCCTCCGCCGAACAGCTGCTCAACCTGTCCGAGCGGATCATGACCGGCCAGCCGCTCGCCGCGATCCTGCCGCCGCCGACCGGCAGCGACGGCCGCGACGGGCAGGGC
>DATLME010000299.1:0-21946 GCA_035537395.1 Sphingomonas sp. | reverse complement strand
ACCGAATATAGTTCGGTGTCGGTGGCAAAGCGCTGCTGCTCGTAACCCTTGTCCGCCACCTTAGCCTCGGCCAGGATGATGGCGGACTGCATGCGATCGTTGTCGTCGAAGGTGATGTCGCTGAACGGGCGCTGGAACCAGTTGGTCTGCTCGCTGCGCTCCTCGCTCAGCTTGTTGCGCGCATACAGACCGTCGATGGTCAATTCGAGACGGTCGGTCGGCTTGAACTGCAACACCGCCTGGCCATTCAGACGCTCGCGACGATTTTCCGAGAATTGGTAGCGGCTGTCGTTCGGGATCTGCACGAACGGGGTCGTCGGCCGATTGGTGACGTTGGTCGTCGGAGTGATGTACGTGCCGGCGGTATTCAGGAAATCGGCCAGGGGAACGATGTTCCAGTAGTTCGGGTTCGACTGAACCGAAGCGGACTCGCGCAGCTGGTAGCTGCCGAAGACACTGACGCCGAAGGTGTCGTCGGTGTTCTTCCAGTTGAGCAGACCGGAAACCTCGGGCGTGACCCGGCTGAGATCGGCCTCGGCATCTTCCACCGAGCTGTCATACAACGCCTTGCCGCCGATCGAGCCGGAGAAGCCGTCCTCGCGTGCGTCGAGCGGACGGCGAGTGACGACGTTGATCGCGGCGCCGATGCCGCCCGAGGGAATGTTCGCGCGGCCGGTCTTGTAGACCTCAAGCGTCGAGACGCCTTCGGAGGCGAGATTCTGGAAGTCGAATGAACGGCCAGTACCGGTCGCGAATGCGTTGCCGGTGCTGAGATCGATCCCCGTCGAGGCCAACTGACGCCCGTTCAGCGTGACCAGGTTGTAGCCGCCGCTGAAGCCGCGAACCGCGACCTGCGAGCCTTCGCCGTTCGACCGGGTGATCGACACGCCCGTGATACGCTGGAGCGACTCGGCGAGGTTCGTGTCAGGGAACTTGCCGATGTCCTCAGCCGAAATCGCGTCAACGACGCCTGCGGAACCGCGCTTGATGTCGATGGCGCGATTGAGCGAGGCGCGCACGCCGGTCACGACGATCTCGTCGTCCGCATTAGCCGTGCCGTCGCTCAGAGTGTCAGTCGCGGGAGCCGCATCGGGCAGTGTCTGCTGACCAGTCTGCTGGGCGTTGGTCGTCTGGGCGCCCTGTCCGGTCGGGGCGGTGCCCGTCTGCGCGACCGCAAGCGAGGGCAGTCCCAGGCAGGTCGCGACCGTGAGCGCCGATGTCGAGCGCACGAGCACGCCCAAGAGTGCAGAACTCCGCATTTCCCTCTCCCCGAATCGACGATCTCTGTCGCCATGCACAAGCCACATGACCTGCAAGTCTGTTAACGCTACCATTCTGTCTTACGCTGTCAACATCGAATCTGTATGAAAGCCAAATTAGCAGGCTAGGCCGCTGGACCGGTCAACGAACTCACTAGGACATTCAATGAGCGACGATCTGAGGCGCACAACCATCATCGACGTGGCTCGGCACGCGGGGGTCTCCACCAAGACGGTCTCGCGCGTCCTCAACGACAAGCCGCACGTCACCCAGGCAGTGAGAAGCAGCGTTCTGGCGGCCATTGAAGCGGTCCGCTACTATCCAAATGTGCTTGCGCGTGCGCTTGTCCAGGGCCGCTCAAACCTGATCGGATTGGTCTACGAGAACCCGTCCCCGAGCTACGTCGTCGACTTGCAGAAGGGCGTGCTGCACCGCCTGCTGGGCGAACGGTATCGACTTGTTGTCGTTCCGATCGAGTCCGTGGCGCAGCGCGAGGGCGAGGTCGTCGGGTTATTGAGGTCCGCCGCTCTCGACGGAGTGGTGCTGGCTCCGCCCGCATCGGACAGCCGCCATATCTTGGACGCGCTTGCGGCTGCGGGCATCGCTTTTGCCCGGATCGCGCCGACTTCATATGTTGGCGCCGGCCCGAGCAACCTGATCGACGACGTCGCCGCGGCTCGTGAGATCGCGAGCCACGTCATAGAATTGGGTCATAAAGAGATCGCCATCATCGAGGGCGATCCGACGCACCCGTCAAGCTTGGCGCGTTCGCAGGGTTACTCGGAAGCGCTCGGCGTCGCGGGTCTGACGGTCAGACCTGATCGTATCGAACAGGGGTTCTACACATACGAAAGCGGCTACCAAGCGGCGGTCCGTCTGCTCGGCGCCCGGGAAAGACCGACTGCCATCCTCGCGCAGAACGACGACATGGCGGTCGGTGCGCTGGTGGCCGCTCGCGAGGCAGGCCTGGCGGTCCCCGAGCAGATCTCCATAGCGGGCTTCGACGACGCCGAGGTCTCGCGCATCGCATGGCCGCCGATCACGACGATCAGGCAACCCGTGTTTGACATGGCGTTCGTCGCTGCCGGCATGGTGATCGCGCAAATGGAGGGGACAGCGCCCGAGATGTGTCGTCAGCACCGGCACGAACTGCTGATCCGGAAGTCGACAGGGGTCGTTCCAACCCGGCACGCTCGTTCCGACCGGCCCGCCGACCCGGCCAGCGTCAAGGGTGAGGCCTTCCGATGAGGACGGCATGGTGCCGGCGGGAAAGCGATTGGCAGGGCACTCTATGAGCCCGCTACCGCTCGCGGCCGCGGCGATGTCCCTTGTGAGATTGGCCGGGCAGGTACGACCGGCCTGGTCTTCATCCTGATATTTGCTGCTCATCTCGCCAGGTTTGGCGGAGGGTGCGGGGCTAATAGGCCAACCAGTTTTCGTACTGGCATCAATCCTGTCGCTGTTGCTGGTCGTGTGGGCGGCCGCGCCAACTCTCAGTCTGTGGCAGATGGGCTCGTACTCAGTCGGTCAGCTGCGATGATCGGCCGCTTCGGCCCGCCCGCAGTAGGGCGTCGAGCGTGATCGGGCGGTAGCCACGCGCATCCACCCCGACATCGAACTGCCGCGGCGTTTGCTTGAGCCTGCCATGACTGTGTCCATGCAGGTTTATCGAGCGACGGTGCTGGCCGTTCCAACTCCTGAAGGGATAGTGGCAGAGGACCAGCAGGACGCCATCGATCGTTATCTCCGCATAATCCTGCACGCTCGCCCAGCCGCCAGCCTCGCCGATCGCGGGATCGTCGTTGTTGCCGCGCACGAGGTGCTTGGTCCCGTTCAGCCGCCCCAGGAGCGCCCGTACATCCACTAAGCGTCGAGCGACGTCGCCGAGGTGCCAGACCTCGTCGTCGTGACCGACCACCGCATTCCAGCCGGCAACAATCGCTTCGTCCATCTGCGCGACGGAAGCAAATGGCCGCCGCTGGATGTTAATCGTGCGGTGATCGCCGAAATGCGTGTCGGCAGTGAAGAACAACGCCATCGTGATCTCACAGCATCTCGAGCGGCCGACGATGGCGCGGCGGCGGAAACGCTGCATCCAGCCTGGCGAGCACATCCTTCGGCAGTACGAGATCGGCAGCCGCTCGGTTCTCGCGCACATGCAACCCGGTGCCGGTCTTGGGGATTGCAATCACGCCGTCGCGGCGGATCGTCCAGGCGAGGGCGACCTGTGCGGGTGTGGCGTCGACCAACTTGGCGACAGTGGCGAGCGCCGCGTCTGCTACGAGCCGCCCCTGCTCTATCGGGCTGTAGGCCATCATCGGCATGGCGTGTTCCTGCAACCACGGTACCAGGTCGTACTCGGGACCGCGCCGCGACAGATTGTAGAGGACCTGGTCGGTGACGCACGCACCGCCGCCAGCTGCGACCAGTTCATCCATGTCGCCGATGTCGAGATTGCTGACGCCCCAGGAGCGTATCTTCCCGGCCTGCCTCAGCATCTCCATCGCCTCGACCGTCTCACCGAGTGGAACCGACCCACGCCAGTGGAGGAGATAGAGGTCGAGCCGGTCCGTGCCGAGCCGCTCGAGACTGGCCTCGCACGCCGCGGCGAGGCGCCGGCGCGACGCGTTCTGCGGAAAGGCCTTGCTGACCAGGAACAGCTGGTCGCGAACGTCGCCGAGCGCTTCCCTGACCAGCGTCTCGGCTGCGCCGTCGCCGTACATCTCGGCGGTGTCGATGAGGGTCATGCCCAGGTCGACGCCTGTCCGCAACGCTTCGATCTCGGCCGCGCGCCGGGCGCGGTCCTCTCCCATCATCCACGTGCCCTGGCCGAGCGCAGGTAGCCTTTCGCCGTTTGGAAGCACTACGGTCTTCATCAGCGTCTCACCCTGCCTGCCTACCAAATATCCGAACGCCGCAAAGACGGTTTTGGCGCATTTGTTGTTGCGCTCGAGCATGCGGTCCGAAGGCCGAAACATAGGGGGGAGGTCGAGCCGATCCGATATTGGTCCGTCACGAACGGATGTTCGAAATCGCGCAGCGCAACATGCAATGCGGATGACCACTTGCGAGACGTGCCCGCGACGGGGCCAAGCCGCTTACACCCATCAATCGTCGTTTTTCGGTTCCGGCAATAGCGGAGATGAACGGCCCGGATAGGTGAGCCAGTTGCGCCAGATGGTCATGGTTCGTGCCTTGGTGACCCGGATCTCGCAGCCAAGCGCCATAGCACCGCGGACTGTTCCCTCCCTCCACCATTCGTACACCGCGTCGCATTCGGTGGCCGAGAGAGCCGTTTCCTTGCGGCCGGATCCCGTGGCGAGGGCGGTCCCGACCAGCGCGACCCGGCGGGTTCCGTCGAGGAGGTTCGCCGCTACCTGGCCTGCAGGATCGACGGCTTCTTCACCGACGATCCGGGGCTCGGCAGGACCGCGGTCGATCGCATGCGGCGAACCCGCGCGAACCGCCCGTCCGGCGTTGTCGTCATTCTGTCTCGCCAACGTCATGAGCATGTCACCGCAGCGAGGTTAACGCATGATCAACAAGGGGAGAATGATCATGCGCCTGCCACTCGCCGCCGTGCTCGCGTGCACCGCGTTTGCCGCACCTGCTACTGCCGCAACGCTCGTCTCGCAGCTTACGATCGCCAACGGTACGGACCTTTCCGGCCTTGCGGGAACTGGCCAAAATCGGCTCGGCGGGTTCGGCTCCGACCTCGTCTACAACTCGACCGACGGGCTGTTCTACGGGATGAGCGATCGTGGCCCTGGCGGCGGCGTGCTGTCCTACGCTCCGCGGATCCAGGCGTTCTCGCTGGGGATCGACTCGACTACCGGTGCGCTCGGTGCCTTCACGCTGCAGAAGACGGTGATCTTCACCCAGGCCGATGGCTCCACCTTCAACGGCCTCAACCCGCAGCTGCTCAACGGGAGTTCGGCGCAGCTCGGCGGCTCGCTCGATCCGGAGGGGCTGGCGATGCTCCCCAATGGCAACTTCCTGGTCTCGGACGAATACGGCCCCGCGGTCTACGAGTTCGATAGCGGTGGCAAGTTCGTGCGCTCCTTCCAGACGCCGGCAAACCTCGTTCCCAAAACGTCTTCAGGCACGACCAACTATGTCGATGGCCGCCCGACGATCACGACCGGGCGCCAGGACAATCGAGGCTTCGAAGGGCTGACGCTGAGCCCCGACGGCAAGAAGGCCTATGCCGTATTGCAGGATCCTCTGGTCAATGAGGGCAGGAACCCCGGAAACGGCAATGCCGACGGGCGCTTCAGCCGTAACGTGCGCATCGTCGAATTTGACGTGGCGACGGGCCAGTCGACTGGTCAGTTCATCTACCAGCTCGAGACGCTCGCTGACGTCAACGGGCGGGTCGCGGCGGATTTCGACGCCAACTCGCAGGGGCGGTCGATCGGCGTGTCCGCTATCCAGTCGCTGGGTAACGGCAAGTTTCTGGTTCTCGAACGGGACAATCGCGGACTGAGCGTCGACGGCACGGTGTCAACCGAAGTCGCGTCGAAGCGCATCTACCAGATCGATCTGTCCAACGCGACCAACGTCGCCTCGATCAGCCTTGCAGGCACCAACGACCTGCCGGCAGGCGTGAACGCTGCGATGAAGGCCGCTACGCCGTTCATCGATATCGCAGCCGCGATGCGCGCGCTCGGCTACCAGGTGCCGGAGAAGATCGAAGGGTTCAGTTTCGGCCCGCGGCTCGCGGACGGCGGCATCACGCTGATCATCGCCACAGACAACGACTTCTCGGTCACGCAGAACGGCGCAGGAACCCAGTTCGACGTGTGCGTCAACGGCGGCAATACCGCGCGCGTGGAGGTCGGCCTCGGGTCGGGTTGCCCGGACGGGTTTGCGCTCATCCCCAACACCTTGCTCAGCTTCCGTCTCAGCGCTGCGGAATATGGTGCGTTGATCGGCGTGGTGCCGGAACCTGCCACCTGGGCGATGATGGTGGCGGGTTTCGGTATGCTGGGAGCGTCGCTGCGGCGACGGCGGCGCGTGACCGCTACTGCAGGCACCGAGGAATCCAGGGGAACAGCCGCTCCTGCAGCGTAAGCAAGATCTCGAACGCGCATAGTGCGATGACGGCGAGTTCAAGCCGAACCGAACGACGTTCCTGGGCTAGCTCCAGGAGGCTCGTTGCTGTCTCGAGCAGACGCCTACGTGCCTCGCTTCGGTTTACGCGGTTTGGGTATCGGCAGTTCTGCCGCTGTGAAGCGCAGCAGGTCACCTAGCCACTCGGCATCGTCCCAGCGATCGGCCTCGATTAGCAGGTGCGGCTTTGCGCCTGGATAGGGCGGCCCTTCCGCCACCGGCTCGGCATGGAGGCGACCGGATGCGGTCGGCTTCAGGTAGAGCTGATCGTCGCAGATCGAGCCGATCATCTTGCCGTCGACGTAGACGCCGTACTCGCCGAACATCGGCTTGGTCGACACCGCGCCCGCGCTCGACGCCTGTTCGAGAAGGTAATCGACCGTGCGTCGCTGGGTTGCCATGCGTCGGACCTAACAGACGAGCATCGCCGAGAGCAATGGACCGACGATCGTCTTTGGCGGCGGCATATTGCGCTGTGGGCCCCATCACGGCGAACGCGACGCTGTGCGTCCGTCGCTTCGAGATATGGCCGATTCGTCCATAATCTCTTGACAGACTCAGGCGCTCTAACGCAGTCTCTCAGAGGACAGCGCGTGGCCGCAGAACGCACGCCATCCTCCTTCGACCGGTGACGCATAAGTGCCCGGGCCGCACATTCACGCACACGTCGGAAATGGCCGATCGTCCTCAATCAGGAGATCGACGTGAAGCACCTCAGAGCACTCACATCCATCGCCATCGTCACGCTGTACTGTGCGCCAGCACTATCGAGAGAGAAGCCAATGGTGATTACCGCTCCTCCAACGCGGGCGGAGTGGGCGAACCAGCTTAGCAGGAATTTAGACAACGCCGTACAATATCCACAACCGCTATTCGGCCGTCCTTCCGATGCAGGGCTCGTCTCGGTCGTCTTCATTGCAGACTCAAACGGAAAGCCTATGGCCGCCAAGATAGTTTTCTCTTCGCGTAGCTATGAACTCGACCGCGCGGCGATGGCCGCGATTAAACGTATGAAGCCTGTATTTCCAAAGCCGGCGAACCTCGCAGATAACCAGCGCATCCGAGCGAATGTCTTTTTCGCCACATCCAATCGTGATTTCGAGAAGCAACTTAGGCTTCTACGCTTGGACACGGCTCAGGCGGCTGCCCAACCCTCAGTCGGCACCGAAGTCCTAGCGATCAACATTCCGGCGGGTCGAGGTGGTTCCGCAGCTAAGATCCGCTAGCCGTACCCCGGTTCTGTCGCATAGCCAGTGGTTCCGGCGCGTTACTGGCTGTGTTGCGAGCCGTCTGCTCCGCTAAGTGGATCTCGATTTTGCAAGCTGAGTTGAATGGCGCTTTCGGCTGCTTTCGCCAATGCGCGCAATGCTCGCGCCCCGGGTTGCCGACGATGTTGGTCGAGCTTGTCGCGTAGCATCGTCGCCAGGCTGTCGGCTTCGCAAGTGTCGAAAAATGGCCGCGGTAGTCCCGGGGTCTTGACCGCCCCAGCCAATTCCCGCTGCCCTATTCTCTACTGCGCGCCCTCTCGCTCCAGGCGGTCGCCTTGCGCAACGCGCGCGACAGTTCGTCGATCGAATAGGGCTTTTGCAGCAATTCGAATCCGTGCGTGCCGGATTCCGCAAGCACGCTGCTGTATCCGCTCGTCAGGATGACCGGCACATGGGGATAAAGCCGACGGATTTCCGTGCCCAGCTCGATGCCCGACATGCCCGGCATCACCACGTCGGAGAACACGACGTCATACCCGTCGCCGCTGACCCGCAGCGCGGCAAGCGCCTGCTGCGCGTCGGCAGCAAGATGTGTCTTGTACCCGAGCTCGCCCAACGCGTCGGTGGCGAAGCTCCCGACCGCCGCATTGTCTTCGACGATCAGGACACAGGCGTCGTGCGGCGGTGCGGTGTCGACATTGTACCGGACCTCGTCGTCGGCGCCGCCTTCGGGCGACCGCGGCAGATACAGCGTGAAGATCGCGCCTTCGCCGGCGCGGTTGTCGACCGCGATCTCGCCGCCGGACTGTTTGGCGAAGCCGAATACCTGGCTGAGACCCAGCCCGGTTCCCTGCCCGACCGCCTTCGTGGTGAAGAACGGCTCGAAGATCTGGTCGATCTGCGCGGCGGCGATGCCGGCGCCGGTGTCGGCGAGCGACACCGCGACGAAATCCCCGCTCACCACGGCATGCGAGCGGACGGCCGGGATCTCGGTCACCCGCTCGACCTTGAGCGTGAGCTTGCCTTCGCCCTCCATCGCGTCGCGCGCGTTGAGCGCCATGTTGACGATCGCGGTGTCGAGCTGGCCTGGGTCGGCGTTGACGAAGCACGGGCTGGCGTCAACCTCGGCGGTGATCTCGATCCGCGACCCGGCCAGCGTGCCGAGCATGTCGCGCAGGTTCACCACGTTCTTGCGGACGTCGAACACCGTCGGCTTCAGGGTCTGCCGCCGCGCGAACGCCAGCAACTGGCTGGTCAGGTTCGCGGCCCGGTCCGCGGTATCCGAGATCGCGTCGATATACCGTTTGCGGCGCGCTTCGGTGAGATCGGGACGGCGCAGCAGGTCGACCGAGCCACGGATCACCGTCAGCAGATTGTTGAAATCGTGAGCCACCCCGCCGGTGAGCTGGCCCACCGCCTCGACCTTCTGCGACTGGCGAAGCTGGTCCTCGGCATGGTGAAGGGCCTGTTCCGCTTCGCGCGCGAAGGTCATGTCACGGCCGGTGGCATAGATCATGCCGCGTTCGGGATCGGGGGCGGCGAGCCACGATATCTGGCGGTACGATCCGTCCTTGTGCCGATAGCGGTTCTCGACGGTCGGCAACGGCGCGCCCGCCGCATCGTGCAGCGCCTTCTCGGTCAGGAGAACGTCGTCGGGGTGGACGAGGCTGTCGACCTGCTGGCCGATCAGTTCCTCCGGCGCGTAGCCGAGCAACGACGTCCACGCCGGATTGACCTCGCGGAACACGCCCTCGAGATCGATCATCAGCAACAGATCGGGGGACGATTCCCAGAGCTGATCGCGCTCGGCGGTGCGCCGCGATACGTCGGTCTCCAGTTTTTCGTTCAGACGGCGCAGCTCACCCTCGAGGCGGCTGCGCTCTTCGTCGGCAAGGCGTTGCTGGGTACGATCGCGCAGCACCTTCACGTAGCCGATCGCACGATCGTGGTCGTCGCGCAGCACCATCAGCTCGCCGCTCGCCCAGAAGCGCTCGCCACTCTTGCGCTGGTGCCAGCGCTCGTCGTTGCCGTGCCCGGTCGCGAGCGCCGAATGCATCTCGGTCTCGACGCGGCCGTTTGCGACGTCCTCTACGGTGAAGAAGCGGTGCAGGGGCTCGCCAAGCATCTCTTCCTCGGTCCAGCCGAGGATGCGGCGCGCGCCTTCGTTCCAGCGGGTGACGCGCCCGTCGGGGTCGGTCGCGACGATCGCGAAATCGATCGCGCTGTCGACGACGGCACGGTGGTGAGCCTCGCTGCATCGAAGCCTCGCGACTTCCGCCTGCAACTCTGTTACAAGGGGTGACCATTCCCCTGCTGCCTCTTCCGCGGCAACAGGGAGCAAAACCTGAAAAGCGGGTGCCCTTGGGCTCATCGATCACGTCCAACTAAGCACTGCCTAGTTGGCATCTGATCGGTGTTTAGCCGAGTGTCAATCCGAGGACGACACATGGCATCTATCGACCGAAGTTATCATCATGGTGACCTCCGCAGCGCCCTGCTCGAGGCGGCGCTTGCCACGGTCGAAACGGACGGCGTGGCGGCGCTCTCGCTACGCCAGCTGGCCCGTATCGCCAACGTCAGCCCGGGCGCCCCCTATCATCATTTCCGCGACAAGAACGCCTTGCTGGCGTCGCTCGCCAAACGCGGCTTCGAGGCGCTCCACGCCGAGCTCGAGACTTCGTGCTCGGCAGGCAGCGATCCGGTTGAATGCCTGCGTTCGCTCGTCGAGGCGTATCTCGGGTTCGCGCGGACCTCGCCGAAGCTCTACGCGCTGCTGTTCATG
The DNA here is from genome assembly GCA_035537395.1 of Sphingomonas sp. Classification (GTDB taxonomy): domain Bacteria; phylum Pseudomonadota; class Alphaproteobacteria; order Sphingomonadales; family Sphingomonadaceae; genus Sphingomonas. The sequence continues at coordinate 11,584 of DATLME010000299.1, read as the reverse complement.
CCCGAGGTGATCAGGCCCGAGAATCTGGATCTGATCGAGCCCGATGCGATGATCTGTTTCGAGCGGCTGAAGTCCGCGCTCGGGCGACTGGACACGCTCGCGCAGGAATCCGACCTGCACGAGCGGGCACTGACCGTCTGGAGCCTGCTCCATGGCCTGGTCGCCCTGCTCGATACCGGGCCGCTGACCCGGAGCTTGTCCGGGCAGGCCAATGCGGATCTGGCGGCGCGCTCGGCGATGAAGCTGGCGCTCGCCTGACCGGCTGAGAAGCGATCCGGATCCCGGCCGTTCAGCCTCGGACCCGGAACCGTCGGCCTAGGACAGGCTACCCAGCTGCGCCGCTGCTTCCTCGTCCTCGGGTTCGATATCGTCGGCGGGCTGCTCGACCGCGTCGCCCTGCGGCAGCCCGGATGCATCCTCCATCGGCGGCGATTCGGGAGGCAGCACCTGCTCCATGCCGACCACCTCGCCATCCTGGTTGGTGGGCAGGTCCGTTGCTTGATCGTCAGCCATGTCGCTCTCCTGGATAAGTGTCGGTCTCTGTCTCGGTCTCAGTTCGGTCGTGCCTCGCTGCCTGCTTCGTCCCGATCGGCTGCGGGAGAGGAGGGCACCTCGGCATCGATCGCACCGGCGAGTTCGCCGTCTGCGGCCAGCGCGTCCTGCTCGCGCGCGATCTCGAGATCGGCGACCCCCGACCCGGTCGGCTGCATCGGCAGGTTCAACGGCCCGGTGTTCTTCGCTTCGCTATCAGCCATGTCTCGCTCCTCGTTCACGACCAGCACGTGAGCCGACTGAACGCTCGACGACGCAGACGGTCGCATGTCGCGAGCCGCTTGCCGTCGCCGACCTTGTGTGCTGTATTCCTAATACAGTGGATCAAGGGAGATCTGAGCATGCGCAAGGCCAAGTGGCTGGCGGCGGCAGGAGCAGCAATGATGACGGTTACCGCCTCGGCCCAGATGACGGGCGTTCCGCTGATCGAGCGTGCCAAGCTCTTCGACAATCCGACCCGCACCGCCGGGCAGCTTTCCCCCGACGGCAAATGGCTCGGCTTCATCGCGCCGCGCGACGGCGTGCTCAACGTCTGGATCGCGCCGGTCGACAAGCCCGGCGAGGCGCGCGCGCTGACCGCGGAAAAGACGCGGCCGATCCGTTCCTATTTCTGGTCGCCCGATTCGAAGCAGATCCTGTTCGTCAACGACAAGGGCGGCGACGAGAACTTCCTGCTCTACGGCGTCGACCTCGCCAGCGGCACGCAGAAGGCGCTGACTCCGTTCGAAAAGACCCGAGTGCAGATCGTCGGCGCGTCCGCCACGATCAAGGATCGCATCCTGGTCGGCGTGAACAATCGCGACCCGCGCTGGCACGACGTCCACGCACTGAACCTCGCGACCGGCACGCTCACGCCGGTGTTCGAGAATGACGGTTATGCCGGTTTCGTGGCTGACGATGCGCTCAAGCTCCGGATCGCGGTCAAGACCCGCCCCGACAGCGGCGTGGATTACTACCGCGTGGTCGACAACAAGGTGGAGGCGAAGCCCTTCACGTCCGTCGATTACGAGGACGCATCCAGCACCGCGCCGCTCGGCTTCACCGCCGACGGCAAGACGCTCTACTGGGGTGATGCCCGCGGCCGCGATACCCGCGCGCTGCTCGCGCAGGACGTCGCCACCGGCAAGTTCACGACGATCGGCGCCAGCGATCGCGCCGATGTCGGCGCCGGACTGACCCACCCGCGCACCGGTGAAGTCGAGGCGTATTCGGTCAATTTCCATCGCAACGAGTATTTTCCGGTCGGCGATGCGGTGAAGGCCGATCTCGCCTTCCTGAAAAGCCAGAACCGCGGCGAATTCTTCATCGGCTCGCGCACCGATGCCGACGACAAGTGGCTGGTGACGTTCGATCCGGTCACCGCGCCGTCGTCGACCTGGCTCTATGACCGCCGCGCCAAGAAGCTGTCCGAGTTGTACACGCCACGTCCCGAGCTGGTCGGCGCCCCGCTCGTCGCGATGGAGTCGATCGACATCCCCACCCGCGACGGATTGTCGATGGTCAGCTACCTGACCAAGCCGAAGGGTGCGACGGGGCCGGTGCCGATGGTGCTGTTCGTTCATGGCGGCCCCTGGGCGCGCGACGGCTACGGGTACAACAGCTACCACCAGTGGCTCGCCAATCGGGGCTACGCGGTGCTGTCGGTCAACTACCGCAGCTCGACCGGGTTCGGGAAGAAGTTCGTCCAGGCGGGTGACCGCCAATGGGGCCGCAAGATGCACGACGACCTGCTCGACGCGGTCGACTGGGCGGTGAAGCGGGGCGTCACGTCGAAGGACAAGGTCGCGATCATGGGCGGCTCCTATGGCGGCTATGCGACGCTGGCCGGCCTCACCATGACCCCAGACGCGTTCGCCTGCGGCGTCGACATCGTCGGCCCGTCAAACCTCTTCACCCTGCTCAAGACCGTTCCCGCCTATTGGGAGGCGGGCAAGCAGCAGATGTATCGCCGCATGGGCGATCCCGGTACCGCTGAGGGGCAGGCGCTGCTGAAGGAACGCAGCCCGCTGACCTATGCCGACGCGATCAAGAAGCCGCTCCTGATCGGTCAGGGCGCGAACGATCCGCGGGTGAATGTCGCCGAAAGCGACCAGATCGTCGCCGCGATGAAGGCGAAGAACATCCCCGTCACCTATGTCGTCTTTCCCGACGAGGGGCATGGCTTCGCCCGGCCGGTCAACAACATCGCGTTCAACGCGGTCGCGGAGAATTTCCTCGCCAAATGCCTCGGCGGCCGCGCCGAACCGGTCGGCGGCGCGCTCGCCGCGTCCACCGCGGATGTCAGGGCGGGCAGCGTGGAGGGATCGGCGCCGGCACAAGGTGGCGCCACCGCGGGCCACTGACGATGGTCCGCGCCCCGGCGTCCCTCCTCGGGCGACGGGGCCTGGCCCGCGCCCGCCGGGTAGTGACGGTTCGTCACCGGGTCGCCGGCAGCGCAGCTCGGCGCCGATGTCATCCGCGATCTTCGAGACCCGCCAGCGTTTCGCGCAGTGCGTCCGCCGATCGCGACAGGGCCGACAGCTCGTCGGGGGCCAGCTCCGGGGTCAGCACGCGCAACACTCCCGCCGCGCCGATCAGCGACGGCAGGCTGAGGTACAGATCGTCGATCCCGTACTGGCCGTCGAGCCGGGTAGATACCGGCAGCACGACCCGTTCGTCGCGCTGCACCGCTTCGCAGATGCGCACGATCGCGCTCGCGACCCCGAACGAGGTGTAACCCTTGCCGTGATTGATCGTGTAGCCGGCGCGCACGACGTCATGCGCGATCGCCGGGAGATCCAGCTGCTGGTCTCCGAGATAGGCGCCCAGCGACACGCCCCCGATCCGGACGGTCGAATAGGCGACGACTTCGCTGTCGCCATGTTCGCCCAGCACCATCGCCTCCACGGCGCCCGGAGCGATCGCGAGCCGGTCGGCGACGCGCTTTCTGAAGCGGTTGCTGTCGAGCAGCGTGCCGGTGCCGATGACGCGTGCCGCGGGCAGTCCCGAGGCGGCTTGCGCGACCTGCGCCATCGCATCGACCGGATTGGACGAAACGACGATGACGCCGTCGAAGCCCGCCGCCATTGCGTCGTTGACGCAGGCGCGAACGATCGCGGCGCTCTTGCTGGCGATCGACGTACGGGTTTCTTCCCCCTGGGTGGTCGCACCGGCGGTCAGGACGAGGACGTCCGCATCCTTCACGTCGGCATAGTCGCCCGCCCAGATCCGTGCCGGCCGGGCGATGGCGTTGGCATCCGCGATATCGGTGGCTTCCGCGACCGCCCGATCGGCGCTGCTGTCGATCACCACGATCTCGGTGAACAGGCCGCGCAGCATCAGGGCATAGGCGGCGGTCGCGCCGACATTGCCGGCGCCGATGATGGCGACGCGCGAAGTGATGGACATGATCGGCTCTCCCCGACCCTGGCGGAAGGGGACCGGTCCCCTCCCGCACGCCGGTTCTCGTCGGGTCAACCATCCGGCTCGCGGGAGGGTCCGACCGCGCCGATCATTTGCTTCGGTGGGGGATTACCGACCGGCAGGACGGCCCATCGCTCCCATCGCTCGGTCAGGCGCGCACGGAGAGGCCGAGCAACACCGTGGGGATGAGTTCGGACACCGTCGGATGGATCGGCACCGCCCAGCGCAGCGCGGCGATCGGCTGATCGGCGTTCATCATGTCGAGGATGCCGTGGATCGCCTCGTCGCCGCCGGTGCCGAGGATCGCGGCGCCGAGGATCCGCTGCGTTTCGGCATCCGCGACGATCTTCATGAAGCCCTTGGTCTCGCCTTTCTCCACGGCGCGCCCGACCTCCGTCATCGGACGCGTCGACACCAGGATCGTACGGCCGGTCGCGCGCGCCTCGGCCTCGGTCAGGCCGACCCGGCCGAGCGGCGGATCCGTGTACAGCGCATATCCCGGCACGCGATCGCCGACCCTGCGGTCCTCGCCGTCGAGCAGGTTGGCAGCCACGATCTCGAAGTCGTTATAGGCCGTGTGGGTGAAGGCGCCGCGGCCGTTGCAGTCGCCAAGCGCCCAGACACCCTCGACGTTGGTTTGCAGCCCGTCATCGACCACGACATAGCCACGCGCGTCGGTCGCGATGCCAGCGCGATCGAGCCCCAGATCGTCGGTATTGGGGCGACGCCCGACGGCGAGCAGCACATGGCTGCCGATCAGCACGGGATCGCCTTCGGTACACGTCACCGACACCGCGACCCCGTCGCCATGCCGCGCGAAGCCGATGCAGTCGGCACCGGTGCGCACCGCGATCCCCTCATCCTCCAGCAGCGCGCGGACCGCCTCGGACACGTCGGGGTCCTCGCGCGCGATCAGCCGGTCGCCGCGCTCGACGACGGTCACCGTCGCACCGAACCGGCGATACATTTGCGCGAACTCCAGCCCGACATAGCTGCCCCCGACCACGACCAGATGCTGGGGCACCGATCGGAGCGTGACCATGTCGGTGTTGTCGAGATACGGCACATCGTCGATGCCGGGCATTGCGGGGGTCGCCGCCCGGCCGCCGACATTGAGGAAGATCCGCGGCGCGGTGAGCTCGTCGCCATCGACCGCGATCGTCGCCGGGGCGGTAAACCGGGCATGGCCGCGCAGGAAGGTAAGGCGCTCCATCGTCTCGAGCGATCGTTCGTTGCGCGTTCGCGCGTCAAGCGTGACTCCGTGTGCCCGCGCCGCGACCGCGGGCATGTCGATCGAAACCGGGCCGGCCGTGACCCCGTATTCCGCGGCACGCCGCGCGAGATGCGCGGCATAGGCGCTCGCAACCAGCGTCTTGGTGGGCATGCAGCCGGTGTTGACGCAGGTGCCGCCGACGAGCTTGCGTTCGATCAGCGCCACCTCCATCCCCGCCGCGGTCAGCCGGGCGGCGAGGGGCGGGCCGGCCTGGCCGGCACCGACGATGATCGCGTCGAAGCGCCTCACCACAGCGCGGCGGCGACGAACACCGCGCCGAGGATCGCGATCGCGTCCTCGATCAGCGCCGCCGGCCGATCGCTGCCGAACGAGGCGGCGAGCCGTGCGCGCACCGCGGCGCCGCCTAGCGTGCCGATCACCGCGCCGACCAGCCCGAGCACCAGTCCGGCAAGCGGCGACCCGACGCCATAGCCGACCGCCGCACCGGACACACCGCCGGTCAACAGCCGGGCGCCGAACTGCACCGGCACCTTCCGGCTCGGTGTCGACGGCAACTGATCGGTTACGAGTTCGCCGAGCGCCAGGATCGTCAGGATCCAGGGCGAAAAGCGCCATCCGAGGAATGCCAGCCACGTTCCCTGCAGCGACAGCGAGCCGTGGGTCGCCGCCCAGGCGATCGCGGCGGGCGCCATCATCGCGCGCAGCCCGGCAACGATGCCGATGACGAATGCGAGAACGATCATCGGGGTCTCCTGCGCGAGCGCGATGCAGGCGTCGAGCGACCGCATCCGGACGTGGTCGTTATGACACGTTGCATCGCGCGCGGACAGTGTGTCCTCGCCGAGTGTCCTCGCCGCCGCGCGCGCAGGCAGCTCCTAGCGGCCGCGCCGTTTCGGCGGACGGGCGGTGCGGGCGCTTTCGCCTGCCTCCAGCGTGCGCCAGCGTTCGAAACGCTCGGCGGTCAGCGTTCCCGCATCGATCGCCGCGCGGATGGCGCAACCCGGTTCGCTGCCGTGTGCGCAGTTCGAGAACCGGCACTCCTGTACGAGCGCGGCGACGTCGTCGAACAGCTCGGCAATGCCCGTCGCCGCCTCGGTCAGCTGCAGTTCGCGCATGCCCGGCAGGTCGAGCAGCCAGCCCCCGTGATCGAGGCGGTGCATCTCGCGCACCGTCGTCGTGTGGCGCCCGGTTCCGTCGTTGGCCCGGATCTCCTGGGTATCGATGCTGTCGGAGCCGCGCAGCGTGTTGACCAGGGTCGATTTGCCGACCCCGGACGATCCCAGCAACGCGATCGTCCTGCCGATGCCGCACCATGCGCCGAGGCGCGCGACCGAGGCGGGGTCGCGCGCATCGACGGTCTCCACCGGCAATCCCGGTTCGATCGCGCGGGCGGCTGCCGCGAACTCGTCCGGCGCATCGGTCAGGTCGGTCTTGGTCAGTACCACGACCGCCTCGACGCCGACCTCGCGCGCCAGCACCAGATAGCGCTCCAGCCGCGCAACGCTGAAATCCTGGTTGCACGAGGAAACGATGAAGACGGTGTCGACGTTGGCTGCGATCATCTGCTCCTTGCGTGGATCGCCGGGGGCGCGTCGCTTGAACAGGTTCATCCGCTGCAGAACCCGCAGCGGTTGCGCACTGGCATCGTCGATCAGCAGCCAGTCACCGACGGTCGGATGATCGTCGGTCGGCTGCGCACCGGGGAAATAGGGCGTGATGGAATGACGCGGCCCGCCCCCGGTCACGTCGATCGAGCCGCGATGGACCGCCATGACCCGGACCGGATGACAATGCGCGGATTCCTCGGCCGATACCTGCGCGCTGAAATGCGTGTTCCAGCCGAGTTCCCGCAGCGCCTGGTCGGGTGTCATGCAGCCACCGTCACTCGATCACGTCGCGGCATCATTGGTAATGCGCGATCTTTTCGAACCCGTCATTGGACTTCACCATCCTGGCCAGCTTCTTGATGAACGAACGAACATGCCGGTCGAACCGCGCATCGTCATATACCCCGCGCCAGACATATTCGTCACGCTCGAGCAGGGCTCGCAGGCTTTCGAGCAGCGACGCCTGCACGAGATCGCCCTTGCCGGCCGCCACGAGCGAGCAGACCATTTCCTCCGCCGTCGCCTTGTCGCAATCGTCCTGCCGCTCGCGGCCTCCCCGTTCGGCGACGACCTGATCGGTTCGCGCCGCAGCGACGCGGCTTTCCAGCCATTTCCGAACGATCGCACCGTCCCATTCTCTTGCCACACCGACCGTCATGATTCCCGCCATCCACCGTAGGTCGGTCGCATAGCCGAACCGCGGCCGGAGCGCATCGTCGATCCAGACGTTCGGTACGCGAACCTGGGTGAGACGAACGATGGACTATACCAAACTCGGCAGTACCGGCCTCGACGTGTCGCGGCTGTGCCTGGGCTGCATGACCTACGGGATCCCCGATCGCGGCAATCACGCCTGGACGCTCGACGAGGACACCAGCCGGCCGATCCTGCGCAAGGCGGTGGAAGCCGGGATCAACTTCTTCGACACCGCGAACGTCTATTCCGACGGCACCTCGGAGGAGATCGTCGGTCGCGCCCTCAAGGATTTCGCCCGCCGCGACGAGATCGTGATCGCGACCAAGGTCCATGGTCGCATGCGCCCCGGCCCCAACGGCGCCGGCCTGTCCCGCAAGGCGATCATGGCCGAAATCGACGCCAGCCTGGCACGTCTCGGCACCGACTATGTCGATCTCTACCAGATCCACCGCTTCGACCATGACGTCGAGATCGAGGAAACCATGGAGGCGCTTCACGATGTCGTGAAGGCCGGCAAGGCGCGTTATATCGGCGCGTCGTCGATGTACGCGTGGCAGTTCGCGACCATGCTCCACGTCGCCGAGGCGAATGGCTGGACGCGGTTCGCGACGATGCAGAACTACCTCAACCTGCTCTACCGCGAGGAGGAGCGCGAGATGCTGCCGCTTTGCGCCGCGGAGGGGATCGGCGTCATCCCGTGGAGTCCGCTCGCGCGCGGCCGCCTGACCCGGGACTTCGACGATGCGACCGAGCGCTCGCAGCGCGACGAATTCGGCAAGACCCTGTACGCGCGCACCGTGGAGGCCGACCGCGCGGTCGTGCAGACGGTTGCCGCGGTCGCGGCCGAACGCGGCGTGCCGAGGGCACAGGTGGCGCTCGCGTGGGTGCTGGCCAAGCCCGAGGTCTCGGCGCCGATCGTCGGCGCCTCACGCGAAGCGCATCTCGACGATGCGATCGCGGCGCTTGCCCTGGGCCTGACGCAGGACGAGATCGCGCGACTGGAGGCTCCCTATGTCCCCCACGCCGTGGTCGGCTTCGCCTGACGCGGCGGATCGCCGCACCGTCGGTATTGCGGCTGTCCCGGGGCGCGCCGGCGGATTTGCGGTGCGACATCCGCAACGTTACACGGCGCCATGGCAGAACGCTTCGCATGGTATGTCGACGATCTCGATCCGAAGCTTGCCTCGATCCGTTACCGCGTACTGAAGCCGTTGGCCGAGCTTCAGCAGATCGGCTTCCCGATCGAGCTGTACGATCCGGCGAAGGGGCCGGCGGCCTATCGAGCGGTGATCTTCTCCAAGTGCCAGTCGAAGCATGGCCTCGACGTGTTCCGGTCGGTCAAAGCCGCGGGCGGGCGCGTCGTCTACGACATCTGCGACAATCTCTTCGCGGCGCACCGGGCCGGGCGCGCGAGCAAGTCCCGGCTGTCGCGCGCCTGCCGGATGCTGTGCGAAGCCGACGCCCTCACATTCTCCACCAGCGTGCTCCAGCGACAGATCGAAAGCGAGGTCGACGGCCTTTGCGCGATGCGGATCGTCGTGCCCGACACGCTGGATACCGAGGATGACGAACCGGGGATTCCGGGCCGCGCATCGCGCCGATCGCTGCGCCGGCTCGATGACTTTCTCCGCACGAACGACAAGGCGTTGCATGCCATCTGGTTCGGTAATTCGCTGGGCAAGGTCGCGGGCCTCGCGCATTTGAGCCGATCGGTGCGGCGGCTGGAGGATTTCTCCTCGCGCCAACCCATCACGCTGACGGTGATGAGCAACAGCCGGTTGAGCTACCTTCGCCAGTCGTGGCGGTGGCGGATCCCCAGTCACTACGTCCCGTGGAGCCTCGAGCTGTCCCGCACCGTGGTCGCGCGTCATCGGCTTTCGGTGATTCCGGTCGAGCATAACGACTACACTGCGGGCAAGACGTTGAACCGTCCCGCGACCGCGCTGCTGGCGGGGCTCGCGGTCATCGCCGACCCGATCCCCAGCTACACCGAACTTGCCGCCTTCATCGAGCTGGCCGACTGGCAGCGCGGCCTGCAAGAAGCCGCCGAGTGGACCGGCGACCTCAAGAACCGGATCGCCGGCGGGCAAGCCCATCTCAAGCAGCGTTACAGCGCAGAGGCGGTCGCCAACTACTGGATCGCCCTACTCTGCGAAATCACCGCCTGACGCCACGCACGATCAATCGGGATCGAACATCACCAAACGTCGCAATGTCAAAACCGCAATTCTGGCATCGAGCGCCAGTGAGTATGTGTCGATATACTCCAGATCGTCGTGCATCATGTCCAGCGCGCCGACGTTCTTCTGCCGGGCACGGACCTGCCACAGCCCGGTGATGCCCGGTCGCACGACCGAACGGGCATCCTTGAAGTCGGGGTAGGGCGCCAGCATCGAGATTGCCAACGGCCGCGGCCCGATCAGGCTCATCTCGCCGCGGACCACGTTCAGCAATTGGGGCAGTTCGTCGATGCTTAGTGCCCTGATCCACCGGCCGACCGGGGTCACACGCGGATCACGGGCATGAAGCAGCGGGCGACCGTCGTCGCCTGTCGCCGGGAGTCCGGATGCAAGCATTACCGCGTCCTGATCGATCCGCATGGAGCGCAGTTTGTAGCAGGGGAAAGGGATGCCGCCGCGACCGTAACGCATCCCGGCATAGACAGCTGGCCCTGGCGAAGTCAGACGCACCAGCGCAGCGGCGATCCCGATCAGCGGAAGCAAGATGACGAGCAGGATGCCGCCGCCGAGCACGTCCAGTAAGCGCTTGATCGCGAACTGCGCGCGCCGCGCAACAGCAGGCGCGCCGTGCTCGACGGTTCGCTCCGAAAGCTGCTGTTTGCTGATCATGCGTTTACCGCGGCAGCCGCCATGTAGGTCGTTTCCGCGGTGCCGTTCACGACAAAGTCCATGACCTCGGCGCCCTGCATGAAGGTATGGTCCATGTTCGACACTTCGTATTTCCAGCCGCCGAACCGGCCTCTGCTGAAGATATCGAGCGCCGCCAGCCGCTTATGCACATCGTCGAGCAGCGCGTCGCGCCCGAGGAAGGGTACCGGATAGCCATGCTTCAGGGTTTCGCGCCATTGCGAGACCACCATATTGCCTTGCGGGATGATGCCGAGGCTGCGGAGCGATCGTTCGATCGCAGCCGCGGCGTGAAGGAGATCATAGGCGGTGCCGTCGTTGTGGCTGATCTCGCAAAGGATCGACCACGCGTTGTCGCCTGGAACATTGCTGCCGGAAAGGCTCGCCGGAAAGGAGAGCCGCCAGCACGCGATGTCGGGATCCGGTAGGTGAAAGGAGTGCACCCCGTCCAGCCAGGCCGGCCGCGCGCCGACTATGCCCAGCCCAACGAAAGACGCACTCGCATATTGCAGGCGCGGCAAGCCGACGGGCTGCTCCATTCCCACCATGCGCATCAGTTCGTCGAGGGGCATCGTCGATATCAGTCGGCGGTACGGGATTATCGCGCCGCTGCTGAGATGAAGCCGGTGCCGTGCAGCGTCAATGCCGATGACCCGTACCCCGGTCCGGATATTCTCTGTCGGCAAGCGCTTGGCGAAGTTCTTCCAGAGCGCGCCGGTGCCTCCGCCCCGCGGATATCTGACAAATGTCGTCGGGCCCCACCCGAGATGATCGCGGCGGGTGAAAATGCTACGCGCGACCTTTGCCAGGGACACGTCAGCGACATTGGCAACCTTGGAGCCGCTGCGGTGGGACGTCCAGGCGCTGGCCATTGCGGCGGGGGCCGTCGCCCACATCTTGTGGTTCATCGGTTCCATCACAAGCCTCGACAACCCACGTCCGAACCTGCTGCGCAGATGGTGCGCGAGACCGCGATCCGTGCCCTCGCGACGACGCGGCCTGACCCTGCCCAGCATCTTGGCGGTGCCAAGGCCGATGAACGCTGAAGCCAGCTTTCGCGAACTCAGCCGATGGATGTTCTGCTGTACCGGATAGGGGATCAGCATTCCGTCGTAGAAGACGCCTCTGATCGGTGGCGATTCATCCCAGGCATCGACAAGTCCGTCGATCAGGTCGCCAAACGCCGGGTAGTTGGCATGCGGATAGAGGATATGACCACCATAGTC
>DATLME010000298.1:0-12216 GCA_035537395.1 Sphingomonas sp. | reverse complement strand
GGAGCGTGGCCCCCGGGTCCTGGTCACCGGCGAAGCCGCGCGGATCGAAAGCGACGTGCGGCTTGCCGAAGCCACCGCCATGGTCCGCGACCTGGTCAATACGCCTGCCGCGGACCTCGGCCCGGCCGAGCTTGAGCAGGCGGTGCGGGATCTCGCCAACGGCTCGGGCGCGCAAGTGCGGGTGACGAGCGGCGCCGAGCTGGACGAGGGCTATCCGCTGATCGCCGCCGTCGGCCGTGGCGCCGCCGACGACCGCGCGCCGCGGCTGATCGAGCTCGAATGGGGCAAGCCGGACGACCCGCGCGTCGCGATCGTCGGCAAGGGCGTGTGCTTCGACAGCGGCGGGCTCGACCTCAAGCCAGCCTCGGGCATGCGGCTGATGAAGAAGGACATGGGCGGCGCCGCGCATGCGCTCGCGCTTGCCGGGCTGGTGATGGCCGCCCGGCTGCGCGTCCGCCTGCATCTGCTGATCCCCGCGGTCGAGAACGCGATCGCGGGCAACGCCTTTCGCCCCGGCGACGTGCTCGCGACCCGGCTCGGTCTTACGGTCGAGAACACCAACACCGACGCCGAGGGACGCCTCGTGCTCGGCGATGCACTCACGCGCGCCGCAGAGTCGAACCCGGCGCTGATCCTCGACTTCGCGACGCTGACCGGTGCGGCGCGGGTCGCGCTCGGGCCCGATCTGCCGCCGCTGTTCACCGACGACGCCGCGCTCGCCGACGAGCTCCTCGCGGCAGGCGTCGCGCAGGACGATCCGCTGTGGCGGCTGCCGCTATGGGACGGGTATGACGACATGCTCAAGTCGGACGTTGCCGATCTCGTCAACGCTCCCGACGGCGGTTTTGCGGGAGCGATAACGGCGGCGCTGTTCCTTCGCCGCTTCGTTCCGACGGGCACGGCATGGGCGCATCTCGACGTGTTCGCGTGGCGCCCCGCCGCCAAGCCGGGGCGTCCCAAGGGCGGCGATGCCTATAGCCTGCGCGCCGCCTTCGCGGTGCTGAAGGCGCGCTACGGCGCCTGATCGGCGGATCAGGCGCGCGTCGCGCCTTCGATGATCGGGACGAACTTGGCAGCGGTGAGGCTCGCCCCGCCGACCAGCGCACCGTCGACGTGATCGAGCGACAGGATCGCCTGCGCATTGTCGCCGGTGACCGAACCGCCATAGAGGATCCGCACGGCGGCCGCGCGATCTCCGATCAGCATCGACAGCTTCGCCCGCGCGATCGCGTGGATGGCGGCGATGTCGTCCAGCGTCGGGGTACGCCCGGTGCCGATCGCCCAGCGCGGCTCATACGCCAGCGTCAGCCAGCTGCCGTCGGCGTCGTCGGGAACCGATTTCTCGATCTGCGCCTGGACGATCCGCTCGGCACGGTCGGCATTGCGCTCGGCCTCGGTCTCGCCGCAGCACAGGATCACGGACAGCCCGGCGCGATGCGCCGCCGCCGCCTTCGCCCAGGCATCGTGGCTGGTCTCGTTCTGATCCGCGCGACGCTCGCTGTGGCCGACGATCGTGAACGACGCGCCGACCTCGCGGACCATCGCCGCCGAGACGCAGCCGGTATGCGCGCCGCTATCGGCCTCATGGACATCCTCGGCGCCGATCGCGAGCGTGGGTACGCGGATCGCGGCGGGCGCGATCAGCGTGAACGGCACCGCAACCGCAACGTCGACGCCCGGCGCGGCGGCGGCTGCCGCGGCGATCGCGTCGAGCTCGGCAAGGCTCGCGAGGTTGCCGTTCATCTTCCAGTTGCCCGCCACCAGCTTGCGCCGCATCATCGCTCGTCCCCGTGATCTGATCGAGCGCCGGGCGATGCCGCGCGCCGCGCTTGATGGCAAGCGGGCTCCACCCTAAAGCGGCGCATCTCCCGCAATCGATCGGCTCTCAATGCTCACCTTCTTCCGCCGGATCATCAATTCCAAGGCCGGCGTGATCGTCACCTTCATCATCCTGGGCGTGATCGCAGTGGCGTTCGCGGCAGGCGACGTCACCGGCCTGCAGAGCGGCGGCAGCGTCCGCGCGGACAGCGTCGCCAAGGTCGGCAAGGAGTCGGTCACCTCGATCGAGTTGAAGTCGCGCGTCGGCAACGCCTTCGAGAGCGTCCGCCAGCGACAGCCGACGATCGATATTGCGCAGTTCATCGCCGAAGGCGGCTATGAAGGCGTGCTCGACCAGCTGATCAACAGCCTCGCGCTGTCGCAATTCGGCCGCGAGCAGGGCATGGTCGTCAGCAAGAAGGTCGTGGACGGCCAGATCGCGAGCATCCCCGGGCTCCAGGGTCCGACCGGCAAGTTCGATCCCAATATCTACCAGCGGCTGCTTGCGCAGCGCAAACTCACCGATGCGCAGATCCGCGTCGACATCGCGCGCGACACCTTCGCACAACAGCTCACCGTGCCGACGATCGGCGCCTCGCAAGTGCCGGTGCAGATCGCGCTGCCCTATGCCTCGCTGCTGCTCGAGAAGCGTGCGGGCCAGATCGGGGTGGTGCCGGTTGCCGCCGTCGGCGAAGGCGCGGCGCCGACCGCGGCCGAGCTCGACACCTTCTATCGCCGCAATGTCGCGCGCTACACCGTCCCCCAGCGCCGGGTGATGCGCTATGCGCTGGTCACGCCGGCGATGGTCAAGGCCCAGGCGACTCCGACCGATGCGGAGATCGCGGCCGCCTACAAGGCAGACGCGGCGAAATATGCCGGAAGCGAGAAGCGCACGATCACGCAGGTGGTCGTCGCCGATCAAGCCGGTGCGAGTGCGATCGCGGCCCGCGTGAAGGCCGGCGCCAGCATGGCCGACGCCGCGCGTGCTGCCGGCCTCGAGGCTCTGGTCCAGACCGACGTCGACAAGGCGACCTATGCCGGCACGGCCAGCCCCGCGATCGCGGAGAACGTCTTCGCGGGCGCGCGCGGCGCTGTCGTCGGCCCGGTTCGCGGGCCGCTTGGCTGGACGATCGCGCGGGTCGACTCGATCCGCCAGGTCGCCGGGCGCTCGCTCGACCAGGCCCGCGGCGAAATCGTCACCGCACTTACCGCGCGCAAGACCGCCGAGGCGCTCAGCGCGATGCGCGACACGATGGACAGCGCGCTTGCGAGCAACGCGACGTTCGACGAGGTCGTCGGCGACCAGAAGCTGACCGCGCAGACCACCGCCGCGCTGGTCGCGGGCGGCACCGACCCGAATGTGGCAGGGTCGGTCGCCAACCCGGCGCTGGCGCCGATCGTGCTTGCCGGATTCCAGTCCCAGGACGGCGACCCGCCCCAGGTGGTGCCGACCGCGGCGGACGGCAGCTTCGCGCTGGTCGCGCTCAGCCGGGTCGTGCCGGCGGCGCCGCGCCCGCTCGCCCAGGTCAGCGAAACCGTCGCGCGCGACTTCCGCGCGGACCGCGCCCGGGGCGTCGCGCGGCAAACCGCGAACGCGATCATGGCCAAGGTCAATCGCGGCACGCCGCTCGCGCAGGCGATGGCACAGTCGGGGCTGCGGCTGCCGCCGCCCCGCCCGCTGGCCTCGTCGCGGATGGAGCTCGCCAATAGCCCGCAAGGCGCCCCGCCCCCGCTCGCGCTGATGTTCAGCATGGTCCAGGGCACCGCCAAGGCGATCGAGTCACCGGCCGAAGGCGGCTGGGCGATCGTCAAGCTCGACCGGATCGAACGTGGCAATGCGCAGGCGCAGCCGCAGATCGTCGGCGGCACCCGCAGCAGCATCGCGCGCCTGATCGGCCGCGAATATGTCGAGCAGTTCGCCAACGCGGTCCGTGCGCATGTCGGGGTCAAGATCGATCGGGCCGCACTGGCGCGCGTTCGTGGCGAGCTGACCGGCGCCGCCGGCACGGGCAACTGATCGGCGGATGAGCGACGCGCTCGCGGCTCTCGCGGCGGGCAAGCCCGCCTTCATCTGGCGCTGCCAGGTCGCGGACACCGAGACGCCGGTCGCGGCGGCGCTCAAGCTGATCGAGCCCGGGCGCGGCGATTTCCTGCTCGAGTCGGTCGAGGCGGGCGCGACTCGCGGGCGTCACAGCTGGATCGGTCTCGCACCCGATCTGGTGTTCCGGGCCCACGGCTCGCAGGCCGAGATCAATCGCGACTGGGCGCAGGATCGCGACGCGTTTGCGGCGGTGCCCGAGCCCAGCCTCGCCGCCTTGCGCGGGCTGGTCGCCGAATGCCGTGCCGAGGTCCCGGCGGGGCTCCCGCCCGCGCTGTCGTGCCTGGTCGGCTATTTCGGCTACGAGACCGTCGGCCTCGTCGAGAACCTGCCGCAGCCCGCGGCGGACCCGCTCGGGATACCCGACATGATCTTCGTGCGGCCGACGACGATCCTCGCATTCGATCGGCTCGCGGACACCTTGTACCTCGTCGCCCCGGTATGGCCCGATGCTCGTGCCGATCCCGCGAGCCAGATCGCCGACGCCGAGGAGCGGCTCGACACGGTGGCGGCAAGGCTTGCCGCGACGTCGCTCCCCGCGCCGCGCCACATCGACGACACACCGCCGGACTTCAGGCCCGCCCTGCCGGAGGGTCGCTATGGCGAGATGGTCGCGGCAGCGAAGGACTATATCGAGGCTGGCGACATCTTTCAGGTGGTGCTCGCGCAGCGGTTCAGCACGCCGTTCGCGCTGCCGCCATTCGAGCTGTACCGCTCGCTCAGGCGGATCAATCCATCGCCTTTCCTGTATCATCTCGACCTGCCCGGCTTTGCGCTGATCGGCTCGAGTCCCGAGATCCTGGTCCGCGTTCGCGACGGCCGCATCACGATCCGCCCGATCGCGGGCACCCGCCCGCGTGGACGTACCGCCGCCGAGGACGACGCCAACCGCGAAAGCCTGCTCGCCGATCCCAAGGAGCGCGCCGAGCATCTGATGCTGCTCGACCTCGGCCGCAACGACGTCGGTCGTGCGGCGGCGCCGGGAAGCGTCCGGGTGACCGACAGCTATGGCGTCGAACTCTATAGCCACGTCATGCACATCGTCTCGAACGTCGTCGGTGATCTCGCGCCGACGCACGACGCGATCGATGCGCTGTTCGCTGGCTTTCCGGCGGGTACGGTGAGCGGCGCGCCGAAGGTTCGCGCGTGCCAGATCATCGCCGAACTCGAACCCGAGCGCCGCGGCGCTTATGCCGGCGGGGTCGGCTATTTCTCCCCGGATGGTTCGATGGATTCGTGCATCGTGCTGCGAACCGCGGTGGTGAAGGACGCGGTGATCCACGTTCAGGCCGGGGCCGGAATCGTCGCGGACAGCGACCCGGTCTATGAACAGCGCGAGTGCGAGGCGAAGGCGGGCGCGATCCTGGCAGCGGCGCGCGATGCGGTGACGCGAGCGGCAGCGGCGGGCTTCGGGCAGTGACCTGATTCCTCACCGGTGTGGGGAGGAATCAGGATGACGGCAGGATCAGGGCACGATGCCCGCGGCATCGCGCTGGGCGCGGCGCTCGGCGGCCCAGGCGCGGTTGGTCGCCAGAGCGCAGCCGCTCTGCCCTCCGGTGCCGACCGGCGAGCAGGTGTCCGGCAAGCCCCCTGCGACCCGACCGACCTGGTCCATCGTCGCGGTGCGATTCACCCAGCTCTGGTTCTTCGCCGCGATCGGGTTGTCGTCGCGGAACGCCTTGGGGATGCGGTAGGGCTGATCGAGCGTCGAGCAGACCACGATGTCGCTGTCGGTACTGGGTGGGCATTTCTCGCCCGCTTTCAGCGTGACGCTGCGGATCCGCTGCGGCGCGGCGCCGGTTTCGGTCTGGTCCTGCGCGGCGGCGACCCCGGGAAGCGCGACCAGTGCGGCGATCAGAAGCGGGCGGATCATGATGGTCTCCTTGTCCGACGTTGAACGTCCGGCATCGCGCATGGCTCCGCGCTGAACGACCCCCACGCTTCAGCAACGAAATATTGCAGCGTCGTGTCGGGCCCGCAACAAGCGTTGCGTGGGACCGGCCATCGGCTATGGCGCGTGGATGATCCTCGTCATCGACAATTATGACAGCTTCACGTGGAATCTGGTCCATTACCTGATGGAGCTGGGCGCCGCCGTCGAGGTCGTGCGCAACGATGCGATTTCGGTCGGCCAGGCGATGTCGTCGGGCGCGCAGGCGTTCCTGATCTCGCCCGGGCCCTGCACGCCGACCGAGGCGGGCGTGTCGCTCGCGCTGGTCGCGGCGTGCGCAGAGGCCGGACGCCCGCTGCTCGGCGTGTGCCTCGGCCACCAGGCGATCGGCCAGCATTTCGGCGGGCGGGTCGAGCGTGGCGGGCTGATGCACGGCAAGACCTCGCCGGTCGTTCACGACGGCACCGGGCTGTTCGCAGGGCTGCCCTCGCCGTTCACCGCAACACGCTACCATTCGCTGATCGTCAACGACGTGCCCGACACGCTGGTCGTCAATGCGCGCACCGAGGACGGGATCGTGATGGGTTTCCGGCATGCGACGCTGCCGATCCACGGTGTCCAGTTCCACCCCGAAAGCATCGCCACTGATCACGGTCACGCGATGCTCGCCAATTTCCTGGCGGTAGCGGGCATCGCGACTCGCGACGTGAAGGCGGCCGCGGCGTGATCGTCGAAGCGAGACTGCCCGACCCCACGCAACCGCTCGCGCGTGACGAGGCCGCCGGCGCCTTCGCCGACATCCTCGACGCGCGGACCAGCGAGGACGCGATCGCGGCGTTCCTGATCGGGCTGTCCGATCGCGGCGAGACCGCGGTGGAGATCGCCGAGGCGGCGCGCGCGCTGCGCGCGCGGCTGTTGCCGATCGACGCGCCGGCCGGAGCGATCGACGTCTGCGGCACCGGCGGCGACGGTCATCACACGCTCAACGTCTCGACCGCGGTGGCGCTGGTCGTCGCGGCCTGCGGGGTGCCGGTCGCCAAGCACGGCAACCGCGCGGCGTCGTCGAAGGCGGGCGCCGCGGACACGCTGGAAGCGCTCGGGCTCGACATGGAGCGCGCCGGCGCGTCGGCGGAAGCGAGCCTGCGCGAACTCGGGATCGCGTTCCTGTTCGCCGCCAACCACCACCCCGCGATGAAGCGGATCACGCCGATCCGCCGCCGGATCGGCAAGCGCACGATCTTCAACCTGATGGGGCCGCTCGCGAATCCCGCCGGAGTGACCCGCCAGCTGATCGGGATCGCCCGCCCCGACTATGCCCCGCTCTACGCGCAAGCGCTGGCGCAGCTCGGCACCGAGGCGGCGCTCGTCGTGTCGGGCGAGGAAGGCCTCGACGAGCTGTCGGGCGCAGGGCCCAGCATCGCGGTCGCGGTCGGCGCGGTGACGCTGCCCGCGCGGATCCATCCGGAGGACGCCGGGCTGCCGCGCCACCCGCTCGCGGCAATTCGCGGCGGCGATCCCGCGCATAACGCGGCCGCCCTGCGCGCGCTGCTCGCCGGCGCACGTGGTGCATACCGCGACGCCGTGCTCCTCAACGCTGCGGCAGCGCTCGTCGTGGCAGGCCGTGACCCCGATCTGGTCGCCGCCACGCGCCGCGCCGCGGCGGTGCTCGACGACGGCGGCGCCGCCTCACTCCTCGATCGCTGGATCGCCTTCCGATGACGATGCTTGCCCGGATCATGGAAACCAAGCGCGCCGAGGTCGCTGCGCGCAAGGCGACGACCTCGCTTGCGGATCTCGACGCGGGGATCGCGAACCGCAGCGCGCCGCGCGGCTTTCGTGCCGCGCTCGACGCGATGCCGGGCCACGCGCTCATCGCCGAGATCAAGAAGGCGAGCCCTTCGAAGGGGTTGATCCGCGCCGACTTCGATCCGCCCGCGCACGCCCGCGCCTATCAGGCGGGCGGCGCGGCGTGCCTCTCGGTCCTGACCGACGAGCAATGGTTCGACGGCGCGGACCGCTATCTGACCGCGGCCCGGGAAGCGGTGACGATACCGGCGCTGCGGAAGGACTTCATGGTCGATCCCTGGCAGGTCACCGAGTCGCGGGCGCTCGGCGCAGACGCGATCCTGATCATCGTCGCCGCGCTCGATGACGGGCAGATGGCGGAGATCGAGGCGTCGGCGATCGATTGCGGCATGGACGCGCTGGTCGAGGTCCACGATGCCGCCGAGCTCGATCGCGCGCTGCGGCTCAAGTCGCGGCTGATCGGGGTCAACAACCGCGACCTGCGGGACTTCACGGTCGATTTCCAGCGGACCTACGACCTGATCGGCAAGGCGCCCGCCGACTGCACCTTCGTGGCCGAGAGCGGGCTGACGACGCGGGCCGATCTCGACGCGATGGCGGCGCGCGGCGTGCGCTGCTTCCTGATCGGTGAGGCGCTGATGCGTCAGGACGACATCGAGGCCGCGACCCGCGCGCTGATCGGATGACCCGGCTGACGCACCTCGACGCGGCCGGCGCGGCGCACATGGTCGACGTCGCCGGCAAGCCGGTTACCGTGCGCGAGGCCACGGCGGAGGGGCGGATCTCGATGACCGCGGTGGCGCTCGCCGCGGTCCGCGACGGTGCCGCGGCGAAGGGCGACGTGCTCGCGGTCGCGCGGATCGCCGGGATCATGGCGGCGAAGCAGACCAGCGCGCTCATTCCGCTGTGCCACCCGCTGCCGCTGACCCGGGTCGCGATCGACTTCGCGTTCGACGATGCCGGCATCGTCGTCACCGCGATCGCAGCAACCGAGGGCAAGACCGGCGTGGAGATGGAGGCGCTGACCGCGGCGTCGGTCGCGCTGCTGACGATCTACGATATGGCCAAGGCGATCGACAAGGCGATGGTCATCGACGGCCTGCGCCTGCTCGCCAAGACGGGCGGCAAGTCGGGCGACTGGCACGCGCCGGGCGAGTAGCAGCCGGCTGACGGGGCCCGGCGCGGCGGCCGGGCCCCGTTCGCTGCGATCAGGCCGCGAAGGCGACCCGGACGCGCGCGCGGCGGGTGCGCCGCATCGCGCCGCCGACCAGGCCGAAGCCGACGATCATCATCGCCCAGGTTGCCGGCTCGGGCACAGCCAGCGCGAACTGGCGGTTCATGTCGTTGAACAGCGCCTGGTGAACCGCTGCTGTGGGATGCGTGCCGTCGAACGAGAAATAGCCGGTGCACGCCGGGAACGCGTTCGCGCCGCGGCAGGTGCCACCATCGGGGCGGGTCGCATCAGGCAGGATCAGCGATGGCAAGCCGAACGCGCCCGGATTGGTCTGCAAACGCTGGAAGAAATCCAGATAGCTGTAGCGGAGCAGGTTGGTCTCGGAGCCGAGATTGAGCCCGCCTAGCGCCGCCGTCAGATAGGCCTCCGCCTCGAGCGACAAGGCCAGCCCGGCGCCGGTCGCGACCGGGAATCCCGTGATCAGGATGTTGCGCGCACCAAGATCGCGCAGTCGCCCGACCCCGCCGGCGTATTTCGCCGCGGCATCCTGGAGAAAGGCGCTGTCGCTGGCGTAGCCGGTCGGCGCGCCCGCAGCCTGCGCGGCGAACACGTCGTTGCCCCCGAAGTTGAGGATGTAGAGCCCGTTCGCGTCGACGCTGTTGCCGGCCGCGCGGTACGCGTCGAATGCGGCGAGCTGCTCGACAAGGTCTGGTACCAGCGACGTCGTCGTGGCGCGCGCGCCCCCATAGGCGAAGTTGGTGCCGCCGCGCAGCGATGCGACCGTCGGCGCCCCGAACAGCTGGATCGAAAGCAGGTCGGTATAGTCATAACCGTTGGTGAAGCGGCCCTCGAAATAGCCCTGTGCCGGATTGGCGCCGAGATTGAGCGCGCGGATGTTTCCCGCGTCGACCAGGCTGTCGCCGAACACCGTGAGCGACGTGAACTGGGTGGTTGCCTGCTGCGCCTGGGCCGGGGTCGCCGCAGCGGCGGCGGCGGCCAGACAGATTCCTAGCGTCATCCTCATCTTCATCGGCCCTCTCCGTACGTTTTATTATGGTAAACAAAGCGTAACACCGTCCCGAAACGGAAGTAAATGCCCGTGCGGAACATAGTTAACGACCCCCCATCGTCCCAAAATGACCCGCCTGCCCTGTCGCTGACCGGCCCGCTTGTGCGAAGACCGCGTCATGGTCGATCAATCCCCTTCTCCGTCGCTCGCATCGCCCGCCGGCGCTCCCGCGCTCGTTCCGGTCGAGGTCGCGCAAGCGCGGCTGTTCGCGACGGCGCCGCGCGCGCCCATCGAACCGATCGCGATCGAGCGCGCCGCGGGACGCTGGGCCGCAGCCGACGTGGTGGCACGACGCACCCAGCCCGCGGCCGATCTCTCGGCGATGGACGGCTATGCGATCCGCTTCGCCGACCTGCCGGGGCCGTGGCGCGTGGTCGGCGAGAGCGCCGCCGGCCGGCCGCTGCGGACCCCGCTCGCGGCCGGGGAAGCGGCACGGATATTCACCGGCGCCGCGATGCCCGCAGGAAGCGATTGCGTCCTGATCCAGGAGGAAGCGGCGCGCGACGGCGACCTGCTGGTGCTCTCGGGCGACGGTCCGCGCGGGGTCGGTGGCAACGTTCGCCGGCGCGGGCTCGACTTCAGCGAAGGCGACCGGCTGATCGCAGCCGGGGAACGGATCACGCCCGCCCGGCTCGCGGTGGCGATAACCGGGGGAGTCGACACGATCGAGGTCCGTCGCCCGGTCCGGGTCGCGATCGCGGCGACCGGGGACGAACTCGTCGCGCCCGGTGCGCCGCTATCGCCGCTGTCCTTGCCCGAGGGAAATTCGGCGATGCTCGCGGCGATGCTTGCCGACCTCCCGGTCGAGATCGTCCGCCTCGGCATCCTGCCCGACGACATGGCCGCGCTCGTCGCAGGCTTTGCGGCGGTCGACGCGGATCTGCTCGTTACCACCGGTGGTGCGTCGGTCGGCGATCACGACCTCGTCCGCCCCGCGCTGGAGGCTGCGGGCGGGCTGATCGACTTCTGGCGGATCGCGTTGCGGCCGGGCAAGCCGATGATGGCGGGCAGCCTCGGCGCGGCCCGCGTGCTCGGGCTCCCCGGCAACCCGGTGTCCGCGTTCGTGACCGCGATCCTGTTCGTCCGGCCGCTCGTCGCCCATCTCGCCGGCGCCGGCGATCCCCTGCCGCGAACCAGCCACGCCCTGCTCGGCGAGGCGCTGCCTGCCAACGGCCCGCGTACCGACTATCTCCGTGCGGTCATCGAGGACGGCCGGGTCTTCGCGTCGACGATCCAGGACAGTTCGATGCTGCTGACGCTCGCCCGCTCGACCTGCCTGATCGTCCGCCCCGCCGGCGCGCCGCCGGCCTGCGCGGGCGACTCGGCGGAAATCCTCGTCATCGCTTGACGAGCGCCACAGTGTTCCATAGAGGTTCCCCGTCTGTTCTGGACGGAGAAATGCCATGCTCACGCGCAAGCAGCACGAGCTCGTCTGCTTCATCAACGATCGTCTCGACGAAACCGGCGTGTCGCCGTCGTTCGAGGAGATGAAGGAAGCGCTGGACCTCAAGTCCAAATCGGGCGTCCACCGCCTGATCTCCGCGTTGGAGGAACGCAACTTCATCCGCCGCCTGCCGAACCGCGCTCGTGCGCTCGAGGTGCTGCGGATGCCCGAGCGCCCCGAAAAGGCTGCGCGTGCCAAGCCGGCGGCAGCAACGGCAGCTTCCGCCAACGTCCGCGCGGTGCCGCAGCCCGCCAATGACGTGATCGAGATCCCGTTGCACGGCCGGATCGCCGCTGGCGTGCCGATCGAGGCATTCGAAAGCAATGCGATGCTCGCGGTTCCCGCCGCGCTGCTCGGCTCGGGCGAGCATTACGCGCTCGAGGTATCGGGCGACTCGATGGTCGAGGCAGGTATTCTCGATGGCGACTATGCGCTGATCCGCCGTACCGAGACCGCCCGCGACGGCGAGATCGTCGTGGCGCTCATCGACGACAGCGAAGCGACGCTCAAATATTTCCGGCGCGAAGGCGCGATGATCCGTCTCGATCCCGCGAACCGGGCCTATGATCCGCAGCGCTACCCGCCTGCGCACGTCCGCGTGCAGGGCAAGCTGTCCGGCATCCTCCGCCGCTACGACTGACGATTGCCGGGGCGGAATTGTCCTCGGGTCACGCCGGGCGGTTCCGGCATCCACCGCTCCGCACATCTATCCGTCAGAGGCGTGCGGCACGGTGGACTCCGGAAGAAGTCCGGGGGTGACGTTGAGCGGGGCGGCGCGCGTGTAATGCAAGCCAGCGGGCGCGGCTGCGAAGGCGATTGCCGAGGATCGTCCGCCCTCGTCCGTCATTCCGGACTTGTTCCGGCATCCACCGCTCCGCACATCTATCCGTTAGAGGCGTGCGGCACAGTGGACCCC
>DATLME010000297.1:0-2069 GCA_035537395.1 Sphingomonas sp. | reverse complement strand
CTGCTTGGGATAGAAGCCGCCCTTCGCGCCGGTCGGGACGATCACCGCGTTCTTGACGCGCTGCGCCTTCATCAGCCCGAGGATCTCGACGCGGAAATCGTCGCGCCGGTCGGACCAGCGCAGCCCGCCGCGCGCGACCGGACCCGCCCGTAGATGGATCCCCTCGACCCGTGGCGAATAGACCCAGATCTCGCGCCAGGGCACCGGGGCGGGCAGGCCGGGTATCAGATGGCTGTCGAGCTTGAACGCGAGTGCCTCGGTGGATGCCGGGGCAAAGGCGTTGGTGCGCAGCGTCGCCGCGACGAGATTGCGATAGGCGCGCAGGATCCGGTCGTCGTCGATCGCCGAAACCGCATCGAGGCCGCGTTCGATCGCCGCATCGGCGGCGACGATGTCGCCATTGCCCGCAGGATCATGCGCGGCGACGAAGCGCTCGATCAACGCGGCGCCCAGCTTGGGCGCGCGGCGGATCGCGTCGACCACCGTGGTCAGCCCATAGGGCAGCCCCGCCTGCCGCAGATACCTGAACCAGGCGCGGAACAGCACGACCGCCTGCGGCGCCATGCCGGCACTGACGATCAGCTGGTTGAATGCGTCGTTTTCCGCGCGACCTTCAAGCACCGCCGCGATCGCGCCTTCGAGCACCGCGACGTCGCCGCCATCGGCGCCCGCGGCGACTTCCACGACGAAATCATGGACGAACGCATCGGTCTCGTCGCGCAGCCGGGTCGGCAGTTCGCCGATGACGCGAAAACCGAAATTCTCGAGGACCGGTACCGCGTCCGACAGGGCAAGCGCGCCCAGCTTGTAGATCTTGAGCCGGCGGTCCTCGCCCGGCACCGCCGGGAACAGCCGCACCGCGCGGTTCTCGGGAGAATCCAGCCCGGCGATCCGCAGGATGTCGGCGGCGGCCTCCTCGGCCGTGCTGACGTTGCGATAATTCTGCGGGAAGGTGCCCGCCCAGCGCAGCGCCAGCCGTGCCGCCCGCTGCGTGCTGACGGTCTCCGCCAGCGCCGCCTCGACATCGGGCACCCAGCCGCGCACCATCCGTTCGAGCCGCTCGGCGAGCGGGTTGACGTCGGGCATCCGGCCGGCGCCGCGGAGGTCGACCGTATAGCGCAGCAGCGCGACAGTGCCGTCGTCGAGCGCGATCGACCAGTTGAGGATCGACCCGTTGGCCGCTTCGGCGAGCATGTCGCCGATCGCGACCCGGCGCGCGGTGGTCAGTTCGTCGCGCGGCAGCCACGCGAACGCGAACATGTGCCGCCCGAGTGCGGATCGCACCAACACCATCGCCGGTCGCGGCCGATCAGCGAGCGACATCGCGGTCAATGCGAGATCCTCGAGCTGATCGGGCGTGAAGGCGATGACGATGTCGTGCGGCAGCGCGGTGAGCGCATGGGTCAGCGCCTTGCCGGCATGCCCCTTGGGATCGAAGCCGAACTTCGCCTCCAGCGCCGCGAGCCGCGCGCGCAGCACCGGAATGCCGCGCGGCGGGGTAGCCAGCGCCGCGCTGGTCCACAGCCCCGAATGGATCGACAGCCCGGTGACCTTCCCACCCGCCATGATCGGGACAAGGACGAGATCGAGCGGGACCGCCCGGTGGACCGTCGAGATCAGGCTGGACTTGAGCAGCAGCGGCGCTTCGCCGCCCGCCTCGAACCATTCGACCGCCAGCGTGCGCGACGCCTCGGCCAGGATCGGGATGCGGTGCTCGTTATGCGCGATCCCCAGCGCCTCGCCCTCGCTGCCGTCGAGCTGCCAGTCCTGGTGGCCGAGCAACGTGAACTGCCCATCGAGGAACCATTGCAGAAGCGCCGCGCCCTCGCCCTGCGGCAGGGCCGCCTCGTCACGCGCCATCGCGCGCTGCAGCCGCGGCCAGTCGGCGACCGCGGCGCGGACGTCGGCGAGCACGCCGCCGAGATCGTCGACCAGGTCGCGGCGTTCGCGCGCGTCGACCCGCTCCATCTCGATATAGATCATCGATTCGGGCGATCCGGCGCCGCCGATATCCTCGAGCACGCCGTCGGCCGATCGGATCGCGCGGACCACGGGGTGGATTACCCGTT
>DATLME010000296.1:0-2405 GCA_035537395.1 Sphingomonas sp. | reverse complement strand
CGATCCTTGCGGAACCGCGCGAGGATCGCGGGCTCGTTCTTCACGTTGACGTCGACCGAATAGACCAGCCGGATGTCGGTCTTGTCGCGGGCGTCGTGCGCGCGCCGGGCGACGGCGTAGCGGACCAGCTCGCGCGGGGTGATCCGCAGCCGCTTGCAGATCGCGGCGGGCAGTGCCTCGTCGGCATGATGCAGGGGCAGGGCAAGCTCGGTGACGCGCAGCATGCGCGCGCTCTAGCCGCGTCGACGCGCCAACGCCAACCGCCGTGGCGTCAGCGGGTGTGGCGGGCGTGTTCGACCAACAGCACGGGAACGCCGTCACGCACGGGGTAGGCCAGCCCCGCGGCGTCGGACACCAGCTCGCCCGCATGCTCGTCGTGCCGCAGCGGCGTGCGGGTCGCCGGGCAGACCAGCTTCGCAAGCAGCCACGGGTCGAGAGCGTCGCTCACTGCAAGGTTACCCGTTCGTCGCCGTCGTGGCGGCCGAAGAACTGCATCAGCTGGATCGTCAGCTCGGCGCGGGTTTCGATATCCCCGGCCTCGAGCAGTGCCTGTTTGGCGGCGGCATCGAACGGCGCGATCTGCGCGATGCCGTTGACCAGGCTTTCATCGTCGAGCCGCGCGACCGCGTCCCAATCGACCGCATAGCCCTGTGCATCGGCGAAGCGGCGCGATTCGAGCTCGAGCGACGATCGCCGGCCGAGCGACAGCGTCTCGCCGGCGATCACCGGCAGCAATTCGGCCTCGACCTGGCGGAATGCGGTGGTGACGTCGAGTTCGCGGACGATCCGGAACAGCGACAGCCCTTCAAGGATCAGATTGTAGCGGCCGTCGTCGAGCGCCTCGACCTCGGCGATGCGGCCGACGCAGCCGATCTGGTAGAGCGCGGGCGTGTCCCCCTCCCCCGAGGGCTGGATCATCCCGATCCGGCGATCGCGCGCCATCGCGTCGGATACCATCGCGCGGTACCGCGGCTCGAAGACGTGGAGCGGCAGGTGCATGCCCGGGAACAGCAACGCACCCGGCAGCGGGAAGATCGAGAGGCGGGTGACGGTCATCCGAACAGGATCGCCGAGAGCCGCCGGCGCTGCGCCGACACCCACGGGTCCTCCAGCCCGACCACCTCGAACAGCTTGAGCAGCTGCTGGCGCGCGGCGCCGTCGTTCCAGTCACGATCGACCTGGACAATGTGGAGCAGCGAATCCGCGGCGGCATCGCGATCGCCGTTCGCGACCTGCCCATTGGCGAGCGTGAAGCGTGCCTCCAGGTCGTCGGGTGCGGCCTCGACCGCGGCGATCAGCGGCGAGAGGTCGTCGACCGGCGGTGCGGACTGCGCCAGAGCGAGCGCTGCGGCCGCGCGCTCGACCGCGGGATCCTTGGCGAGCGTATCGGGAAGCATCGCGAGCATCGCCGCGGCCTCGTCGATGCGATCGCCCGCGACCAGTGCGCGGATCCGGCCGGACACCACCTGGGGATGCTCGGGCGCCATCTCGACCAGCTGGTCGAAGATCCCAAGCGCGCGCTCGGCATCGCCGCCGGCAAGCACTTCCTCGCCCATCGCAATCAGCGGCTCGAGCTCGGCCTCGACGCTGGTCGCCTCGGACTGGATCGGGAGCTGCTTGAGCAGCTGGTCGATGATCACGCGCAGCGCGGATTCGGTCCGCGCACTAGTCATGTCCGCAACCAGCTGGCCCTGGAACATCGCATAGACAGTGGGGATCGAGCGGATCTGGAATTGCGCCGCGATGAACTGGTTCTTGTCGGTGTCGATCTTCGCCAGGACGACGCCCTTGTCGGCATAGTCGGCGGCAATCTTTTCCAGCGTCGGCGACAACGCCTTGCAGGGCCCGCACCATTCCGCCCAGAAATCGATGATCACCAGCTGCGTCATCGACGGTTCGACGACGTCGCGCCGGAACGATTCGACGGCTTCCTTCTCGGCTGGTGACATACCTAGCGTGGCCAATGACTGCTCCCGTGATTGCGTCGTCCCGATCTGGGGCCCCTATTTGGGGGAGCGCGCGGGTTAATGAAAGTCCCGAGACTTGGGCATGACGCGAACCTCGCGCGGATGCGAGGCGCGATGTTCGCGCGCGGGCCCGTCGAGCGGCGCGCGGGTGCGGGTGGGTTGCGGATGCGTCGCCTCGTCGCCGCGACCGAACGGCGCGACCGCAACATGATCCGACGACAGCCGCGCCAGTTCGTCGCTGCGATCGCTGATCCGGTTGGCGATCAAGTGGGTGACACCTTCCTCGCTGCGCTGGACGATGCCGTCGAGAACCATCAGCCGCGCCGCCATCACCTCGCGGCGATAGGCCTCGAAATCCCGCGCCCAGATCAGCCCGTTGGTCACCCCGGTCTCGTCCTCGATCGTGACGAAGATCGCGTTGCCCTTGCCCGGGCGCTG
>DATLME010000295.1:0-2824 GCA_035537395.1 Sphingomonas sp. | reverse complement strand
CCTTATGCGCACGACACGATCGGCTCGATGGCAGATCTCGATGCCGCCAGCCTGCAGACCGTGAAGGACTGGTTTCGCGATCACTACGGTCCGAACAACGCCGTGCTGGTGCTTGCGGGGGATATCGACGTCGCCGCTGCCAAGCCGCTTGTTGAAAAGTACTTCGGTGCGATCAAGGCCGGGCCGAAGAGCAAGCTTCCCGTCGCGCCGGTGACGG
Organism: Sphingomonas sp.; assembly: GCA_035537395.1. Lineage (GTDB taxonomy): Bacteria > Pseudomonadota > Alphaproteobacteria > Sphingomonadales > Sphingomonadaceae > Sphingomonas. The sequence goes on along the minus strand of DATLME010000295.1, from coordinate 2,607 downwards.
CGCTCCCCGCTCCGGTCACCGAAACGATCAAGGACCGGGTCGCCGCGGTGGCACTGACCCGCAACTGGGCGGTGCCCGGGCTGAACGATCCGGAATCCGCCTCGCTCGAGGTCGCGGCGGCAGTGCTCGGCGGCCTGTCGTCTTCGCGGATGAACAATCAGCTCGTCCGCAAGGAAAAGCTGTTCACCGAGGTGGGTGTCGACAATTCGGCGTTCGCGCAGGTCGGCACGTTCGGCGTGTTCGGGCTGGTGCGCCCCGGCGTGGATCCGGTCGCCGCGGGAAAGCGGCTTGATGCGGTGATCGCCGAGTTCCTTGCCGAGGGCCCGACCCAGGACGAGGTATCGCGCGTCGTCACCTCGACGGTCGCGCGCCGCATCCGCGGCCTCGAATCGGTCGGCGGCTTCGGCGGCAAGGCGGTCGCGCTTGCGGAAGGAGCGCTCTATTCGAACGATCCCGGCTTCTACAAGAAGCAGCTGGCGGCGCTCGCCGCGCAGACCCCGGCCAGCGTGAAGGCTGCGGCGGGCAAGTGGCTGACGCGTCCGGTGCTGACGGTCAATGTGGTGCAGGGTGCCCGCGATGCCTATGAAGAGGCGCAGGTGCCTGCCCAGAAGACCGTGGTCGCCGCGCCCGAACAGGCGCCAAAGGGAACCCGCGGTGCGCTGCCTGCGGTGGGCGAGGTCGCCGGCCTGAGCTTCCCCACGGTCAGCCGCGCGCTGCTCGCGAACGGGATCGAGGTGATCTACGCTCAGCGCGACGCGGTGCCGGTGACGCAGGCAGTCATCAGCTTCGACGCCGGCCGCGCCGCCGATCCCGCGGACAGGCTCGGTACCCAGCAGCTGACCCTCGACATGCTCGACGAAGGCACGAAGAAGCTCGATTCGATTGCGTTCGCGGAGGCCAAGGAGCGGATCGGCGCGCAGATCGGCACCGGCGCGTCGCCCGATCGCACCACCGTATCGCTGGTGGTACCCAGTGCGAATCTCGCGCCGGGGCTGGACCTGTTCGCCGACGTCACCCGCAATCCGGCTTTCGCCGAGAGCGAGGTCGCACGCCTCAAGAACCAGCAGCTGGCGCAGATCGCCCAGGAGTTGACCGACCCGCAGGGCCTCGTCCAGCGCGTCCTTCCCGCCTATCTCTACGGCCCGTCGTCACCGTACGGCAAACCGGGCGGCAGCGGCGATCCCAAGGTAGTGGCGGCGCTCGGCCGGGCCGATCTGCTCGCCTTTCAGCAGGCGTGGCTGCGCCCGGATAAGGCGAAGATCTTCGTCGTTAGCGATCGGCCGCTCGCGGAGGTCACCGCCGCGCTCGATGCGCGCTTCGGCGACTGGAAGGGCGTTGGGGCCGCGGGCAGCAAGCGGTTCGCCACGCCCGCACCGGCTGCCGCTGCCAAGATCGTCCTGATCGACCGGCCGGACAGCCCGCAATCGCTGATCGCCGGCGGCCTGCCGACCGCGCTGAAGGGCACCGACGAGCTGCTCCCGATCACGATCGCAAACGACGCGCTCGGCGGCAGCTTCCTCGGCCGGATCAACATGAACCTGCGTGAAGACAAGCATTGGTCCTACGGCGTGCGTGGCGCCTTCAACCGCAACGAGTTCGCGGCACCCTATTCGATCTCGGCGCCCGTCCAGGCCGACCAGACCGGCCCGTCGCTCGCCGAGCTCCGCCGCGAGGTCGGCGAGTTCGTCGGTACCAAGCCGATGACGCAGGCCGAATTCGATCGTGCGATCACCGGTGCGGTGCGCTCGGTCGCTGGGCAGTTCGAGACGTCCGGGGCGGTGCTCGGCGCGATGCAGCAGAACGACCTGTATCGCCGGCCCGACGATTATTACGCCACGATCACGCAGCGCTATCGCGCGCTGACCTTGCCCGGCGTGCAGGGTGCGATGAAGGCGGCGATCCAGCCGGCGACGACGACCTGGGTGGTCGTCGGGGATGCCGCCAAGGTCCGTCCGCAGCTTGACAGGCTCGGCCTCCCGGTCGAGGTCGTGCCGGCGGCGTCGGTCACCGGCGCACGATGAGTTTGAGGTCTACCGAGGAGAGAATGATGGCCGATGTCGATGGCAGCTGGGATTGCACGGTTAAGTCGCCGCTGGGCGACCAGAAGATGACGATCGTCGTCAACACCGCAGGCAGCAGCTGGAACGGGACGGTCTCGGGCGCGATGGGCTCGAGCGACCTGACCGGCGAGGCGGATGGCAACACGATCAGCTGGAAGCAGCAGATGACGGTGCCGATGCCGATGACGCTGGACTGCAAGGCGACCGCCGAGGGCGACACGCTGACCGGCACCGTTGCCGCCGGCGCGTTCGGCAGCTTCCCGCTGTCGGGCACGCGCACCGGCTGAGCGGATCCGCCCGTGCGTCAGCCCGGAGAATGCCGGGTTGGCGGCAGGCTTAGGATGACGGAAGGGTAGCGCATAGTACCGCCCCTTCCGTCATGCCGGACTGGTTCCGGCATCCACCATGCCCGCACGCCACGGCATTGGGCATGTGGACCCCGGAACAGGTCCGGGGTGACGAGGGTGGTGGGATCACCTTCGACAAAACAGGTATCCTGGACCCCGGGCGGAGCCCGGGATGACGACAGGTGCGATGGCGTTGCTCG
>DATLME010000294.1:0-3945 GCA_035537395.1 Sphingomonas sp. | reverse complement strand
CAAACACCTCGGGTGCCTTGGCCTTCACTGCGGCGAACGCCTTGGGCAAGTCGCGCTCGTTCGCACCGCCGGCGACCTGCACCCAGATTCGCGGCGGATTGGCACGCGCGGCCTTCTTCTCGGCCGCGGCGAGCTTCGCCTCTTCGGCCTTCTGGGCGTCCGCAAGCTTCTTGGCCGCCGCCGTCTTCTTGTCGGCGAGCGCCTTGCGGTCCGCGAGCTTCTTGTCCGCCACCGCCTTATCCGCGACCAGCTTGCGCGCCGCCGCGTCGCGCGCTTCCTTCGCCTTCGCTTCGGCAATTACCTGCGCGGGCGGGACCAGCCGCGCCGCGGTGAGCCGAACCGGCGGGCGCATTGCCGGCGGAACGTCGAGTTCGGTTGCCGGGATCGAGAGCCCCGCGATGATCCGCGCCAGGATCGAATCCTCGCTGTTCCGGATGACCTTCGGTTCGCGGCTTGCGGTCACCACCGGCGACTGCGCAGGCGCCGCGGTTACGACCGTTGCGGGCACCGGCACGGGTGCCGCAGCGACCGGAGCGGCGGCCGTCGGAGTCGGGGTCGGAGTCGGCGCAGGCGCGACTGCGACCATCCGCGGCAAAATCGATCCCGGCGGCCGCGGCAAGGTCGCATAGCGCGGCGCGGTCGTCGTAGTCGTGGCCGCCGGCGGCGGGACCGGGGATGCCCGCACCGGCGTTGCCGATGCGATCACCGGCGACCGGCTCGCCGGGGTAGTCGCCGATGCTGGCGCCGGCATCGGTGCCCGGCCGACCTTTGCCGCTGCAACCGCCGGCGCGGGTGTCGAAGTTGCCGTTACCGCCGTCACCACAGGCGCGAGCGTGCCCGTGGTCGATGCCGTACGCGCGGAGGCGGGTTGGACCGGCCGCGAGGTCGCCGCCACGGCGGCCGCGGTGGCCGCGGTGCTCGTCCGCCCGCGGCCGCTTCGCACGCCCCGCGTCCGCGCCGGAACGGGGGCTGCCTGCGCCACCGCGACGGTCGTCAACGCTCCGGGCTCGGCGGCAAGTACGCCGAGCCGCGGCGCCATGCCGCGGTCAGCGAGCCGCTCGGGCGTGGTGTGGACCTCGCCGAAATGCACCGCGAAGGCGCGGTCGATTGCGGGCAGGGCCGGCAACCGGTCGAAGAACGGCTGCAACCCCTGCGCCATGCCCGACGGCAGCATCGTCGTCGCGATCCGCGCCGCCTCGGCTTCCTTGCCGTTCATCGCCAGCACGAACGCGCGCGCGCGCCACGCGCCCCGGTCGCTCTTGCGCAGCAACGGATCGAGCACCTCCATCGCCTGCGTCTCGCGCCCGGAAATGCCGAGCGACAGCGCGTAGCGACGCAGCGTCTCGGCGCGCTCGCCTTCGTCGCCGGCGGTGCGGCGCAACGCGGTGCGGTATTCGCGTTGGGCGCGGTCCTGCTCTCCGATCAGGTCGTAGGCGAAGCCACGGTCCGACGCGATCCGCTGCGGGTCGATGCCGTAGCTGTCGGCGAGCGCGAAATAGCGAAGCGCCTCACCGGGCCGCTCCGAGCGGACCAGGATCGATCCCATCCCCGCCTTTACGCGCGCGTGGCGCGGGTTGATCCGGTCGGCACGCGCGAACAGTGCCGCCGCCGCGCTGAGGTCGTCCACCGCCAGCGACAGCTCACCTGCGGCGATCAGCGCGGCGAGATCGGTCGGGTTGGCGCCGAGCGCCCGCATCTGTTCGGCCAGCCGGTCCGCGGTGGTGGTGCCGGGCAGCGGCTGCACGAGTTGCGCGGACGCCGCGCATGGCAGCGCGGCCGACGCAAGGAACAGAGGGATCAGGTACGCGCGCATGGGACACTGGACCTAGAGCGCAGCCATGATGAACCGGCAATGGCCGATCCGAAGGCACGCGCCGGATGGCCCCGCGCCGGCGACGAACCGGCGCGGAACCGTCTGGAACTGCGGCTTATTGGTTGTTCTGGCGGTGCAGGAAACGCGGGATGTCCAACGGCTCCTTCGCGTCTTCCTCGGCATCGTCGCGGGTCGCGCCACGCGCCGCATTCGACATCCGTTCGAACAGCGTGCCGCCCATCTTCACGCGGGGCTGCGGCGCCGTTTCGGCGGGCGCCGGAGTCGTGGGCAGCTCGTTGCCTGGCGACAGCCAGCGGCGACGCGCCGCGCCGTCGTCACCCGCGGGAAGCGGCGCGGGTGCGGGAGCGGGCACGCTCCGTCCGAACGGCTCGTCTGCGAAGGTCTTGGGCGGTGCCGACACAATGGTCTCGGCGCCGAGGACCAGTTCCTCGTCGGCGGCATCGGCCGTCTCGGGCTGCGCATCGGCCTGGATCGCGTCACCCGCGGTCAGATCGAGCGGCTCTTCGGCACTGATCGGCTGCGGCTCTACAGCGGTCTGTGCGGCGGCAACGGGCGCGGGCGCCGGCGTCGGCTCGCTCGGCCGGAACGACACCGGTTCGTCTGCCTTGCGCCCCATCCCGAAGCTGAAGCTGCGCGACGTTTCGGCGGTCGGCATCGGCAAGGTCGAGCGGGTATCCGCGTCGATCCCGGTCGCGACGACCGACACGCGGATCTTGCCCTCTAGCTCGGGGTTGAACGCCGAGCCCCAGATGATGTTGGCGTCGGGATCGACCAGGTCGCGAATGTGGTTCGCGGCTTCGTCGACCTCGAGCAGGCGCATGTCGTCGCCGCCGGTGATCGAGATGATCACGCCCTTCGCGCCCTGCATCGACACGCCGTCGAGCAGCGGATTGGCGATCGCCTTCTGCGCGGCTTCGAGCGCGCGGTTGTCGCCGCTCGCCTCGCCGGTGCCCATCATCGCCTTGCCCATTTCCTGCATCACCGACCGGACGTCGGCGAAGTCGAGGTTGATCAGGCCGGGCATGACCATCAGGTCGGTGATCCCGCGAACGCCCTGCTGCAACACCTCGTCCGCCATCGCGAACGCTTCCTTGAAGGTGGTGTTGGCGTTGGCGATCAGGAACAGGTTCTGGTTCGGGATGACGATCAGCGTATCGACATACTTCTGCAGTTCCTCGATGCCGCCTTCCGCGCTCTTGGCGCGGCGATTGCCCTCGAACGCGAACGGCTTGGTCACGACGCCGACCGTCAGGATGCCCATGTCGCGTGCCGCCTTCGCGATCACCGGCGCGGCACCGGTGCCGGTACCCCCGCCCATGCCCGCGGCGATGAACACCATGTGTGCGCCCTCGAGCTGCTTCGCGAGGCTGTCGATCGTCTCTTCGGCCGCGGCGCGACCGATCTCGGGACGGCTGCCCGCGCCGAGCCCTTGCGTGATCTTGGTGCCGAGCTGGATCCGATGCGGCGCAGTCGACTGCTTCAGCGCCTGCGCGTCGGTGTTCGCGACGAGGAAATCGACGCCCTGCACATCCGCGCGCATCATGTTCGCGATCGCGTTGCCGCCCGCGCCGCCGACCCCGATCACCGCGATGCGCGGCGTGAGTTCGTCCACTTCGGGAGTAATGAATTCGATGCTCATGCCTTAGTCTCCGCCCCTCCCGGGGATAAGCTCCGGGGCCAGTTGTTAACCGTCTGCCCTAACGATTCGCGGCGTGCCAGCCAAAACGTGTGCTAGTGCCGCAAAGCGTCAATAATTCGCGCGCGCTGCCTGGATCAACTTGCGAACCATGCCGATTCCGCGCTGCCGGTGCACCGTTTGTTGCGGTGCGACGGCGCGAAGATCGATCGGATCCGTCGCTGCGTAGAATGCCAGTCCCGCTAGCGTCGCGAAGGCCGGGCCGCCATGCGCTTCCGGCAGGGCGGTCAATCCGCGCGGTCGTCCGATCCGCACCGAGCGGCCGAGCGCCTGCTGGGCATAGTCCGCAATGCCATTGAGTTCGGCACCGCCGCCGGTCAGCACGACCTGGCGCCCGACCGGCCCTTCGAACTTCAGCTTGGCAAGTGCCTGACGAATCTCGCCCATTTGATGCTCGAGCCGTTGGCGGACCACC
>DATLME010000293.1:0-8501 GCA_035537395.1 Sphingomonas sp. | reverse complement strand
GCGATCACGGCAGGCAGCGCCTCGATGATCGTTTCGATGCCCTTGTTCGGTGCCAGCAATCCGAATGTCAGCACCACTTCGCGGCCTTCCCAGCCGAATCGCGGCTTCAGCAGGTCGGGCTCGACCAGCGCACGATCGGGGACGCCGTGTGGGATCATCACGATCTGGCGCGGGCTTGCGCCGTACACCCGCTGAAGGATCTCGCGGCCGCGCTCCGCCATGACGATGACGCGTGCCGACCGCCGCAGCAAGCCTTCGAGCACGCGACGTTCGTCGACGCTCGGCTTCTCCAGGATGGTATGCAGCGTCACGATCACGGGCAGCGTGGTCCGGTCGAGCAGCGCCAACAGGTGATCGCCCGCCGGGCCGCCGTAGATGCCATATTCGTGCTGGACCCAGATCGCCTGGGCGCCGCTCGCGTCGATCCGGCGGGCCGTGTCCACATAGGCGGAGAGGTCGTCCTGCGGGATCGCTGCGACTACCGCATCGGGATAGTCATAGCGGCCGGGATGGTCGTCCATCGCGTAGACGTCGACCTGGATATCAGGGAAGCGCTCGCGGGTCGCTTGGTAGACGTCGGTGGTGAACGTCGCCAATCCACACTGCCGCGGCAGGAAATTGCCGATCAAGGCCAGTTTGGAGATAACCTCTCCCGACGACGCCTTAGCCATGCTGATCCCTTCGCTGTCGCGAACTCGACGTGATCCGCCCGTCCGCGTATGAACAACCGTTCATCGCCTAGATGGTTGCGCATACACCGCACTGCAACATGCTCTGGGTTAACATTCGCGCCCGAATGACGCGGTTTTGCGATCAACCTCGCCCCCGATATGGCTGCACACCTTGATCCGGTACCCACAATTCGGCTGGTGGAGCGCCGGATTGCCAGAACACGTCGATGGGGATCCCACCGCGCGGATACCAATAACCGCCGATCCTCAACCATGCCGGCTTCATCTCAGCAAACAGGCGGGTTCCGATGCCGACGGTACAATCCTCGTGAAAGGCAGCATGGTTGCGGAACGAGCCGAGGAACAGCTTGAGCGATTTCGACTCCACGATCGTGTCGCCGGGGGCATAGTCGATCACGAGGTGCGCGAAGTCGGGTTGCCCAGTTACCGGGCATAGCGAGGTGAACTCGGGCACCGCGAACCGCACCAGATATGTCGTGCCCGGCCGCGGATTTGGAACATAGTCGAGCACCGCGGCTTCGGGCGTCGGAGGCAGGGCGGCGGATTGGCCTAGATATTTCGGGGTCATCAGGCGCATGTAGGATGCGATGAACAAGATGAAAACGCGTGTTCTCGTGCCCGTGCTCGGTGACCAGCTGACGATCGGCCTCGCCTCGCTGGCCGCGGTGGATCAGGCAAGCGCAGTGGTACTGATGATGGAGGTAGCGGACGAGACCACCTACGTTCGCCATCATAAGAAAAAGATCGCCTTCATCCTGTCCGCGATGCGCCACCATGCCGCCGAACTCGAGCGGCTCGGCTGGACGGTGGATTATGTCCGGCTCGACGATCCCGACAATGGTGGCAGCTTCACCGCCGAGGTCGCACGCGCGATCGAACGCCACGATCCCGCACGCATCGTCGTCACCGAGGCCGGCGAATGGCGGGTACGCGCGATGCTCGATAGCTGGGAAACGATCTTCGGCATCCCCGTCGAGATCCTGCGCGACGATCGTTTCCTCGCCAGCCATGCCGATTTCGAAGCGTGGGCCGCCGGTCGCAAGCAACTGACGATGGAATATTTCTACCGTGCGATGCGTCAGCGCACCGGGCTGCTGATGGACGAGCGCGGCAAGCCGGTCGGCGGGCAGTGGAACTACGACCAGGACAACCGCAAGCCTGCTCAGGCCGATCTCCTGATGCCGAGGCCGCTGGCCTTCGCACCCGACGCTTCGACGCAGGCGGTACTGACCCTTGTCGCCGAGCGCTTCGACAACCATCCGGGTATCCTCGACGGATTTGAACTTGCGGTCACTCGGGACGACGCACTGCGCCAGCAAGCGCATTTCCTGGAACACGCCCTGCCCCGGTTCGGCGATTATCAGGACGCGATGGTCGCGGGCGAGCCCTGGCTGTGGCACTCGATCCTGTCGCCGTACATCAATGCCGGATTGCTCGATCCGATCGCGCTTTGTCACGAAGTCGCCGCACGATACCAAGCGGGCAAGGTGCCGCTGAATTGCGCCGAGGGTTATATTCGCCAGATCATCGGCTGGCGCGAATACATGCGCGGCATCTACTGGCGCGAAGGGCCGGACTATGTCGACCGCAACTATTTCGGCCACCAGCGCAACCTGCCCGGCTGGTACTGGACCGGCGAGACCGACATGCGCTGCCTCGCCGACACAATCGGCGGCACCTTGCAGCACGCCTATGCCCACCACATCCAGCGGCTGATGATCACGGGGAATTTCGCGCTGCTGATCGGCGCCGATCCGCGCCAGGTCCACCAATGGTATCTGGAGGTCTATACCGACGCGTATGAGTGGGTCGAACTGCCAAACACCCTTGGCATGAGCCAATTCGCCGATGGAGGGCTGCTAGGCTCCAAGCCCTATGTGTCGTCGGGCGCCTATATCAACCGGATGTCGGACTATTGCGGCAAGTGCCGCTACGATGTGAAGCAGCGTACCGGCGAGGACGCCTGCCCGTTCAACGCGCTTTACTGGGATTTTCTCGTCCGCCACGAGGAGAAGCTCGGGCGCAATCCGCGGCTCGCGATGCCCTATCGGACCTGGTCGAAGATGGATTCCGCGGAGCAGCAGCGGATCCGCGTTCAGGCCAAGTCGTTCCTTGCCTCTCTCGACGCCAGCGGCGACGCCGGTTACTGATCGGCAATCCCGAAGGAGGAAGTACATGGAAGCGCTCGTGACGACCGAATGGCTGGCCAGCGAACTGGGGGCGACCGATCTCAGGATCGTCGATGCCACCTACCTCGCCGCCGATGCGGGACGCGACCCGGCTGCCGACTATGAAGCCGCGCATATCCCGGGCGCGGTGTTCATGAACCTGGGCGAGCTCCGCGATACCGACAGCGACCTGCCGATGATGCTGCCCTCGGCAGAGAAGTTCGCGAGCCGCATGCAATCGCTCGGACTCGGCGACGGCAGCCGGATCGTCCTCTACGACAGCTCTCCCTGGCACACCTCGGCGCGCGCATGGTGGATGCTCCGCACGTTCGGCGCACATGATGTCGCGATCCTCGACGGCGGTTTCGCCAAATGGCAGGCCGAAGGCCGCGAGACCGCGAGCGGCAAGGAACAGCTCCGCCACCGCCACTTCACTGTCTGGGCCGACGACAAGGGGGTCCGCACGCTCGATCAGATGAAGGCCAATCTCGAAACCGGCGCGGAGCAGGTGCTCGACGCACGCTCCGCCGCACGGTTCTCGGGCGAGGAACCCGATCCGCGGCCGGCGACCCACGCAGGCCACATGCCCGGCGCCAAGAACTTGCCGTACGACCAGATCTTCAACGAAGACGGCACCTGGAAACAGGGCGATGCGCTGAAGACCGCCTTCGAAGGTGCCGGGATCGACATCGACAAGCCGATCGCGCTGACCTGCGGCTCCGGCATCACCGCATCGACGCTCGCCTTCGGGTTGCATCTGCTCGGCAAGGACGCTGCACTCTATGATGGCAGCTGGTCCGAATGGGGAGCCGATCGTTCCACGCCCAAGGTGATGGGAGCCGCATGAGCGACGCTGCCGATCGGCCGCTGGCGGACGCGACCCGCGTCGTCACGGCCGGTCGGCGCGCCGAATGGACTCAGGGGATCGTCAGCGCGCCGGTCTGGCGCGCCTCGACGATCCTCTACGATACCGTCTCGGATCTCCGCGCCGGGTCGAAGCGGGATCCGCATCACCGGCTGTTCTACGGCCGCAAAGGTACGCCGACGCAATGGTCGCTTGCCGATGCGCTCACCAGCCTGGAGCCGGGCGCGGAGGGCACGTTCCTCTACCCTTCCGGCGTTGCCGCGATCGCCGCCGCGCTCCTCTCGGTACTTGCGCCGGGGGACGAACTGCTCCTCGCCGACAGCGCCTATGATCCGACCCGCTCAATGGCCAGTGGCTTGCTGAAGCGGCTCGGCATCTCCACGCGCTTCTACGATCCGCTGATCGGCGCAGGCATCGCCGACCTGATAGGCGAGCGAACCCGCGCCATCTTCATGGAGAGCCCGGGCAGCCTCACCTTCGAGGTGCAGGACATCCCTGCGATCGTCGCCGCGGCGAAAGCGCGCGGAGTGGTCACCCTGCTCGACAATACCTGGGCCACGCCCCTGTGCTTTCCGGCGATCGCGCACGGCGTCGACCTGTCGATCCTGGCCTGCACCAAATACATCGTCGGCCACAGCGACGTGATGCTCGGCTCGGTCACCGCGGCGCCCGGTCACTTCGCCAAGCTTCGCGACACCAGCTTCCAGCTCGGCCAGGTCACCAGTCCCGATGATGCCTGGCTCGGCAGCCGCGGCTTGCGGACGATGGCAGTCCGCCTCGCACAGCATGAGCGTAGCGCGCTGGCGATCGCGCGGTGGCTTCAAACCCGCCAAGAGGTTGCGCAGGTGCTTCATCCCGCGCTCCCGGGCTGTCCCGGCCACGAGATCTTCGCTCGCGACTTCAAGGGCGCGACCGGCCTCTTCGCCTTCGTGCTCGATGGCGGCGACGAAGCATCGCGTGCCGCGTTCATCGACGCCCTCGACCTGTTCGGTATCGGCTATAGCTGGGGCGGATTCGAGAGCCTCGCGCTACCGGTCGATCCGCAGCGCTACCGCAGCGTCACTACCCGGGACGATGCCGGCCCGCTGGTCCGCCTCCAGATCGGGCTGGAAGACGCGGACGACCTGATCGCCGACCTCACCCAGGCATTCGCGGCGTACCACCAAGCCCGCGCCTAGGCTCCTCCCCCGCAAGGGGAAGGAGCGCCGCACGAGATCAGGGCTTCGGCGCCGTCGCGCGCGCGTCCTGCCCGTCGCCTTCGGGTGCGGCGACGATGTCGCGCGTGGTCGCGCCCTTGTCGACGACGTTGGTCTCGGGATCGGCCACCGACGAGCGGATCCCCGGATCCGCAGCGCGCCCGCCGGCCGCTGCGACGGTTGCGGTTTCCGCGGCACTGCGCGCCGAGGGGCCGCCGAACAACGCGTCGAGGGTCTGCGCCTGCGCGGCGCTATCCTGCGGCCGGGCAGCACCCGGCTGCGGCGGCACCAGCGAGAAATCGGGCGGGATCACGAGCGGCGCCTGGCGCGCCACCGCGAACTCGTCGGGCCTTGCCCGGTCGTAGCCGCGCTTGCCGCAGCCAGAGAGCAACGCGACGCAGGCGAGCCCGGCGACGATCGGAACATAGTTACGCATGGGAATTCTCCGAAAGATCATCGCGCTTGTCGCGCATCAACAACGCCCGGACAAGCAGCACGAGCACGCCGATCGTGATCGCCGCATCGGCGACGTTGAACACCAGGAAGGGCCGCCAGTCGCCGAAATGCAGATCGGCGAAGTCTACCACATAGCCGAACCGGATCCGATCGAGAATGTTGCCGATCGCTCCGCCGAGGATGAGCCCGAGCGCGATCCGGTCCTGCCGGTTGCGTTCGCGCGTCATCCACACCGCGACCAGCGTCGCGATCACCGCAGTCATCGCGACCAGGCCCCAGCGCATCAGGTCGGTATCGGCGTGCAGCAGCCCGAGCGAAACCCCGCGATTGGCGACGAAGCGCAGGTCGAAGATCGGCGCGAGCCGGATCTCTTCGCTAAGCGCGTCCAGCTTGAGCAGGTCGGTGACGAGGAACTTGCTCGCCTGGTCGGCGACCAGCACGACCGCCGCGGTGATCGCGCCGCTCCTGGGAAGGTTACGCATGCGCTACCACCCCCGTGCAGCGGTCGCACAGCGTACCATCGCTCGAAACCTCGGGCAGGTGGCGCCAGCATCGCCCGCATTTGTGATAGCCGGTGCGCGTCACGCTGACCCGCTCGCCCTCGCCCTGATCGACCCGCGCCACGATGAAGGTCTCCGCCAACGCCGCCGCATCGAGCGGCAGCGCGGGCACCGTCACCTCGGCCTCGAGGCTGGAGCGTACCGTCTTCTCGCGGCGCAGCGGCTCGATCGCCTCGGTCACCTGCTCACGCAGGCGCCGCACATCGGCCCAATTGGTGCCGATCGCGGCATCACCCTGGAGCTTCGGCAGCTCGGGCCATTCCAGATAGTGCACCGAACCGTCCTCGCTCGGGAAGCGCGCCTGCCAGACTTCCTCGGCGGTAAAGCACAGCACCGGCGCGGCATAGCGGACCAGGGCATGGTACAGCGTGTCGAGCACCGTCCGATAGGCGCGTCGCTTCAGGTCGCCCGGCGCATCACAATACAGGCAGTCCTTGCGCACGTCGAAGAAGAACGCCGACAGATCCTCGTTCGCAAAGTCGGTGAGCAACCGCAGATAGCGATTGAACTCGTAACCCTGCGCCGCCTCCCGCAGATCGGCATCGAGCGCGCCGAGCAGATGGAGCACATAGCGCTCCAGTTCGGGCATGTCCGCTACCGCCACGCGCTCGCTCTCCGCAAAGCCGTCGAGCGCTCCCAGCAGATAGCGGAAGGTGTTGCGCAGCTTGCGATACGCGTCGGAGGCGGTGCCGAGCACCTCCTTGCCGATCTTCACATCGTCGAAATAGTCGGTCGACGCGACCCACATCCGCAGGATGTCCGCGCCCGATTCCTGAATGATCTTGAGCGGGTCGACGACGTTGCCGAGGCTCTTCGACATCTTGCGCCCCTGCCCGTCGAGCGCAAAGCCGTGGGTGAGCACCGCGTCGTACGGCGCGCGCCCGCGCGTGCCGCTCGCCTCGAGCAGCGACGACTGGAACCAGCCGCGATGCTGGTCGGACCCCTCCAGATAGAGATTTGCGCGAACCCCGTCGCCATAGCGCGCCTCGACCGTGAACACGTGCGTGCACCCCGAGTCGAACCAGACGTCGAGTATGTCCTGCACCACCTCATAGTCCTCGGCGCGGTAGCGCTCGCCGAGCAACGCCTGATGGTCGGCACCGAACCACGCATCCGCCCCGCCCTGGCGAAAGGCCGCGACGATCCGGTCGTTGACCGCGCCGTCATTCAGGTACTCGCCGCTCTTGCGATCGACATAGAGCGCGATCGGCACGCCCCAGGCGCGCTGGCGGCTGATTACCCAATCGGGCCGTCCTTCCACCATCGAACGAATCCGGTTCTCCGCGCGCGGCGGCACCCATTGGGTCCGCTCGATCGCATCGAGCGCCGTCTCGCGCAGCGTCGGGCCGTTGCCGGCGACGAAGCTGGTTCCGGCGCTTGCGCCGGTCATGTCGAACCCGGTGCCGGGTACCGGCGAAGCGATCGCCGTCCGATCGGGCTGGTCCATCGGGATGAACCATTGCGGCGTCGCGCGGAAGATTACCTTGGCCTTGGACCGCCAGCTATGCGGATAGCTGTGCGCGAAGTCGTCGGATGCCGCCAGCAGCGCCCCCGCGGCGCGAAGGTCGGAACAGATCGGCCCGTCGGCAGCGACGAACTTCTTGTTGATGACGCTCCCCTGCCCGCCGAGCCACGCCCAGTCGGCACGGTACATGCCCGCACCGTCGACCGCGAACACCGGCTCGAGACCCGAGGCCTTGCACAGCGCGAAATCGTCCTCGCCATGATCCGGCGCCATGTGGACAAGTCCGGTACCCGCGTCGGTGGTGACGAAGTCGCCCGAGAGGAACGGCCGCGGCTTGGCGAAGAACCCGCCGAGTGCGTGCATCGGGTGCCGGGCAGTGGCGCCGCGAAGGTCGGAGCCCTTGCCCCGCCAAAGGACCTCTCCGTCACTCCGGCGCGGGTCAGGGTCCACCGAGCCACCGTCGTACACATGGGTGAGTGGATCGCGGTCTTCGCCGGGATGACGGGAAACACGAAGGGTGAAGGACGGAAGCAACGCCTCCGCCACCAGCACCCGCCGCCCGGCAACCTCGACGAGGACGTATTCGACCTCCGGCCCATAGGCCAAAGCCTGGTTCACCGGGATCGTCCATGGCGTCGTCGTCCAGATCACCGCAAACGCGCCGACCAGTTCCCGCGCATGGGGCGCGTCCACAATCTCGAACGCCACGTCGATCTGCGTCGACACGATGTCCTCATACTCGACCTCGGCTTCGGCAAGCGCGGTCTTCTCGACCGGCGACCACATCACCGGCTTCGCGCCGCGATACAGCTGCCCCGATTCGGCGAACTTGAGGAGCTCGCCGACGATCGTCGCCTCGGCGTCGTAGTTCATCGTCAGATACGGGTCGGCCCAGTCGCCCATCACCCCCAGCCGCTCGAACTGCGCACGCTGCACCGCGACCCACTTCTCGGCATAAGCGCGGCATTCGGCGCGAAACTGCGCGACCGGCACCTCGTCCTTGTTGAGCTTCTTGGCGCGATACGCCTCCTCGACCTTCCACTCGATCGGCAAGCCGTGGCAGTCCCAGCCCGGCACATAGGGTGCATCCTTGCCCATC
>DATLME010000292.1:0-9011 GCA_035537395.1 Sphingomonas sp. | reverse complement strand
GGGGTGATCATGATGGTGTCGATCATCGCGAGCACCTTGCCGTCAATCTGCGCGGTCGCCTGCGCGCCGCCCTGGATGCCGGAGTCGCGGCCGGCCTTCTGGATCGCACCGGAAAGGATCTCCTTGGCGTAGACTTGGTAGAGCAGGTCGCCGAGCCCCATCAGCATCAGCAACATGACCGGCGCGACGATCGCGAACTCGATGATCGTGACGCCACGCCGATCGCGCAGTAGCGCACGCAGCGCGGCGAGCGGCGGGCGCCTCACTTGGACACCCGCAGCATCGCGACTTGCTTGGCGATGGTCTCGAACGCCGCGTCGAGCTTGGTCGGATCGTCGGCGTAGAAGGCATCCTGTGGCGTCGACGCGCACGCCGTCAATTCGGTGGTCAGCGTCTGCCCGAAGGCAACCACGTACACCTTGATCCCGCGTGCCTTTGCGGCTGCGCATTCGGCGACGAAGCGCTTGTTGTGGTAATTGGTAAGGTCGCCGCTACCGCCTGAGACGCGCTGGTCGAAGGTTTCGATGCCGTAGAGCCCGTACAGCGAACCGTTCGGGGCCATGTCGCCGTCCGTCATGAACACGATGTAGCGATTGGGCGGGTTGCGTCCCGGCCATGGCGCGGTGTCGCTGGCGAAGATACCGGCGGGCGCGATCATCCGCGTGCCCCAGATCATGCCGACGTCGTGATAGGTGCCGCCCTGTGGCTTGAAGTCGACCGCGTTGACGTAGCTCGACACCTCCGCACGCGTCATCTCGCCAAGCCGTTTCACGGGCTTGCCGCAAGACGTGAAACCCGACTTCATCGTGTCCGGGATCAGCAAATTGGTGTAGTTTTCGAGCCTGCCGTCGTTGGTGCTGTCGCCATAAGGGTTGGTGCTGTTACCCTCATAGTCGCGGTACCCGAGTGTGTTGCGGTAATAGATGACGTCCGGCCACATCGGCCGCCACTTGCTGGCGTCGTCGGTGGGCATGAGATCAGGATCGAGATCCTTCGGCAGCGACGCGATGTTGAAGCTCGTGACCCCGGGCGTGGTTTCGCGTTCCTCGATGCAGCCCTGCCATTTGCTGGTCGTGTTGGTAACCTTGGTTGGATCGTCGACGGTAGCCCCCCCCACGAAGGCCGAGACGTCGTAATTCACCTTCTCGTACCGCCACATCGGGGTCAGTACCTCCGTTTTGACGGTACAGGTGCTATTGGTCGCCGCCCATGTGCTCGTCACGCGCTGCGCGGTGCCATTGGTCGTGTAGAAGGAGATCGGATTCCGTCCGGTCGCCTTCGACGTACATGACGCCTGCGACACGTTCATCGTGACGGTTTCAGTCGCGGATTTGACGTAGTCGCCGATGATCCGGCGGGACTGATACCCCCAGTTGTTGACGAACGCGCTGGTGGGGAGCGCAAAGCCGGCATTGACCGTGGAGGTATAAGTCACGAATCCGTACCGGATATGCGTCGACGGATCGACGTTTGCCGCCAGGCTGTCGTAGAATTTCATCACGGCGTTGCGCAGGCCCGAGAGCTTCGAATTGCTCTTCTCGACCGTGTAATAGCCCGTGCCGGTGCCGTCGGGACGAGCATAGGTGCCGGTTCCCTGGGTGCATCCGGAGGTGTCGGCGGCGGCGCACGCCATCGATCCAGTGGTGTCGAGAACGAACATGATGTCGCTGTCGGCGACGTCGAAGCGGGCTTCGCACGAGACCGTGATGGTCTGCGACGGCGATCCGAACATCTTCATGATCGTCATCGGCACTGCCATGGACGCAGTGCCCGCGACCTGATTGTCGGCGGTCTTGGTCGGAGTGAACGGATAATTCTTGTCGGTCGACGCGAATGCTGGCGTGCCTAGCAAACCACTGGGAAAATTGCTCGCGAAGAAGGTCTTGGCCTGGGTTTCGGCAGTTGGGTCGAGCTTGTTGTTGTTGCTGTCTTCCATGAACTTGCGGCCGGCGAGCGCACCCGCGTCGCACGCCTGCTGGAGGCGGACTTTCACCAGGTACAACCGGCCCACATCGACCGCCGAGCCGGTCAGCGCAGACAGCGGGATCAGGAAGATCGCCATCATCGCGAGCACGTTCGCCTTGGTGTCGCGGACCAGCGCGCGAAGGATGCCGCGGGGTGGTTGGGATTTCGGCGTGGTGCGCACGGGCTTGGTCTTCCGACGAATGGTTGTTCGTCAGGCGTACCAGCCCAGGGCAAACAGGAAGTTAAGACGCGTACGGTTCGTTACGGTGCCGGTACGCTCGACCCCGTAGGGGGGCCCCTAGGGGCGCAGGTAGCTGAAGTACCAGACCTCGTGGCCCTGGCGGCGCGCCTTGCGCTCGTAGCGGGTCTCCGGCCAGTCGGCGGGCCGATCGAGGAAGTCGCGCGACGACTCCGCGGTCCATACGAAGTCGGCGCGCTGGTTCATGATCATCATCGCCCAGCGGCAATAGGTCGGATCGTCGGTGCCGAGGCGGAAGCTGCCGCCCGGCTTCAGCTTGGCGGCGATCACGTCGAGCGGGCCGTGATTGACCATGCGGCGCTTGGCATGGCGCGCCTTGCGCCACGGATCGGGGTGCAACAGGAAGACGCGCTCGAGGCTCGCATCGGGCAGGCGCTCGATCACGTCGAGCGCGTCGCCCATGTGCAGCCGGACGTTGCCGAGACCGCCGTCGCGGATATGGCCGAGTGCGCCGACCACCCCATTGAGGAACGGCTCGCAGCCGATGAACCCGGTCCGCGGATCCGCCGCGGCCTGCGCGGCGAGGTGCTCGCCAGCGCCGAACCCGATCTCGAGCTGGAGCGGGCGATCGTCCCCGAACAGCGCGCGCGAGTCGAGCGCGCCGGCTTCCGGAACGCTCAGGCCCGGCAAGGCGTCCTCGACCAGCGCGGCCTGCCCTTCACGCAGCTTATGTCCCTGCCGGCGCCCGTAAAGGCGCCGGATCACGGCCGGATCGTTCACGCGTCGTTCCCGGTGATCAGGCGACCGCGGCCTTCAGCGCGTCGACCAGATCGGTCTTCTCCCAGGTGAAGAACTGACCCTCGGCGTCGCGGCCGAAATGCCCATAGGCCGCGGTGCGCTTGTAGATCGGCGCGTTGAGCTTGAGGTGCTCGCGGATGCCCTTCGGGGTGAGGCGGACCAGCTTGGGCAGCACTTCCTCGAGCTTCGCCTCGGGCACGGTGCCGGTGCCGTGGGTGTCGACATAGATCGACAGCGGCTCGGCAATGCCGATCGCATAGCTCAGCTGGATCGTGCAGCGCGTGGCGAGGCCCGCGGCGACGATGTTCTTGGCGAGGTAGCGCGAGACATAGGCGGCCGAGCGATCGACCTTGGTCGGATCCTTGCCGCTGAACGCGCCGCCGCCATGCGGCGCTGCGCCGCCATAGGTGTCGACGATGATCTTGCGCCCGGTGACCCCGGCGTCGCCATCGGGGCCGCCGATCTCGAACGCGCCCGTCGGGTTGATATAGGTCTTGGTCGCGTCGGTCACGAAGCCGGCCGGCAGCGTTTCCGTCAGCACCTTGGTCACGTACGCATGGAGTTCGTCGTATAGCTTGGGGTCGGCGTTCTCGCCCTGAAGGCAATAGCCGGGCTTGTGCTGGGTCGAGACGACGAGCGCGGCGGCGTGGACCGGCTTCTCGTTCTCGTAATGCAGCGTCACCTGGCTCTTGGCGTCGGGTTCGAGGAACGGCGCGGCGCCGGAGTGGCGATCGGCGGCCATGCGCTCGAGGATCTTGTGGCTGTAATAAAGCGTCGCGGGCATCAGCCCCGGGGTCTCGTCGGTCGCATAGCCGAACATGATGCCCTGGTCGCCCGCGCCCTCGTCCTTGTTGTCGCCCGCATCGACGCCCATCGCGATCTCCGCCGACTGACCGTGGAGATTATTGTAGAATTTGAAGTCCTTCCAGTGGAAGCCCGACTGTTCGTAGCCGATCTCGCGGACGGTGTTGCGGACCGCGTCCTCGATCTCCTGCAGCGCGCCGTCGGCCCACTGGTCGTTCTCGTACACGCCCTTGCAGCGGATCTCGCCGGCCAGCACCACCAGGTTGGTGGTCGTCAGCGTCTCGCACGCGATCCGCGCCTCCGGATCCTTGGCGAGGAACAGGTCGACGACAGTGTCGCTGATCTGGTCCGCGACCTTGTCGGGATGACCTTCGGAAACCGATTCGGACGTAAAGATGAAGCTGCTGCGCATGGATCTCTCTAGCTGATATAAAGAAAGCTTTATATCTTCCTATCGCGCGCGCCGCCGGATGGCAACGGCCAGCACGACGAAGAGCAGCGCGACCGCGAGTGCGACGCGGTTGCCCATTCGGCTGAAGAAGGTCGGCACCAGCGCGGGCGGGATCGCTACCTCGGCGGCGCCGGCCGTTTCGTGCGGGATCTGCGCGATGAGACGGCCGTCCGCGGCGATCACCGCGGAGATGCCGGTCGGGGTCGCGCGGACGATCGGCAGCCCTTCCTCGATCGCCCGCATCCGGGCCTGGGCGAGATGCTGGGGTGGGCCCCAGCGGCCGAACCACGCGTCGTTGGACGGATTGAACAGCAGCCGCGGCCGGTTAGCGCGATCGACGACCTGCCCGGAGAAGATGATCTCGTAGCAGATCTGAACCGCGATCTTGCCGAAGCCGGGTACCGTCAGGTTGCGGGGGCCGGGGCCATCGTCGAAGTCGATATCGCCGGGAACCAGACGCGCGAGCCCGAGCGGACGGAGGAGCCAGGGCAGCGGCAGATATTCGCCATAAGGGACGAGATGCGCCTTGTCGTAGCGGCCCGCGATCCGGGCGTCGGGGGTGATCGCGAACACCGAATTGCTCGCGCCGACGACGTTCTCGGCCTTGTCGAAGCGCAACGCGGTGCCACCGGTCAGCACGACGTCGCGCGGTCCGAGCAGCCGCGCGATCCGCCAGCGCGCGTAGAGCGGGCTCGCGCCGTTATAGGTATAGGAAGGGTAGCCGCTTTCGAGGAAGTCGCGGACGACGCCCTCGGGCCATACGATCAGGCGAGGCGTGCGCCCGGGTTTTCCCGACAGCGCCGCAAGTGCCGCGAGGACGCGTTCGCCATCGTCCTCGCCCCGCTCTCCCTGGCCGATATTGGGTTG
The DNA here is from genome assembly GCA_035537395.1 of Sphingomonas sp. Lineage (GTDB taxonomy): Bacteria > Pseudomonadota > Alphaproteobacteria > Sphingomonadales > Sphingomonadaceae > Sphingomonas. The sequence continues at coordinate 3,927 of DATLME010000292.1, read as the reverse complement.
GACGATGCGGACCAGCGGGCCACCGGGCGGGGCGGGCGGGGCATTCGTCCAGCTTCCCGACACCGCGGCGAAGGCGAGCAGGCCGGCGATGGCGGCCGGCACGAGGGGGCGGCGACGGACCAGCAGGAGCGAGCCGGCGGCGAGCACCGTCATGCCCGACAGGGCATAGGTGCCGACCCATGCGCTCAGCCGCGCCACGCCGATCTTGGGCAGCCACACGACGCCGAGCGGATCCCAGGCATAGCCGGTGAACAGCACTGCGCGCAGCCATTCGGTTGCGATCCAGGCGGCGGCGAAAGCGAGCGCGAACGGCAGGTCGGGCCGGGACGCGCGCCCGAACCGCCAGGTTAGCATCGCGGCAAGCGCGGGAAACACCGCCAGATAGAGCGCGAGCCCGACCGCGGCGAAATAGCCGAGCACCGGCGGCATCTTGTCCTGGAAATCGAACGCGTGCTGGAACCAGTTGTTGTTGATCGTGAAATGGCCGACGCCGAAGGCCCAGCCGATCCAGCCGGCCTGGCGAAGCGTCGGCGCAGCGTGGACCAGCGCCATCCAGCCGGCGAAGCACAAGACGGTCAGCGGCCAGAATTCGAGCGGTGCGAACCCGGTGGCAGCGACCGCGCCGAGCAGGATCGAGACAAAAGCGGGATAGCGGATCTGGGGGAGGGTGAAGGTCACGGCGCGGATATGGCGGGGGGCGGGCGCCGGGGCAACGCCTGGTTGCCGGGAGCGACGCTTCATCCACTATCGTCATTCGACGAACGCCGGAACCCAGAGTACCACGAACGACGCTTGTGGCTCTTGGTCCCGGCGTTCGCCGGGATGACGGTTGCGGGGGAAACGGGTGACGGGGGCCTGGTTAGGGTGTAGCAGCGCACCATGACACTACGTCCCTTCCACCTCGCCTTCCCCGTCCACGATCTCGCCGCCGCTCGCGCGTTCTACGGCGAGACGCTCGGATGCGCCGAAGGCCGATCGAGCGAACAATGGATCGACTTCGACTTTTACGGCCATCAGATCGTCGCGCATCTCGATCCCGCCGCGGAGCCGGTCGCGGTCGCCAACGAGGTCGACGGTCATCATGTACCGGTGCCGCATTTCGGGATCGTGTTGCGGATGGCGGACTGGACCGCATTGGCCGAGCGGGTGGCCGCGGCCGGCATTGCCTTCGGTATCGCGCCGCATGTCCGCTTCAAGGGACAGCCCGGCGAGCAGGCGACGATGTTCTTTCGCGATCCCAGCGGCAACGCGCTCGAGTTCAAGGCGTTTGCGGACGACGCGATGCTGTTCGCAAGCTAGGAGCTGCCCGATGAGTGCCCCGATCGAACTCGATATTCCTCACCAGCTCGGCAAGGCCGCGGTGCGCCAGCGGCTCGACGGAGGCGTCGGCAAGATCGGCCGCCTGATCCCGGGCGGGGCGCAGGTGGTGCATCGCTGGGAGGGCGACACCATGATCTTCACGGTCGACGCGATGGGTCAGTCGATCAAGTCGACCGCGACGATCTTCGAGGACAAGGTCCACGCCTCGGTCGACCTGCCGGGCTTTCTCGGCCTGTTCGCTGGCAAGATCCGCGATGTCATCCAGGCAGAGGCGCCCAAGCTGCTACGGTGATTGGCCAGGCCTGCAGGTGAAGCGCTGGGCTGAAACGATTTCAGCATGACGGGAAGGGGAGCGCGTACCGCCCCCGTCACCCCGGACTTGTTCCGGGGTCTACCATGCGCACCAATGCGACTACCTGTTCGGAGTGTGTGGATGCCGGGACAGGTCCGGCATGACGGTAGAAGAACAGGTACGTGATCTGCTCTCCGTCGCGCCGAATGCGTTCAGGCGCCACCCGCGTGCGTAGGTGCGGCGACCAATCGAGCCTGCCGCGTGGGTGTTAGATCGAGCTACGGCGCCGCGGTCGGCGCCGAGGCGCTGACGCGCCAGATCCGATTGCCGACATCGTCCGCGACGAGAAGCGCGCCCGCCTTGTCGGTGATCACCCCGACGGGGCGGCCCTGTGCCTTGCCCTCCTTGTCGAGGAAGCCCGTGAGCACGTCGACCGGCTTGGCGCCGGGAACGGGGAAGCCGCTCGCGGCGAACGGAATGAAGACCACCTTGTAGCCCGACACCGGCTTGCGGTTCCACGAGCCGTGCTCGCCGACGAACGCGCCGGTGGCGAACCGTGCGCCGAGCTTGGCGTCGCCCGAGAATGCGAGGCCGAGCGCCGCGACATGCGGACCGAGCGCATAATCCGGACGCTTGGAATATTGCTGGAGCGCCGGGTTCTCGTCTTCGACGCGGGTGTCGGGATAGCCGCCCCAATAATACCAGGGCCACCCGAAATTGTCGCCGAACTCGACCTGGGTGAGATAATCCGGCGCGAGATCGGAGCCGAGCATGTCGCGTTCGTTGACGACGGTCCAGAGCTGGTTGTTCTGCGGGTTGATCGCCATGCCCTGCGGATTGCGCAAGCCCGCGGCATAGACGCGGAAGGTCTTCTCCTTCGGCCAGACCTGGAGGATGTTCGCACGGAACCGCTCGGCGGCCATGCCCTTTTCGGCGATGTTGGACGCCGAGCCGACGCCGACCAGCAGCGTCTTGCCGTCGGTGTTGGCGATCAGGGTCCGCGCCCAATGATTGCCGCCGCCGTTCAGCTTGACGACCAGCTCGGGGCGCGCCGTGACCTTGGTCATTCCCTCCGTATACGGCACGCGCACCACTGCATCGGTGTTGGCAACGTAGAGCATCCCGCCCATCAGCGTCATGCCGGTCGGCGAGTTGAGGCCGGTCATGAACACGCTGCGCTGGTCGGCGGTGCCGTCGCCATTGGTGTCGCGAAGCAGCGTGATCCGATTGGCGGACGGTACGCCCGCGCCCGCCTTGCCCATCAGCAGCTTCATGACGAAGCCCTGCACGCCGCCACCCTCGCGCGGCGGCGAGTTGGTTTCGGCGACCAGCACGTCGCCATTGGGAAGCCGATAGAGCCAGCGCGGATGTTCGAGGTCGGTGGCGAACGGCTGTACCTTCAGCCCCGCCGCGGGCGTCGGCATCGCGCCGCCCCGCCAGCCGACGACGTCCGCGACCTTCACCGTCGGGATGGTCTGGATCCGTGGCTGGGTAATCAGCGGGCGGCGACCGGTGACTTGCTCGATCGGCACCTTGGCCCGGTCGGGCCAGCCGACATAGATCGCCCCCGCGACGACGACGAGGATGATCAAACCAAGGACGATGAGGATGTGTCTGCGCATCATCGACAGATAGGCCGGCAGCGGTGGCCGCACAAGAAAGCCGCGTAGCGCTAGCCGTCCTCGTCCGGCGGGACGACGGGAGGATGCAGGCGCAGCTTGTGAATTCGGCGTTCGTCGGCCTGGACGACTTCGAAGATCCAGCCGCTAGGGTGCTCGACGCGGGTGCCGACGGGTGGAACATGCCCGACCATCACCGCCGTCAGCCCGCCCAGCGTGTCGACGTCGGTGTCGCCCTTGCCGAGCCGCTGGTCGATCAGCTCGGCGGCATCCTCCAGCTCGGCACGGGCATCGGCGTCCCATGCGCCGCCGTCGATCGGGACGAGCAGGGCTTCGGGCGCCTCGTCATGCTCGTCCTCGATCTCGCCGACGATCTCCTCGATCAGGTCCTCGATCGTGACCAGTCCCTCGGTGCCCGAATATTCGTCCAGCACCACCGCGAGATGGACGTGGCTGGCGCGCATATCGGCGAGCAGATCGAGCGCGCCACGCGACATCGGCACGTAGAGCGGTTCGCGGATCAGCCCGGCCAGCGTCGGCGGGTGCGGGGCGCCGGTCGCCAGGATCGCGAACACGTCCTTGATGTGAATCATGCCGATGATCGTGTCGAGCTCGCCACGGTAGACCGGCAGCCGGCTATGCCCGGCTTCGGCGAAGATCTGGACGAGGTGGTCGAAGCTGGTCTGTTCCTCGACT
>DATLME010000291.1:0-5372 GCA_035537395.1 Sphingomonas sp. | reverse complement strand
ATCCGCGGCGAGACCTATCATTTCGAGGTCGTCGCGGGCGAAAGCGCGCGCGGGATCATGGCGCTGACGCTCGACGGCCTGTGCATCGGCAACGGTATCCTGACGACCGAGAACGAAGCCCAGGCACTGGCCAGGGCGCGCCCGACCGAGCTCGACAAGGGCGGCGGCGCGGCGGCGGCGGCGATCGCGATGCTCGCGCTGCGGGAGCGGTTCGCGGGGTGAGCGAACCGATCCTGTTCACCGAGCGCCTGGTGTTGCGGCCGTTGACCGGCGCCGACTTCGAGCCCTGGTGCGACTTCCACGCCGACGAGCAGACCATGCGCTTTCTCGGCGGCGTGCAATCCCGTGCCGCGGCGTGGCGCAGCCTGTGCGGGATGAGCGGCGCCTGGACGATCCGCGGCTTTTCGATGTTCTCGGTGATCGAACGGGCGACCGGAACATGGCTCGGCCGGGTCGGCCCGCACCAGCCGGAGGGCTGGCCCGGCACCGAAGTCGGCTGGGGCATCGCGCGCGCGCATGCAGGCAAGGGCTATGCCCGCGAGGCGGCGATCGCCGCGATCGACTATGCGGTGGAGATGCTCGGCTGGGCCGACGTCATCCACACGATCGATCCCGACAACGCGCCGTCGCTCGCATTGGCGAAGCGGCTGGGCGCCCGGAATCGCGGTCCCGTTTCCCTGCCGGCGCCGCTGGAAGCCTTTCGGGTCGATGCCTGGGGCCACACCGCCGCCGAGTGGAAGGCGCGGCGTGCCAGCCTCCGCTGACCGTGGATCCTCCCCGGTGCAGGGAGGATCCGGTCCAGCTTACGCCGCCTGCTGTTCCTCCAGCGCGGGATAGTCGACATATCCCTCGGGCCCCTGGCTGTACCAGGTGCGCGGGTTGCTCGGGTTGAGCGGCGCATCGCGGCGCAGGCGTTCGGGGAGATCGGGGTTCGCCAGGAACGTGCGCCCGAACGCGATCGCGTCCGCCACGCCCGAGTCGATCGATGCCTGGGCCTCGGCGGCGGTCACATAGTCCGAGTTGAGCACCAGCACGCCGGTGAACGCCTTGCGGATCTCGGGCGAGAGCTTGGGCACGTCGGTCTTGCCGAAGGTGCCGTCGGGGCCGGGCTCGCGCAGCTCGAGAAACGCGATGCCGAGGTCCGACAACGCCCTGGCCGCAGGGATGAAGACCGCCGCGGGATCGCTGTCGTCGACGCCCTGCGATTCGCCGTTGGGCGAGAGCCGCACGCTGGTCCGTCCAGCACCCGCGACCGAGATCACCCGTTCGGTGACCTCGCGCAGCAGGCGGATGCGGTTTTCCGGCGAGCCGCCATAGGCATCGTCGCGGAAATTGGCGTTGTCGCGCAGGAATTCGTCGATCAGATAGCCGTTGGCGGCATGGATCTGGACGCCGTCGAAGCCGGCGGCCAGCGCATTGCGCGTCGCCAGCTCGTAGTCGTCGAGTAGCCGCGGGATCTCGTGCAGCTCGAGCGGGCGGGCAGTTTCGAAATCCTGCTTGCCCTCATAGGTGTGCGCCTGGCCCGCGGTCGCGGTCGCCGAGGACGACACCGGCTGGCCGCCGATCACCGACGAGTGCACCTGCCGCCCCATGTGCCAGAGCTGGGCCACGATCCGGCCGCCCGCGGCGTGGACCGCCGCGGTCACCGGCTTCCACGCCTCGACCTGCGCATCGGTCCACAGCCCGGGTGCGAACGGCCAGCCGAGCCCCTCGCGGCTGATCCCGGTCGCCTCGCTGATGATCAGCCCCGCGCTGGCACGCTGGGCATAGTAATCGACCATGATCGGCGTCGGCACCGCGTCCTTGTCCGCGCGGCCGCGGGTCAGCGGCGCCATCAGAATGCGGTTGGGCGCATGGATCGCGCCGAGATCGATCGGATCGAAAAGGCTGGGCATGAGAAGACGGTTCCTTGATTGGTCGCAGGCAAGAGCCTGACGCGGCGGAGATAGGCAGCTAAGACGCGGCATGCACGAGCCCGACCAGACAAGATTTTCTGTGCCCCTGGCAAGCACCGCGCCACCGTCGACGACTCCCGCCTTCGTCGCGCTGGTGCTCGCCAACATCGCGCTCGCGTTCGGGCCGTGGTTCGTCCGCCTCGCCGACACCGGTCCGGTCGCCGCTGGATTCTGGCGGATCACCCTCGCCATCCCGTTCCTCTGCGTGCTGGCGGTGGCGAGCGGCGCCCGCCCGGTGAAGCTCGGCCGCGGCCTGTGGTGGATCCTGATCGGCAGCGGCATCGCCTTCGCTGCCGATCTCGGCAGCTGGCATCTCGGCATCCTGCGCACCACGCTCGCCAACGCGACGCTGTTCGGCAATTCGGCGACGCTGATGTTCCCGATCTACGGCTTCCTCGTCGCGCGGGCATGGCCGACGCGGACCCAGGGGCTCGCGCTGCTGCTGGCGGCGCTCGGCGCCGCGCTGCTGATGGGGCGATCCTACCAGCTCGATCCGCGGCATCTGGCGGGCGATCTGCTCTGCCTGCTGGCTGGCATCCTCTACACCGTCTATTTCATCGCGATGGCCCGCGCGCGCGATGCGATGGCGCCGCTCCCGGCGCTGGCGCTGTCGACGATCGCAAGTGCGCTGCCGTTGCTCGGCTTCGCGCTGGTACTCGGCGAGCGGATCGTGCCGCAGGACTGGTCGCCGCTGATCGCGCTCGCGCTGGTCAGCCAGGTGATCGGCCAGGGGTTGATGATCTATGCGCTCGGCCGCCTTACCCCGCTGGTGATCGGGATCGCGCTGCTGACCCAGCCGATCGTCGCGGGCAGCGTCGGCTGGATCGTCTATGGCGAACGCCTCGGCCTGCCCGATCTGGTCGGGGTCGTGCTGGTCGCGGTCGCGCTGGTGCTGGTCCGCCGCGGGCAGGTTGCGCCGCTCGCGCAGAACGCGCAAGACGAGCCGCGATGACCGAGGATTTGACGCTCGACGAGATCCGCGCCCGGATCGCGCCCGACATTGCGGCGAATGCCGCCTTCGATGGCTGGGGCGATGCCGCACGCGACATGGCAGCCGAGCTCGCGGGCATCGACCGCGACATCGCCGCGCTCGCCTTTCCGCACGGCGCGGTCGACATGATCGACGCATGGTTCGAGACGATCGACGCGGCCATGATCGAGGCGCTGCCGGCAGATACGCTGGCCGCGATGAAGGTTCGCGAGCGGATCACCGCCCTGATCGAAGCACGCCTCGTCGCGGTCGCCCCCGATCGCGAGGCGCTGCGCCGCGCCGTGGCGATCCTCGCGATGCCGCAGCATGTCGTCCGCGCCGCGGCGCTGGGCTGGCGCACCGTCGACCTGATCTGGGCGCGCGCGGGCGATACCGCCACCGACTATAACCACTACACCAAGCGCGGCATCCTGTTCGCGGTCTATGGCGCCACGATCACCGTCTTTCTCGACGACGATAGCGAGGGCCATGCCGATACCCGCGCCTTCCTGGCCCGCCGGATCGACGGCATCATGCGCTTCGAAAAATCGAAGGCGGCATTCATGAAGCGGGTGGAACACCGCCCGAGCCTGGCGCGGTTCATCGGACGGCTGCGCTACCCGGCGATCTGAATGCGTGTGCCGGGACCGACGGTCTTGGCAAAGGCGTGAACAATCGTTCCGCGCGCCGGCACGCCGGTGCAAGTGGCGCATGCCCGCGTGACGCGCCCACATTAGCGCTTCCCCGTTCCACTCGTTACTGATAATCAGTCGCATCATGGATATGTCGCGCCGCGTGGTCCCCGCCCTCAGTCTTGAATCGCTGCCCCGTCGCCAGAGCGGCGTCGTGGCGTCGATCGATTGGGCGCGACTCGCCGATCCCGAAGCGCGTCGCTTGCGCGAACTCGGCTTCGACGAAGGCGTCGCAGTCGAGGTGCTGCACCGTGCGACGCTCGGCAGCGGGCCTATCGCGTGCCGGATCGGCCGGATGACGGTGGCACTGCGCCGCGCCGTCGCCGGCGCGATCCACGTCGCTCCCGCCGCCGGATAGGATGAACGCCGCGCCGCTGGTCGCGCTCGTCGGCAATCCCAATGCCGGCAAGAGCGCGCTGTTCAACGCGCTCACCGGGGCGCGGCAAAAGGTCGGCAACTATCCCGGCGTGACGGTCGAGCGGCATTCCGGCCGCCTGATGCTCGACGACGGCCGCCCGATCGAGCTTGTCGACCTGCCCGGTGCGTATAGCCTCGATCCTTCCAGCCCCGACGAACGCGTCACCCGCGATGTCGTCACCGGCACCCAGGCCGGCGAACGACTGCCCGACGCGCTCGTCGTCGTCGTCGATGCCGCCAATCTCGACAACCACTTGCGCTTCACGCTCCAGCTCATCGCGCTCGGGCTGCCGGTGATCGTCGCGCTCAACATGGTCGACCTTGCCGAGCGCGACGGGCTGACGCTCGATCCGTCCGTGCTCGAACGCGAACTCGGCGTTCCCGTGGTAGCTACCGTGGCCGTGCGGCGGCGCGGGCTCGACGTGCTGAAGGCGCGGCTCGGCGATCTGGTGGTACCCGGCGCCGCAAAGCCCCGGCCGCCGTCGGGCGAGGTCCCCGACATCGTCACCCTCCAGCGCCGCGCCCGCGCGATCGCGAACGCGGCGACGCTCTCGGAAACCGCGGTGCGGCGCTGGACGCACCTGTTCGATACGGTCGCGCTGCATCCGGTCGCCGGTCCGGTGCTGCTGCTCGCAATCCTGTTCCTGATGTTCCAGGCGGTGTTCACCTGGGCGGTCGTGCCCGCCGACGCGATCGATGCGGGCTTCGTCGCGCTACAGCAGGCGATCGACACGTCGCTCGCGCCGTCGCTGCTGCGGTCGCTGCTCGCCGACGGCGTGATCGCAGGGGTCGGCGCGGTGATCGTGTTCCTGCCGCAGATCCTGATCCTGTTCCTGTTCATCCTCGTGCTCGAGGCGTCGGGCTATATGGTCCGCGCCGCGTTCCTGATGGATCGGCTGATGGCGAGCGTCGGCTTGTCGGGGCGCGCGTTCATTCCGCTGCTGTCGAGCTTCGCCTGCGCGATCCCCGGGATCATGGCGACACGCACGATCGAGGACGAGAAGGACCGGCTGACGACGATCCTTATCGCGCCGTTGATGACCTGTTCGGCACGGCTTCCGGTCTACACGCTGATCATCGGCGCCTTCGTGCCCGATCGGAAGGTGATGCCATTCGTCGGGCTGCAGGGTCTGGTGATGCTCGGCCTTTACGTGATGGGGATCGTCGGCGCGTTCGTCGCCGCCCTCGTACTCCGCCGTACCGTGACCAAGGGGGCGTCGTCGGGGTTCATGATGGAGATGCCCAAATATCAGTGGCCGCAGCTTCGCGACGTGCTGATCGGCCTGTGGGGCCGCGCCGAGATCTTCCTCAAGCGCGCGGGCACGATCATCCTCGTCT
>DATLME010000290.1:0-8878 GCA_035537395.1 Sphingomonas sp. | reverse complement strand
CCATCGCCGTCGGGGTCGCGCTCGGCTTTGCGGTTCACCTGGTCAACGGGTCGGCGCTCGCCTCGTTCGACGGCGCGATCCGCGGCGTGAACGGCGCGGCCGAATTGTCGGTTCGTGCGAGTAGTCCGTTGGGCTTCGACGAACGCTTCTACCCGCTCGTCGCCCGCGCACCGGGTGTCGCCGACGCCAGCCCCGTCGTGCGTCTCGACGCCCGCATCGGAACGGCGCGCCTGACCCTGCTGGGCGTCGACGTCATCCGCGCCGCGGCTGTCACGCCCTCGCTGATCGGCATTCGTCCGCGCGGGCCCGATGCCGGCAGCGATGCGGCGTTCGACGAAAGCGCGTTGTTCCTCTCGCGGGCCGCCATGACTAGGGCGCGGGTCGCCGTCGGCGCGCGCGTCCTCGTCAGAGCCAACGGGCGCGCCATTCCCTTCCGGGTCGCCGGCACGCTGCCTGCGGCCGGCGACACCGCAGCGCTCGGCGTGGTCGATATTGCGATCGCGCAGTGGCGTTTCGCGCGGCTCGGCCGCATCGACCGGATCGATCTGTCGCTCACCGATCGGGCTGCGGCCGAGGCGACACTTGCGGGCATATTGCCGTCCGACGCGCTCCTTTCCACCGAGGAAGCGCAGGGGGCACAGGGCGACTCGCTCTCGCGAGCCTATCGCGTGAACCTCGACATGCTTGCACTCGTCGCGCTGCTGACCGGCGGCTTCCTCGTCTATTCGGCGCAGTCGTTGTCGGTGGTGCGGCGCCAGCGCGCGTTCGCGCTGCTGAGGACGCTCGGCATGCCGCGCGGTGGCGTCGTCGCGGCGATCGTCGTCGAGGGACTGGCGATCGGCGTGGTCGGCGCGGCCGTGGGGCTCGCAGCGGGCTATGGACTGGCCTGGACTGCGCTGCACTGGTTCGGTGGCGATCTCGGCGCCGGCTATTTCGGCGGCAGCGCTGCCCGAATCGTGTTCCAGCCGGCAGCGGCATTCGGCTTCTTCGCGCTGGGGCTGGTCGCGGCGTGCCTGGGCAGCGCGCTGCCTGCGCGGGTTGCGGCGCGGGCGGCGCCCGCTGCCGCGTTGAAGAACGCCGGCGACGTGATCGATCCAAGGCGCCCCGTCGCGTGGTGGCCTGCGGCGGCGCTGCTGCTGGCGGGCGCGGTTGCCGCGCTGCTCCCGGCAGTCGACGGGCTGCCGGTGTTCGGCTTTGCGGGAATGGCGCTCATGCTCGCGGGCGGCGTTGCTGGCGTGCCATGGTTCGCGCGGACCTTGCTGTCGCCGCTGGCGCGACGCACCGACGGCAGCGTGTCGGCGATGCTCGCGATCCGCCACCTTCACGGCGCACCGGGCGCAGCGGCCACCGCCTTGTGCGGGATCGTCGCGTCGACCGCGTTGATGATTGCGATGGCGACGATGGTCACCAGCTTCCGCGGTGCGGTCGACGACTGGCTGGGGCAGGTGCTGGGCGCCGACCTGTACATGCGGACCACCGCGGGTGCGAGCTTCGACCCCGCCACACGCGCCCGGCTCGCGTCCACCCCTGGCATTGCCAGCCTTGCCTTCAGCCGCCAGCTGCCACTCACCATTGCAGCGGATCGCCCGCCGCTCAGCCTCATCGCGCGTCCCGAGCGCGGCGGCCGCGACCCCCTGCTCGTCCTGATCGGGAGGGCCGCGCCACTGCCAGCGACCGCCTTGCCGGTGTGGGTTTCGGAGCCTGCACAGCGGCTGTACGGCTGGGATCCCGGCGAGACCATCGTGCTGCCGATCGCGGGGCGGACCCGCTTCTTCGTCGTCGGGGTATGGCGCGACTATGGCCGGCAAGCCGGTGCGGTGCTGGTCGACGAAGCGGACTACCAGCGCCTCACCGGTGACGACGGCCGGGACGAAATCTCGGCGACGATCGTGGCGGGTCGGGATCCGGCGCAGGTGGCGCGTGCGCTTACTGCGCGCTTGCCGGCGAGCTTGCGCGGCCAGGTCGAGACCACCCTGCCCGCCGCACTGAGGCGGCTTGCGCTGACGTTGTTCGACCGCAGCTTCGCGGTGACCTATCTGCTCGAGGCGGTGGCGATCCTCGTCGGTCTGGCGGGCGTGGCCGCGACGATGTCCGCGCAGACGATCGCGCGCGAACGCGAGTTCGGGATGCTGCGCCATCTAGGGGTGACGCGACGGCAGCTGACCGACATGCTCGCGACCGAGGGTGCGATCGTCGGGCTGACGGGGGCGCTGGCGGGGATCGGGCTCGGCCTGGTGATCGCGCAGGTGCTGATCCACGTCATCAACCCGCAATCGTTCAACTGGACGATGGCAACGCGGATCCCGATCGGCACACTGATCGGGGTCGCGGCGGCGCTGACCGGCGCCGCTGCGGCGACAGCCGTCCTGGCCGGGCGTCGCGCGACTGCGGGGAGCGCGATCCAGTCGGTGCGGGAGGATTGGTGATGGGCGGCGTCCGCCTGCTGGTCGGCTGGCTCACTGCCGTCGCCGTTGCCGCGCCCGCAGCCGCGCCTTACCCGGTCGTGCGTCCGGGGATCACCTTGCGCTTCCCCGCCGATCACGGCGCACATCCCCGCTTCCGTACCGAATGGTGGTATGTCACCGGATGGCTGCGCACGGCGTCGGGCGACGATCTCGGCTTCCAGGTCACCTTCTTCCGAACCCGGCCGCCGGTGGACTCGAGCAATCCAAGCCGCTTTGCGGCCGCGCAGGTGCTGTTCGCCCACGCCGCGCTTTCCGATGCGCGCACCGGCAAGTTGCTCCACGGTGAGCGCGCCGCGCGGCAAGGGTTCGGGCTCGCCAACGCGCGGGTCGGCGATGCCGACGTCGCGATCCGCGACTGGCGCCTGAAGCGCGCAGCGGACGGGCGATGGGCAACCCGCGTGACCGCCGATGGGTTCGCGCTGGCGCTTGCGTTCAAGCCGTCGCAACCGCCGCTACGGCAGGGCCAAGCGGGCTATAGTCGCAAGGGGCCGCGACCAGAGGAGGCCAGCTATTACTACTCGATCCCGCATTTGCGCGTGACCGGTAGCATTCGCCGTCGCGGGCGTGTCGAGGCAGTCACGGGCGAGGCTTGGCTGGATCGCGAATGGTCGTCGAAGTTTCTTGCGCCGACCGCGCAGGGCTGGGACTGGACCGGTCTCAACTTTGCGGACGGATCGGCCCTCATGGCCTTCCGGATCAGGCGCAAGGGCGGCGGTACCGTGTGGGCGGGCGGTTCGTACCGCGATCGCAGCGGCCAGGTGAGTGTCCTCGGACCGCGCGATGTCAGATTCCGCCCACTTGCGACATGGCGTAGCCCGGCCACCGGTGCGGTCTATCCGGTGATGCAGGAGATCACGATCCGGATCGGTACGCGCATGGCGCGCTGGCGCTTGCGACCGATGTTCGCTGCGCAGGAACTCGACGCGCGGCGGAGCGGGCTACCAGTCTACTGGGAGGGGGCCGTAAGCACACGTGGCGGTCGCGGTTACCTAGAGCTTACCGGCTACGATCGCGCGCTCCAGATGTGACGAGCGGCGAGACTTGGCTCAGAGCAGACAGGCAGCTGGGGTTCAAACCAGGAGGGGACCCGTTCAGGTGCAAACCACGACTGGTCAGTGATGGGCTATACGGCAGTCAGCGGCGCGCGATTGCCTCTTCCGCGGGCGAGAAGCCGGAGCTCTTGGCGCGAACGCCGTCCGGAACCATGGTGGTAAAATACGCCACGCCGCGTCCCGACACCGGATCGATCCACAGCCCGGATCGCAGGCCATACGCCTCACCTGCGTGCCCGATGCGCGGCACGCCATCGCCGAACGGATCGTCCTTGCAGCCCGCAACGCGCGTCGCCAAGGTCTGCATGGCCAGCCCATAACGACACTGGAAGCCCTGATCGGTATCGCCGTTCGCGCCGTCGAACGTCCATTCCGGCCGGGCGAGCGCGGCAACGGATGTCGGCGAAAGCAGGCGCACACCGTTGACCTCGCCACCTCGCGCGATCATCCGGCCGACGATCGCCAGATCGCGCATTGAGATGCGCAGCCCGCCCTGTGGCGAGAACAGGGCGCCATTCTCCCCCGGTGCCCACGTGCCGAGATCGCACCCGCCATCAGCGGCGGGGGTTACGTCACATTCGGGGCGCTGCCCGTGCAGGTCGTCGCGAACCGCGACGCCGCTTGCATCGTACAAGACGACCGCGCGTGCCACGACCTCGTCGGAGCAAGTCGGCCAGTTGAAGCAAGCGTCCAGTTGCAGTGGCGCCAGCACCAGACGGCTCATCAGCAGATCGAACCGCTCGCCACTGACACGCTCCATCACCGAGGCGATCACGGGAAAGTTGAGGTTGGTGTACTGGAACCACGTGCCCGGCGGGTGGTCTCCATCCCAGGCTCGCGGATCGGTCAGCGTGTCGGACAACCGGCTCCCGAGCGGTACCACGTACCCCGCGGCATCGCGCAGCGACGACCGATGCGACAGCAGCAGTCGAAGCGTGATCGCTCGATCGGGAAATTCGGGATTGCGGACCCGGTAACCCAATGTCGTGGATATATCGGCGTCGAGGTCGAGTGTCCCCGCCTCCACCATCCTCATCACCGCGATGGCTGTCACCAGCTTGGAAATGGAAGCGATCCTCACCGGATCGCTAGCGCTCACCGCGCGGCCGGTTGCACGGTCGGCCAGGCCGCCGGCCTGCACGCGACCGATCGCGTCGCGATTGAAGTCGACGCGAACCCACCCGGGCCGAGGCGTGGTCGTGCAGGCGGCGAGGAGAAGCGTCAGAAGCGCAGCGACGAGGCGGAACATAGCGGCAGCATGCGTGATCGATTGGCAATTTGCCAGCCGTCAGGACGGCGGTGCGACGCATTCGGAAGCAGCGACGCAGCTCGCAGGAGCGGGCGTTCGTCGATCCTGCGGCTAGGCGTAGCTTACCCGACCGTTCACCTTGCTGCGCCGGCGCATCGTGTAAGCAACCGCGCCGAAACCGACGATCATCAAGGCCCATGTGCTCGGTTCGGGAACGGCGTTGATGCCGAGCTGACGCGAGAGGCCGGCCGCGATGGCCGAGTGGACCTGCGTGGTCGGATGAACCGTATCAAAGTAGACATAGCCGTTGCAGGCCGGTGCCGCGCCCGGGACCTGGAGGCAGGCATTGCGCGTGTTCAAGGTCGGCGGGAGGCCGTACATGGTCGGGTCCGCGTAGATCGCCGCCTGATACGAGAACAGGTCGAAGAACTGGAGATTCAGGTCGGTTGTTTTCGTCGACAGGCTCGAGACCGTCTGCGCGAAAGCCTGATTGAGGCTGAACGAAAGCTGCGACCCCGCGGCGGACAATTGGGGGCTGCCGAGCAGCGTCACCGCCGGGATCTGCCCGATATCGGGCAAGCCGGTAACGACGATGTTGCGCGCGCCCCTGTCGATCAACGATGACAAACCTGCCGTGAACGCACTCAACGCAGGCGTGAGCGTAGGCGTATAGCCGGGAATGGTCCCCAGCTTGGCGAGTTCGCTGCGCACGTCGTTGCCGCCGAGCGTCACCAGCACCAGCGAGTCCGCGTTGAAGACCGCGCCCGACGCAGCGAACACGCCGATCTGCTCGGCGAAACTGGGGCTTGCATCGCCGACCACCTCGGCGGCCTGGGCACCTCCGACCGAGAAGTTGGTGCCCCCGAGCAGCGAAGCCGTCGCCGGGCCCTGACCGAGCGAGATCGAGAGATAGTCCGCGAAATTGTAGCCGTTCGAGAACCGTCCCTCGAAATAGCCTTGCGCGGGCGGCGCCGGATCAGCGCCGCCGCTCGCCAGCCGCGCCGCGCGAGCATTACCCGAGTCGACCAGACTGTCGCCGAACACGAAGAGATCACTATAGCTTTGTGCCGATGCTGGCGTGGACGCCACCAGTCCACCGACCAAAACCGCTGCCAGCCATGCTCTCGCCATCATGCTCTCCATCTCTCTTTGGCGAAGGTTAACACCGCGGGATGCACGGGCAAGATATTCTTCCACTACATAGATTTGCAGCGGATCAGCGTTCGCTGCGGGCAAGCAGTTCGACAAGATCCTGTTTCCAGAAGCGCGCCCAGGTGTGCGTTCCGTGACCCCGCGTCTCCGCAGTCTCCGCGATCAAGCGGAACCGCGCATTCGGCATCCGCTTCACGGCAGTCTCCGCAATGCCGAGCCCATGCGGATTGATGAAATCGTCCGCCGAGTTCAGCCACGTCAACGGCACCGTGATCTTCTCCAGATCGCGCGAAGGATCGTAGCTGCGCGAGGATTCGAGCTGGTAGATCAGGTCGTTCGCGTCGCGTGTGGGCATGTCCTGTACGACGCGCTTGCGGATATAGGCCGCGGCGGCATCGCGGGTCGGATACTGCGCCTGAAGGTAGAGCGGCGCGCCGCCTGCGATCTGCAGGAGCGACACGGCGGTGCGCAGTCCCAGCTCCGGCTGCGCCTTGTAGTTGCCCCCCATCCAGGCGGGATCGGCGCGAATGCCATCGATCGCGAGCTGGCGCCACATCCTGTTGATGCCGCCAATCTCGACGGGCAGGCACGCCATCGGCATCAGCGCGCGCGCGAAATCGGGATGCGCCTCACCCCAGATAAAGCCGTGCATGCAGCCCATCGACGTCCCCATGATGAGCCGCAGATGGCGGGTGGTGAGCCCTTCCACGAGCATCCGGCGCTGCGCCTCGACCATGTCCGCGTAATCATAGTTGGGGAAGCGCATCCGCATGCCGTCGGATGGCTTGGACGAGCGGCCATGGCCGATGTTGTCGGGCAGGATCACGAACCACCGCGCAAGATCGAGCGGCGCACCGGGCCCGTAGAGCGCGTCGGCGAACGGCGGGCTGAGGAACTGGCTGCCCGACCCGCCCGTACCGTGGAGGACCATCACCCCGTTGACGATGTCGCCCTTCGCATCGCGCCGTGGCGTGCCCAGCGTGATGTAATGGATCTTGAGCTGCGGCAGTCGCTCGCCCGATCGGAACGAGAAATCCCGCAGGATCACGTCATGGTCGCGGACCGGCCACTTCGTGGTGGCAGCAGGTGTCGGCGCTATACTCGGAGCGGCGACTGGCGGAGGTGTGGCCGATTGTAGCAGCGCGGCGGCGATTGCGAGGGCGAGCGTCATCGGGAGCGCTGTAACACGGCCCCGGCTGCGCTGTCTTCCGCGGCGGCCGCAGCGTTCGGGCCAAGCGTAAGTCCGGTCATCAGCAGCAGGCAGTCACCTACACTCGCGGCTGGTCCGCCGGAAAGGTAAGCGGCGCATCGTCTGGCGACCATGGCATCATCCGAGCCATGATCGCGGCAAAGAGATCGGAGGCCAGATGCCGGACCAGCCACGCCTGCAGGCTGGGTAGCGGTTGCGCATCGAACCACGCGCGATCTACCGCAGCGAATTGCCTGACGAAGGGCATGATCGCCGCATCGGCGAGGCCGCGTTCCCGCCCGCAAAGGTGATCATGATCCGCCAGCCGGCGATCGATCCCGCGCAGGAATTGGAGCCCGTGGTCGCGATGCGCCACCGGATCCGAATCATGACGCTCAGGATATTTGTACCCGTCGAGATCCTGTTTGAACGATCCGTCGCAAAGTTCGATCAACGCCGGATCATCCCGCCCGAGCCAATCTTCGGGGTCTCGGACGGCGAGCGCCCAGCGCATGATGTCGAGACTTTCATCGATCACCGACCCGTCGTGGAGGGCGAGGACAGGAACCGACCCCTTGGGCGAAATTGCCAGCATTGCGGCAGGCTTCGCGGAAAGCCTGACTTCACGGAGTTCATACCGGGTTTCGCTCACCGCCAGCGCCAGCCGGGCGCGCATCGCATAGGGGCAACGGCGGAAGCTGTAGAGCACCGGAAGTGCCGTGCTGGTCATAGGGCCGTCCGCCTTTCACGCGCCGTGATCGCGCGACAGTCACTCGGCTCGGAGTGGAGCTTGCCTGTCCGTACGAGCCTCTTCGCCGATGAGCATCGACTCAATTGCAGCAGCGCTTCGACTTCTTACCGGATCCGCAGCGGCAGGGCTCGTTCCTACCGACCTTCGACAGGAGCGCGGGCGCTGGTACGATCGAGGAAGTCTCGGTTCTGCGCAGGCGCGCGGCATGCAGCCGCCGGATACCGTCCACCAGGTCGGCCGGCGCTTGGTCCTGAACTGCGTTGATCTCCATGCTGTCGAGCGGGCTCTCGTTGTGCGCGATGGCGATCAGCATCGTCAGGTTCGCGAGCGCCTCCGCAGCGTCCGGATCGTCACCGTCGGCGATCGTTGCCCAACTGTCGGGCCGCAGCTCCATCGCTTCGGCAAACCCGTCGATCCAGAGCTCCCACAGCACGTCGCCGTTGCGTTCGTCGATGTCGAAGATCGGCTGCGGCTTCCCGCGGCCGAGATCGCGAGCGATCTCGTTGTACCGCGCCATCACGGCATCGGAGAACCACTGCACGTCGAGTGGATCGTCGAACGGCTCGATCCCGCTCTCGTCCGAGCCCCATATGCTGTTCAGCCACTCACCGGCCAGGATCGTGTCGGGGCAGACCAGCACGCCCGTGAGGAACCCATCCAGCTCGGTGAGCAGCATCGGCTCCTCGAGCGGAAGATCGGCCAGCGCGTCGTCGAGCCGACGATGCCGTGATGGGAGCTGTTTCATGATGTCGTCCGCGATCGGCTGAGGTGCTCGAGCCTCATGCCCGATGCACCAGCGCTCGGCGACAGGCATGTGTCATTTGGTGGCTTGCGGGCAAAAACCATTCCCTCTCACGCCGCCGTCAGCCGCCTGCCTTCGCTTCCGATGCGGACCTGATGCTGCACGCTTGCGAGCCAAGCCGATGAATCCAAATCGCACATCGCGCACTTGGTTTGAGCGGCCGGTCTCGGCGAACCTACACCGGCCGCTCGCGCGATCTCTGGGTAGGAACACGCACA
>DATLME010000289.1:0-13791 GCA_035537395.1 Sphingomonas sp. | reverse complement strand
CCACCCTTCCGTTAGCCCGGCGCTGGCCGCTTCCGCTTCCGCTCCAGCCGTTGCCCGGGCGATGGCAACGTGCCGACGGCAAGGCTGCCGACGGCGCAAGCGGCACTCGAGAAGCGCCAACGTCCTCTCCCGTCATGCCGGACTTGTTCCGGCATCCACCGGGCGGCACGAGCGACGAGCGTCGGGTTTCGCGGCGCCATGGACCCCGGCACAATCCGGGGCGACGGTTCTCCCGCGAAACCAGACCACCCTTCCGTCAGCCCGGCGAACGCCGGGACCCAGAGCCAAGAAGCGCGTCGCTCGCAACTCCGGGTCCCGGCCTGCGCCAAAACGACGATAGAGGCGAAACCGTCTACCCGTTGGTCGGCGTCCGGTTGAAATCGAACCACCCACGCCGCTCGCCGGGAGTGCGCACCACGCGACGGGTCGTTCCCATCCGCGTCGTCGGCTCGACTACCGTGTCCCGACGCTCGACAACCGCCGGCGCCGCCACCGGTGCTGCCGCGAGCCGCGCGTTCTCGCGCTCCAGCTCGGCGATGCGCCGCTGCGCATCCGAGACGCGCGCGTCGCCGTCCTTGCGCACGCCGGCATGCGCGTCGCGTTCGGCGGCGTAGCGGTCCTTCCACTTGCGCCCGCCGGGGTGGCTCGCCAACCCGAGCAGCCAGCCGGCGACGAACAGGCATGCGAGTGCCGCGAATTCGGTTGGGGTGGTGAAGAGCATCGTCGAAACCTCCTGTTACGGGGGCATAACGATGTCGCGTCGGTTTGGCTCCGGCTCAGGTCTTGAACGCATCCGAGATCGAGCAGGCGGCCGGCCCGAGGATGACGATGAACAGCACCGGCAGGATGAACAGGATCAGCGGCACCGTCATGATCGCGGGCAGCCGTGCCGCCTTTTCCTCGGCGCGCATCATGCGCTCGTTGCGGAATTCGGCTGACAGCACGCGCAGCGCCGAGGCGAGCGGGGTGCCGTATTTCTCGGTCTGGATCATCGTCGTGACGACGCCCTTCACCGCGTCGAGCGCGACGCGCTGCGCGAGGTTCTCGAATGCCTGGCGACGCTCGGTCAGGAAGCCGAGCTCGATCGCGGTCAGGGTGAATTCGTCGCCCAGCTCGGGATAGGCGCGGCCGAGCTCCCGTGCCACCCGGTGGAACGCGGCGTCGACCGTCAGGCCGGCTTCGGCGCAGATCACGAGCAGGTCGAGCGCGTCCGGCAGGCCCTTGCGGATCGCGTCCGAGCGCTTCTGGATCTTGTTCTTGAGATAGAAATCGGGCGCCTTGTACGACAGCAGGAAGCTGATCGCGACGATGCCGTAACGCTTCAACGGCGTGTAGTCGGCGAACATCTCGGTGCCGTAGACCAGGTACAGCATCAGCCCGCCGAACACGATCGGCAGCACCAGCCGGCCAAAGATGACCGCGACCGCCCAGTCCTTGGAACGGATGCCGGCCTGCAGCAGCTTGATCTGCGCGGCCTTCACCTGGCTGTCCTGCAGGACCTTCAGCGACGACAGCATCGTCCGCATCCGGTCCGCGGTGTCGTTGCGCTGGACCAGCTTGGCGCGACGCTTGGTCGACGCGGTGATGCCCGCCTTCAGCTGTTCGCGGCGATCGTTGAGCGCCTTCACGCGCTTCGCCATCGGATCGTTGACGGTCATGATCGCGTAGATCGCCAGCAGCACGGCGAACGCCGCGACGCCCGACAACATCGTCGCCACCAGGATGACATCGACCCCGAGGATCGTCGGTCCGGCCGTCTGGCCCATCATCTTACCTCAGATCTCGAAGTTGATCATGCGCGACATGATGAAGGCGCCGATCGACATCCACACCATTCCGCCCATGCCGGCGACCATCAGCCGCTGGTCGATGAAGAAGCCCTGCATGTAATTGTCGTTGATCATCCAGATCATGCCGAACACGATGAACGGCAGAGATCCAATGATGTACGCCGATGCCTTCGACTCCGACGACATCGCCTTGATCTTGAGCTTCATCTGGCCGCGCTGGCGCAGCACGTGCGCCAGATTGGCCAGCGTCTCCGCGAGGTTGCCGCCGGTCTCGCGCTGGATCGCGATGGTGATGACGAAGAACTGGAATTCGGGCGTGCCGAGGCGGTCGGCGGTGTCCTGGAGCGCGGCATCCATCGAGCGGCCGATCTTCATCTTGTCGGACACCATCTTGAATTCGATCCCGACCGGGCCGTCGACCTCGGTGGCGACCACCGAGATGGTCTCGGTGATCGGCAGGCCCGAGCGGAGCCCGCGGACGAGAAGCTCGATCGCATCGGGGAATTTGCTGGTGAACTGCGCGATGCGCCGCTTGATCATGAAGCCGACCGCGAAATGCGGCAGCCCGGCGCCCACGAACAGGCCGACGAACAACCCCAGCAGCAGCGGCATGCCTTTGATCCACAGCAGCAAGCCGACCACGAGGACGATCGAGACGCTGACGATCCCGTATTTGCCGACCGTCCATGGCTTCCCGGTCATCGCGAGCCGCTTGGCGAGCAGCGCGGGATTGGGCAGCAGCCGGCCGACCGCGAGATCGGCCTTGCTCTTGTGATTGGCCTTGATCCGGCGCAGCGCGGCTTCCGAGACGACGACGCCTTCGACGTGGCGGGCGCGCAACTCGGACAGGCGCCGCGTCTGCGCGCGCCCGGGCGAGGGGCCCGCAAACGCGAACGTGACCATGCCCAGCACCGACATGGCGCCGATCGACAACAGCAGGAGCGACATCATCGTCATCGTGGCACCTGGACTCCGGTCTTGATGCCCGCGAGGCGGGCGGCAGGGATCACTTCTTGGCCGGGCGGTTGAGCAGCGCGCCGAGGCCCATTTTGCCCATCAGCGATTTGCCCTTGGCATCCGAGGATTTCGGCTTGGCCTCGATCGCCGCACTCTCGCCGGTGTCGACGATCCGGGCCGCGAGCTGGACGATCCCGGCGACCGTCTTGCTGTTCTTGCCGGCTTCCGCGAGCGGCTTGCCGAGCTTTGCCGCCTGCGACGCCAGCTTGATGTCGAACGGGACCACGAAGTCGATCTTGCGCTCGATCGAGCCCTCGAAGTCCTTGCGGCTGATCTCGGGCTGTCCGGCCGAGTGCATCTTGTTCGCGACCACGGTGACGCCGGTCTGGGGCGCGTTGGTCTTGAGCCACGACAGCAGCCGGATCGTGTCGCGCGCCGCCGCCAGCGTCAGTTCGGTGACGATCACCGCGGCCTGGACGTCGCTGATCAGATGCGGATGCTGCACGAGCATGCCGCGGGGGAGATCGACGATCGTGCATTCGAACGCGGCGCGCATCTCCTCCTGGAGCTGGTAGAAGGCGGCACCGTCGGTCAGCAGCGGCGAATTGATCGGCGCCTCGGCGGACAGGACCGCCAGCTTCTCCGACGCCTTCACCATTGCGCGTTCGATGAACAGGCCGTCGATGCGGCTCGGGTTCTCGATCGCGTCGGTGAGGCCGCGACCGGGCTCGAGATCGAGCGTCAGCGCGCCGGTCCCGAAATGGATGTCGAGGTCGAGCAGCGCGGTGGCGCGCTTTTCCTTGTCCGACAGCAGCCATGCCAGCGAGGTCGCGATCGTCGACGCGCCGACGCCGCCACGCGCGCCGATCACCGCGGTCGAGAAATGCGGCCGGTCGACCACCGCGTCGGCGAGCTTGGGCGCGTTCAGCATCGCCTGGGCGTGGGTGAAGGCGTCGCGCAGCATGTCCGGGTGGAGCGGCTTGAGCAGGTAATCCTGGATCCCGCTTGCGACCAGGTCGCGGTACAGGCGGACGTCGTTGACCTGCCCCGACGCGATCACGACGGTGCCCGGCTCGCACACTTCGGCGAGCGCGTTGATGTCGTTGAGCGGATCGCCCGATTCGGCGAGGTCGACGAACAGGATCAGCGGCGACGCCGAGACCGACAGCGACTGGATCGCGTTGCGCAACCCGCCCTTGTTGATCTTGTCGATCGACCAGCCGAGTTCGGCCGCGATCGGGCGCACCGCCTCGGCGGTGGTCTCGTCGCAGACATAGGCGACGAAGGGTTCGCGGTTGGCGGTGCCGGTGGGTTTCCAGGGAGCGTTCATCTTAATTGCCCTTCGCGCTGACCGCACCGACGGTGTTGCCGTTCCCGGTCGGGATCGCCTTGCGGTAGGCGCCGATCGCCTTGGTGGAGATGGTGGGATCGCTCCCCGGCTGGACCGACTGGCCGTGGACCAGGTCCTCGGGACGCGCGACCATCGCAGCGAGGTTGCTGTTGATCGCGCAGCCCTGGTTCGACGAGGTGTTGCTGTTGAATTCGGTGCTGGCGTTGCGGCTCCAGTCGGGACAGCCGGGAACGCTCGCGCGCATCCGGCTGATCACGACGCGGATCGTGCCGGGGGTGACGGCCGCCGCGGTGATCGGCGCGTCGGTGCTCAGCAACAGGCCGTAGCCCGCGACCACCGCGGCGACGTCGCGGCGCGCGGCGACACCGTCGCTCGCCGGATCGTCGATCGCGACGCGGTCGCCGAAGCTCACCTGCATCGAGTCCATCCAGCCGCCGAGGCGCTGGCGCTCGCCCGCGGCGAGGCGGCCGCCGGCGACGGCGAGGTCGATCGCATAGTCGCTGCGCGACACCACCGGCTGGTGGACCGATTCGAGCCCGCGGTTCTGGGTGCCCATGCACGCGCCGAGCAGCAGGGCCGGGGCGAGCGAGGCGAGGAGGATCGGACGGTTGATCATCGTGGCTTGACCTCGGATCAGTTGGAGAAGCCGGGAGCGGGAGCCGCGCCCTTCTTCGTCTTGGGCTTGTCGGCGGGCTTGCTGTGGATCTCGGCGATCGGCTGCGGCAGCGTCGGCGCGTTGGCGCCGATCGTCGCCGGGGTCGCGGCCGGCGCCATCGTCGGCACCGGACGCTTGCCGCCGCTGGTGCCGCCGCCGAGCTCGCCCATGAACACCCGGCCGAGATCGGTCGGTGCCTTGTAGCCGTCGGTCGGCAGCGCGATGTCGGCGATGTTGTTGACCGGCTTGACCAGGTACGGCGTGATGATCACGACCAGCTCGGTCTCGTTGCGCTTCCACCCGTTGGAGCGGAACAGCGAGCCGAGCACCGGCACGTCGCCGAGCCCCGGGGTCTTCTCGATCGTGTTGTCGTGGCTGTTCTGGAGCAGTCCGCCGATCATCATGCTCTGGCCCGAGCCGAGCTCCAGCGTCGTCTCGACGCGGCGGGTCGACAGCGCCGGGATCGTGGTGCCGTCGATCTGGACCGCACCCGCGGAGGTGATCTGCGATACCTCGGGGCGGACGCGCATGCTGATCCGCCCGTCCGACAACACCGTCGGGGTGAAGGCGAGGCTGACGCCATATTGCTTGTACTCGACCGAGACGCCGCCGAGCCCGGTGCTGAGCGGGATCGGGATCTCGCCACCCGCGAGGAAGGTGGCGGTCTCGCCCGACAGCGCGGTCAGGTTCGGGTTGGCGAGCGTCGAGACCTGGCCGATCGTCTCGCCGAGATCGATCGCGCTGAGCAGGTCGAGCCCGAGCAGCTTGCCGGCAAAGCCGAGCGTGGTGCGCTGCGGGCCGTTCTGCAGCGTGTATTTCGCGCTGTTGGGATCGACGAAGCCGCCCTTGTAGGGATCGAACGGCACCTGCACGGTGCCCGCGGGCAGCCCGTAGGAGCTCGACACGTCGACCTTGGGCAGCGACGAGGTGTCGACGTTGCCGATCGTGCCCGGGCTACGGCCCGAACCGATGCCGAACTGGAAGCCGCCCGTGGTGTCGCGGCTCATCAGGTTGGAGCCGATGTTCTTGACGAAGCTGCGGCTGACCTCGGCGATCCGCACCTGCAGGTTGACCTGCAACGGGGTCGCGGTGCGAAGCCGCGACAGCACCTGCGTGTCCTTGCCGACGAACGCCTGGACGAGCCGCTCCGCCTCCGCCGCATCCTCCGGCCCCGCGACCGTGCCGGTCAGCAGGACCAGCCCGTTCATCGGGGTGGAAACGATCTTGGCGTCGGGCATGGCGAGCTTCAGCATCGCCCCGATCGAGTCGAAATTGTCCCCGACGCGCACCGTGGTCGAATAGACGACCCGGCCGTTCGCGGCGGTGGCGGAGATCGTGGTCTCGCCGGTCTTCTTGCCGAAGATGTAGAGCAGGGTAGGCGAGCGGACCTGGACGTCGGCGATGCTCTGGTCCGCGACGAAGAGGTCGGTCATCGGCCGTGCCAGCTTCACGAGACGCCCGCGGCCGGTGTTCACCTCGAACAACGACGTTCCCGACCGCGTGCTCTGGGCCGGTGCCGGTGCCGTGGCCACGACCGCGGCGGCGGCGAGTGCCGCGGCCAGCGGCAAGCCGATTGGCGCAATGGCGATACGCATCTTAGTTGATCCCCCCGACCGAAGCGGTCACCGAATTTGTCGTCGTGGCCTGCGCCGGGGCGCCGCCGCTGTTCACGTTCCTGTTGCGCGGGCCGACCGGCACGATGTCGACGCTGGCGCCGCGGGCGACGCGGATGCTCGGCCCTTCGACGGGCGCATTGGGTCCCTGGACGATCGGCTTGCCCGGCACCGTGCTGCGCTGGTAGCGCGACACGTCGGCACCGGTCGCGAAGGTCGACTTGCCCGTGGTCGGCTGGCTCGCGAGCTGGACCAGCATGGCCTTCTCCGCCTTGGCATCGCCATTGGCCGGAACCTTGATCGACCCGGAGGCGATCGCATCTTCCAGTTCGGCGGCATTGTCCGCGATCGAGCGCAGCGACAGCGACAGCGCGCCCAGGGTCTGCGCGACCGCAAGCTGCTCGGCGAGCCGCGGCGTCGCTTCCACGGTCACGGTGCCGAAGGTGCGGACCACGGTCTTGCCGTCTTCGCCGACCGCGTTGTCGGTGCGCTGGTCGGTTGCGAGGACGCGGACGTTGCGCATCACGGTCTCGGAAACTTTCAGCGGGGCGCCGTCGCCACCGCCGCTGACCGTCGAGGTCAGGACGATGTCGATCCGGTCGCCCGGGAACACGAAGCCGGCGACCGAAGTCTGTGCGGACACCGGGAAGGTGACGGCGCGCATGCCCGGGCCAAGCGCCGCGGCGAGGAAGCCGCGATCGCCGGGTTTGACCAGCGCGCCCTGGGTCAGCGGCTGGCCCGCGGTAATCGCGTTGCGGACGACGGTGCCCTGAAGCGCCTTCAAATCGGTTTGCGCCCGCAGGTAATAGGCGCCGTCGACCAGCTCCTTCGGCCACGGCTGGAACTTCAATGCGCTGGCATCGAGGATCGTGCCGACCGGCAGGGCGCGGGTCGCGACCAGCACTTCCGGCCCATCGATCGGTGCGGCGACACCCGCGGCCGACGCTTGCGGCGCAGCGCTCCCGGCAATGAGGGTGCGGGCGAAGAATGCCGTGATGGCGGCAACGATCAATGCGCCTGCCAGCAGAACTATCTTGCGACTATCCATGTCTCATCGGGCCTTTCGGAGCGCCGGAGGTTGATCCGGCATTAAGCATTTCACAGAAACTGGTTAAAAATCGGTTCGCGCAGCGACAGCAGGGCGGCGAATACGATCGCGACGCCGTACGGCACCTCGATCGCGTCGCGGTTCTTGCGCACCGCGCGCTCGATCAGCATCGCGACCGTGACCACGCCGCCGGCGATCGACATCACCATCAGCATCGTCACGAAGCCGCCGATCGGCAGCCACAGCGCGAGCGCGGCGATCAGCTTCACGTCGCCGCCGCCCATCCATCCCATCGCGAACGCGCCGAAGAAGACGAGCAGCACGATGAAGGCGAACGCGATCTGGATCGCCATGTCCGGATAGGGCATCAGGCCGTTGGCGAACCACCATAGCGGCGCCGCCAGAGCGATCGTGGCGTTCTTCCAGTTCGCGATTTCGCGACGGCGAACATCCTCGATTCCTGCCGACAGCAGCAGCAGCGCCAACGAGGCGACCAGTGCCGCCAACAGGAAATCGTTCCACCCCATCAGGTCGTCGTAGACGTCACGGCTTTCGAAAACGTAACCATGATCACGATGATCGCTTCCACGCCGACCGACTCGGGCCGCTTCCGCCGCCGCGTGCCCGACGGCGCCAGCCTGTCGACGTGGACCAGCGGCGATGGCTGGGTGCTGCGTCGCTTCGACTGGCCGAGCGCCGCGACGGTGCCGCGTGGCTCGATCCTGTTCCAGGGCGGACGTGGCGACGTCATCGAGAAATATCTCGAGGCGATGACCCACTGGCATGATTCGGGCTGGAGCGTGGGCGCCTTCGACTGGCGTGGACAGGGCGGTTCCGGTCGCCTGTCGCCCGATCCGCGGGTCGGCCACGCCGCCAGCTTCGCGCCTTATCTCGACGATCTGGCGGGCTTCTGGACCGATTGGCGTAGTCGCGCGCCGGGGCCGCACGTCGTCATGGGTCATTCGATGGGCGGCCATCTGATCCTGCAGGCGCTCGTCGAACGCCGCATCGATCCCGATGTGGCGGTGTTGATCGCACCCATGCTCGGATTGCGCTCGCCGCTCGGCGCCGGCCTTGGCGAACGTCTCGCGCGCACGATGCGGCGCCTCGGCAACCCCGCACGCGCCGCATGGAAGGGGCATGAACGTCCCGGCGCGATCGATCGGCAGCGCTTGTTGACTGCCGATGCGAGCCGCTACGCCGACGAAGGCTGGTGGTATGGCGAGGCGCCGGCGCTCCAGCTCGGGCCACCGAGCTGGGCCTGGCTGGTCGAGGCGTTCGCCTCCACGCGGCTGCAACGTGCCGACGTCAGGTTGGCGGCGGTCGCGACGCCGGTGTTGATGCTGGTGGCAGAGGCCGATGCGCTCGTCGATCCACGCGCCGCGATTGCGGTGGCATCGAGATTGCCCGACGCCTCGGTGGTTCGGTTCGGTCGCGAATCAGCGCATGAGATCCTGCGCGAGACCGATGCGGTCCGCGATCGCGCGCTCGCCGCGATCGACTCGTTCCTCGACGAACGGGCACCACCGCGATGATCCACGACATCGCGATCGTCGGCGCCGGGATCGCGGGCGCTACGCTTGCGGCCGAGCTCGTCGCGCATGCCAGCGTCGTCGTCCTCGAGGGCGAATCGATGCCTGGCTATCACGCCACCGGGCGCTCGGCCGCCTTCTGGTCGGAAACCTATGGCGGTCCCGCGATCCAGCCGCTGACCAGCGCCTCGCGCGCCGCATTCGATGCAGGCGGGTTCCTCGAACCGCTCGGCTCGCTCCACATCGGGCGCGCGGCCGACGCGGCGAAGATCGATGCGTTTCTCGCCGCTTTCGCCGGTACCGGGGTGGCGCTCGAACGCGTCGATCCGGGCGCGACCATCCCTGGACTGCGGGAGGCGTGGACGCTCGGGATCTACGAACCGAGCTGCGCCTATATCGACGTCGCCGCGCTCCACGCCGCCGCGCTTGCCGCGGTTCGCCGCAGCGGCGGCGCGCTGGTCACCGACGCGGCGGTGACCGCTGCATCACGGCAGGATGGTATCTGGACGCTGGACACGACGGCCGGTGCATTCAGGGCGCGGGTTCTGGTCGATGCGGCCGGAGCTTGGGCGGACGGCGTCGCCCGGCTTGCCGGCGCTTGCCCGATCGGGATCACGCCGTATCGCCGCACCGTCGTCCAGTTGCGCACCGATCCGGCGCCCCCCGCCACGTTGCCGCATGTCGCGGATATCGCTGGCGGCTTCTACTTCAAGCCCGAGGCTGGCGGGCGGCTGTGGATCAGCCCGCACGACGAGACCCAGACTGACGCGTGCGACGCCCAGCCCGAGGAACTCGACGTGGCGATCGCGATCGATCGGTTTGAACAGGTGGTCGACTGGCGCGTCGCGCAGGTCGAGCGGCGCTGGGCCGGGCTGCGCAGCTTCGCGCCCGATCGGCGCCCGGTCTATGGCTTCGACCGGCAGGTTGCCGGATTTTTCTGGTGCGCGGGGCAGGGCGGCTTTGGCATCCAGACCGCGCCGGCCGCTGCCATGGTGGCGGCGGCGTTGCTGCTGGAAAAAAGTCCCGATCCGGCGGTCGCAGCGATCGATCCGGCGCAATACGCGCCGCAGCGCTTCGGCTGATCCAAATCACCGGCACCCCGGAACGAGTTCGGGGTGACGAGGCAAGCGCCACTCCCCCCAACGCCCCCGTCACCCCGGACTTGTTCCGGGGTCCACGGAGCCGCGCCAGTCAATCGGCGTTTGGCCGGAGGACGCTGGTGGACTCCGGCACAAGCGCGCGCATCAGAGCCGCCTCGCCGGCCCACTCGCCGCAACCGCCGCATCGCTCGCGAGCTTGTCGGCCCGTTCGTTGTCGGGGTGGCCGGCATGGCCCTTCACCCAGATCCATTCGACCTGGTGGCGTTCGACCGCGGCGATGAGTGCGTGCCACAGTTCCGCGTTCTTGACCGGCTTCTTGTCCGCGGTCTGCCAGCCGTTCTTCTTCCAGCCGTGGACCCACTTGGTCAGCCCGTCGAGAACGTAGCGGCTGTCGGTCGACAACTTGACGCTGCACGGCCGCACCAGCGCGTTGAGCGCCTCGATCGCTGCGGTCAGCTCCATGCGGTTGTTGGTGGTGTTGGCATCGCCACCCGACAACTCCTTCTCCGCATTGCCGAAGCGGAGCACGGCGCCCCAGCCGCCCGGGCCGGGATTGCCCTTGCAGGCGCCGTCGGTGGCGATTTCAACATCGGTCATGCGAACAGGTTCCTGGCTTGGTAGGCGTCGAGACGGCGCAGATACGCTAGCGGATCCTTGCGTGTCACCAGCGCGTCGGCGGGGGTGTTGAGCCAATCCCAGGCGCGGGTGAGCAGGAAACGAATGCACGCGCCGCGGGCGAGCACCGGCAACGCGGCACGCTCGGCCGCCGACAACGGAAACGCCGCGGCATAGCCTTCGATCAGTGCCTGCCCGATCGCGGGATCGAGCGGCGCGCCGGTGGCATCGAAGGCCCAGCTGCCATGCATCACTGCAAGATCGTAGGCACGGATCTCGGTGCAGGCGAAGTAGAAGTCGATCAGGCCGGTTATCGTGTCCCCGAGCATCAGGACGTTATCGGGAAACAGATCGGCGTGGATCGCGGATATCGGCAGGCCGTCGGGCCAGTGCGCCTCGACATCGGCGAGGGCGGCATCGACGCGCGCGAACAGGCCCGGCGCGATCGTGTCGAGTGCCGTGCCGCACCGCTCGAGCAGCGGACGCCAGCTCGCTACCCCAAGGGCATTCGGCCGCGTGCCCGCGAAATCGGCGAGGTCACGGTGCATCGCTCCCATCGCCATCGCGGCGGCGCGCGCCTGTGCAGCGGTGGGAAACGATACCGAAACTCCCGACAGGAACTCGATGAGGCAGGCGGGTCGCCCTTCCAGCGTCTGGATCAGCACGCCGTCGCGGTCCGGAAAGGCGCGCGGCACCAGATTGCCGCGATCCGCCAGATGATCGAGCATCGCCATGAAGAAGGGCAGATCGTCCGCCGAAACGCGCTTCTCGTAGAGCGTCAGGATGTAACGCCCACGGGTCGTGTCGACCATGTAGTTGGAATTCTCGACCCCCTCGGCGATCCCCTTGGCGGAGACGAGTTCGCCATGGTCGTAGCGCAACAGGAAGGCCCCGAGCGCTTCCGCCGAAACCTGCGTATAGACCGCCATTCAGGCCGCGGCGTCGAGGCCGCGCGGCAGCTTGAAGGCGATCGTCTCGCGGTTGGTCTCGATCTCGCGCTCGCGGATCTCGTAGCGCTCGCCGAGCAGGTCGACCAGTTCACGTACCAGCAGTTCGGGTGCGGAGGCGCCCGCGGTGATGCCGAGCGTGCCGACGCCGTTGAGGAAATCCCAGTCGAGCTCGGCGGCGCGCTGGATCAGCAATGCCGGGGTGCCGGCCCGCGCGGCGACTTCCACGAGCCGCACCGAGTTCGAGGAATTGGGCGCACCGATCACCAGCAAGGCGTCGCAGTCGGCCGCGATCGCCTTCACCGCCGCCTGGCGGTTCGATGTCGCGTAGCAGATGTCCTCGCCCCGCGGCGGCTGCATCTCCGGGAAGCGGCGCTGCAGCGCGCGCACCACGTCCGCGGTGTCGTCCACCGACAGCGTGGTCTGGGTGAGGAACGCGAGGTTGGTCGGGTCCGGCGGAACGAAGCGCTCCACGTCCCCCACAGTCTCCACCAATGACATCGAACCCGGCGGGACTTGGCCGAAGGTGCCGATTACCTCGGGGTGCCCGGCATGGCCGATGAAGACGATGTGCCGTCCGCTAGCAACCAGCCGCTCGGCCTGGCGGTGGACCTTGGAGACCAGCGGGCAGGTGGCGTCGAGATAGTCCAGCCCACGGCCCTGCGCCTCCGCCGGGACCGATTTGGGCACGCCGTGCGCGGAGAACACCACTGGCGCACCATCGGGAACATCGGCCAGCTCCTCGACGAAGACAGCGCCTTTGGCCTTCAGGCTGTCGACCACGAATTTGTTATGGACGATCTCATGCCGGACGAAGACTGGCGCGCCATGTTTCTCGATTGCCAACTCGACGATGCGGATCGCTCGATCTACCCCGGCGCAAAAACCGCGAGGGGCGGCGATCAGCAGTTCGAGTACGGGTTTTTCGGAGGGTGCCATGATCCGATCTGCTCTACGCGATTGCTTGCGCGGGGTGAAGCCGGTTCCTATGGTGCCCGGCGACACGGGGTTGCAGCGAGCCCCATTCCGAAAAGGTATGCGTTTCCGTGAAGATCTCCATGTTGGGCGCCGTCGCGTCTATGCTCGTCCTCGCCGGTTGCAGCAGCAAGGGTGAAATTGACGCCACCGGCGGCATCACCGCGGTCCGTTCCGCCTGCCCGGTAGTAGGGGTGCCCGCCGGCACCGGCGATATCACCTTGTTCAACCCGAGCACTAGCCGCGAGGCGAGCGCAATCGACGTTACCGCGACGCTCACCAATTTGAGGGGGAGTTGTTTGGTGGGGGAGCAGATCGTTTCGAACCTGACGTTCGACGTCGATGCGCGGCGTACCCGGGCCGACGCGGCGCGCGACGTGACGCTGCCCTATTTCATCACGATCGTGCGCGGCGGTAGCGCCGTCGTGGCCAAGCGGATCGGCGCGGTCACGGTCCATTTCGACGCCGGGCAGCAGCGGGTGCGCGTCGCCGGGCAGGCATCGAGCCAGATCTCGCGCGCCGCGGCGACGCTGAGCGACGAGGTCCGCGAGCAGCTGACCCGGCGACGCAAGGCGGGCGACCAGGACGCGGCGATCGATCCGCTGTCGAAGCCCGAGGTTCGCCAGGCGGTGTTGCGTGCCAGCTTCGAGGCGCTGGTCGGCTTCCAGCTCACCAACGACCAGCTGAAATATAACGCGACGCGTTGATCGGGTGATCGATTGACTCGGTCGGGACGCTGCGCCAGAGCCTGAGGCGTCGATGCCGGGTGACTGGCATGGGACCGCGCGGGAGAGAGCTTCGCTTCAGAAGCCGCCGAAGGAGCAACCACCCCGGAATCTCTCAGGCAAACGGACCGCGCGGGCCGGATCGACACTCTGGAAAGCGGCTGGTCCTTGCAGGATCCGCCCACCGAAGGGGTAAGCCGCGGTGCCGCCGCGGCGAAAGCTCTCAGGTTCCCGTGACAGAGGGGGTATCGGTCGTCGTCGGGTCCCCGGGCCCGTGGACGGTCGTCCCCTTCGACGGAGAACCGGCATGAGCGACCACAGCAAACTCATCGACCAAGCCGACGATTACGTCGCGCCCGAAACCGAACTCCTTCCGCTCGACGCCTGGCACCGCGCGCAGGGCGCCCGAATGGTCGCGTTCGCGGGTTACGAGATGCCGATCCAGTATGACGGCATCATGGCCGAGCACCAGTGGACCCGCGA
>DATLME010000288.1:0-5936 GCA_035537395.1 Sphingomonas sp. | reverse complement strand
AGGAAGGCAGCACGCTGACGGTCGGTCGCTGCAAGTCGGTGGGGATGAGTTGGGGCGATCGCGACAAGGTGAAGGTCTATGTCACGCTGCCGCGGCTCGCCAGCGCAGGGGTGGCGGGATCCGGCACGATGACCGTCGACCGGATCGAGGGCGGCAGCTTCGACGGCGGTATCGCCGGCTCCGGCACGTTGGCGATCGCGACGATGGCGGTCGACAAGGCGCGCTTCTCGATCGCGGGATCGGGCGATGCCAGCGCCGCGGGGGTCGCCCGCTCGGTCGACATCGACGTCGCGGGATCGGGCAGCCTCGACGCACCCCGGCTTACCGCTGAGCGCGCGACGGTATCGATCGCCGGATCGGGCGACGTCCGCGCCGCCGTCAACGGCCCCGCCAAGGTCGACATCATGGGATCGGGCGACGTCGATCTCGGCCGCGGGGCGACCTGCACGGTCAACAAGATGGGATCGGGCGGCGCCAGCTGCCGCTGAAGGGGCTTGCTGCGGGACACTGATCGGGCCAGCGTGACGGCCATGATCATGCGTATCCTGATGCTCGCCGCGCTGGCGCTTCCCGCCCCAGCGCTCGCCGCCGATCGCGTCGTCGGGGTCGGCAGCTTTTCGCGGGTGCGGATCGAGGGCGGGTTCGAGGTACGCATCGTCGCCGGATCGCCGCGCGCGCGGATTAGCGGGGAGCGCGACGCGATCGAGGCGATCG
Organism: Sphingomonas sp.; assembly: GCA_035537395.1. Classification (GTDB taxonomy): domain Bacteria; phylum Pseudomonadota; class Alphaproteobacteria; order Sphingomonadales; family Sphingomonadaceae; genus Sphingomonas. Next base: position 5,222 of record DATLME010000288.1, on the reverse strand, counting down.
ACCTCCATGTCGACGGCACCACGCTGGTGGTGCGGCGCGCAACCAACGGCACCTGGTCGGAACGGCCGGTCGCCGCCGACCGCGCACCGATCGTGATCGCGCTCGCGACGCCGGCGCTCGAAAACTCGCTGGTGGTCGGCGGATCGCGGGTCGAGATCGCGCGCATGGCCGGCCGCCGGGTCGGCGTGACGGTGACCGGTACCGGCGCGGTCACGGTGGCGAGCACGCGTGCCGACCTCCTCGTCGCGCAGGTGATCGGCTCGGGATCGATCGCGCTGGCCGGCACCGCGACCAACGCGCGGCTGTCGATCAACGGACCGGGCACGATCGACGCAGCGACGCTCGATGCTGGCGACGTCGTGGTCCGCAACGACGGGCTCGGCACGACGAATGCGCGAGCGCGCTACACCGCGACGGTCGACAATGTCGGCCTCGGCAGCGTGACGATCGCGGGCAACGCAAAGTGTACCGTGCGCGCCGCCGCGGGCGGGCCGGTCGCGTGCGGGCGCACGCTGCGCTGAGTTTTATCGGGAGCGAAGCTACCCCTTCCGTCATCCCGGCGAAGGCCGGGACCCAGAGTTACAAGCGTGTGCGTTCACGGCCCTGGGTCCCGGCCTTCGCCGGGATGACGGAAGAAGATGTCTGATCGGCGCTGCAATTGCTTCGTCCTTGCGGCACCCACCGCGATGACGGAGCGATACGTCAGATCAGCGCGAGTTCGGCGAGCTTGCCGATCAGCGCGCTAGGCATCTCCGCGACGCCGGTCGAATCGCCGCCGAGATCGATCGGGGCGTCGGCATGTTCGAGATAGCGCCAGCCCTGGTGCGCCCGCTTGGGACGCGCCTGGACGAGCACCAGATCCGCCTCGATATGGATCGCGACGCGGCCGTTCTCGGCCTCGCCGAAATGCAGGATCGGCGATCGTGCGACAAGCTGGTGCTTGATGATCCAGAACAGCGAGCCCTGCCCCGCCACTTCCTCGTGCCGCTTGGGGAGATAGCGCGTCGTCAGGAACAACGGTCCGTCGGCGGCACGCGCGCGCAGCCGATCGCCGAGGATGTCGAGGCTCGCCGCGCCGAACGCGACCTTGGTGAGATGAAGCGGCACGCGGCCGATATGGGCGCGCACGACCTGCGGTCAACTCGGCCTAGAGCCCGGCGGCGGTAGCGAGCCCGAGAAACGCCAGGAACCCCATCGAATCGGTCGTCATCGTCACGAACACCGACGAGGCGACTGCTGGATCGGCGTGGAGCCGTTCGAGCACGACCGGCACCAGCACGCCCGCGAGCCCCGCGATCACGATATTGGCCATCATCGCGGTTGCGATCACGACGCCGAGGATCGGATTGGCGAAGATGAAGCCGACCCCGAGCCCGATGATCACCGCGATGGTGACGCCGTTGAGCAAGGCCACCCGGATCTCGCGGAACACCGCGCGAGCCGTGTTCGACTGGGTGAGCTGGTTGGTGGCGAGCGCGCGCACCGTGACCGCGAGCGTCTGCGTACCCGCATTCCCGCCGACCCCGGCGACGATCGGCATCAGCGTTGCGAGTGCGACCATCCGCGTGATCGTGTCCTCGAACCGCGAAATGATGAACGATGCCAGCAGCGCGGTGAAGAGGTTGGCGATCAGCCAGCGCACCCGTGCCTTGTAGCTTTCGCGCACCGATTCGTTGATGTCGCCGTCGCCCGCGCCCGACAGCAGCAGCGCGTCCTCGCCGGCTTCCTCCTGGATGATGTGGACGATGTCGTCGACCGTGATCATGCCCACCAGCCGGCCGCCATTGTCGGTCACCGCCGCGGAGATCAGCGCGTATTTCTGGAAGCGGAGCGCGACTTCCTCCTGGTCCATGTCGACCGGGATCAGCGTCTGCTCGCGTTTCATGACGTCGGCGATCGCGATCCCCCTCGGGGTCCGCAGCATCCACGACAATTGGCAGGTGCCGACCGGCTTGTGCGCGGGGTCGACGACGAAGATCTCCCAGAAGTCGGTGGTCAGCTCCTCATGGCCGCGCAGATAGTCGATCGAGTCGCCGACGGTCCAATGTTCGGGCACCGCGATCAGCTCGCGCTGCATCAGCCGGCCCGCGGATTCCTCGGGGTAGGAGAGCGCTTCCTCGATCGCGGCGCGATCGTCGGCGTCCATCGCGCGCAGCACCTGGCGCTGCTCGTCGGGCTCCATGTCCTCGATGATCGCGACCGCATCGTCGGTATCGAGTTCGGAAGCGAGATCGGCGACCTCATGTGGTTCGAGCGCATCGATCAGGTCCTCGCGAACCCAGTCGTTCATCTCGGCGAAGACGTCGCCGTCGAGCAGGTCGGTGACCGCATGCGCGAGCGCGGCCCGATCCTCGCGCGGAGTCAGCTCGAACAGGTCGGCGATATCGGCGGGGTGGAGCGGCTCGACCAGCGCGCGCGCGCCCTCGGGATCGCCCGCCTCGACCGCATCGAGCACCGCACGGACATATTCCGGGCGCAACCGATCGTCGCGATCGAGCTGGCTGTCGGTTTCGGCTTCGGTGATGTCGGGAAGCTCGGTGTCGCTCATCGCCGCTCCCTCGTGTCGATGCGTCGGCGAGCCCTACCGCGGTGCAACGCGATTTGCCAGCGGGCTAGACCATCCCTATCTGCCCGCCACACCAAGAAGGATGCTATCCATGGCCAACACGTTCGAAACGCTCACGATGACGCTCGCCGATGGCGACGTGACGATCAAGCTGCGCCCCGATCTCGCCCCCGAGCATGTCGCACGGATCGCGGAACTGGCGAATGACGGCTTCTACGACGGCGTGGTGTTCCACCGCGTCATTCCCGGCTTCATGGCGCAGGGCGGCGATCCTACCGGCACGGGCACGTCGGGCTCCGACAAGCCCAACCTGAAGCAGGAATTTTCCAAGGAGCCGCACGTCCGCGGGGTGTGTTCGATGGCGCGGACCAACGATCCCAACTCGGCGAACAGCCAGTTCTTCATCGTGTTCGACAACGCCAAGTTCCTCGACGGACAATATACCGTGTGGGGGCAGGTGACCGACGGCATGGACCTGATCGACGCGCTCCCCAAGGGCGAACCGCCCCGCGAACCCGGCAAGATCGTGTCGATGCGGGCGAGCTAGGTACAGCTATTCCCCGTCACCCCGGACTTGTTCCGGGGTCCACGGTGCCGCACGATCGACAGGGTTGGTCAGCCGCACCGTGGACCCCGGGACGAGCCCGGGGTGACGTATGCCGTCAGCCGCCTACCCCTCGTCGCCCAGCGTCGCGATCAGCCAGTCGTGGAACATCTTGACCGGCTTCTGCTGTAGCGCGCGGGGGCGGCAGACGAACCAGTAGCTGTACGGGCTTTCCACCGCGATATCGAACAGCCGGGCGAGCCGCGGGTCGTGCGCGTCCTGGAAATGGCTGGCGTGCATGAACGCGATGCCCAGCCCCTGCGCAGCTGCCTCCAGCATCAACGGCCCCGAATCGAAATGATCGACCGCGAGCGGCTCGAGATCGGCGAGGCCCGCGGACTGGCGCCACGCGGTGAAGGTATCGGGCATGTCGCGGTGAACCAGCGCGGTGAGCTGCGCGAGCTGTTCGGGGCGGGTCACCGCGTTCGGCCCCTCGACCAGCGACTTGGCGCCGATCACATAGACCGAATTGCGATCGAGCCGCTTGGCATAGAGCGTCGGATCGATCTCGCGTGCGAGCGCGATCACCGCGTCGAGCCCGTCACCGAGTCGCGCGACGCCATGCCCGGCGGTATCGATGTCGAGATGGAGTTCGGGATGCGCCGCGCGCAACTCGCCCAGTCGCGGAAATAGCCGCTGCGACGCGAACAGCGGCAGGATGCCGAGCCGCAGCCGCAGCACTTCGGTGCCGCTGGTCATTGCCTCGACCGCGTCCGACAGCGAATCGAGGACCGGCGCGATCTGCGCCAGCAGGCGATCGCCGTCCGCATTGAGCACCATCGCCTGATGACGACGTGCGAACAGCGGCTTGCCGATGAAGCGTTCGAGCGACTGGACGCGGCGGCTGAGCGCCGGGGCTGACAGCGCGAGCTCCTCGGCAGCGGCTTTCACCGAGCCGAGCCGTGCGACCTGGACGAACGCTTCGATCGCGCCGAGCGGTGGCAGTCTGCGCATCGCGTTCTCCCGTCCAGCCCCGCCGGACGCTGCCGGCGAATGCATGTGGTGCAATCGTAGCGAAACACTACGCACTTGCAACATAGGATGCCGCGACGCACAAAGATCGGGCCTTTCAGGCATCCTCTCCTAAAACTTTCACGGGTCGGCCTTCATTGGCCGGCCCTTTTTTCTTGCCTGCGAACGATGGTCCGGCTCGCATCGCAGGAACCCCGTTCCTATCTCGCGCGCTTCGAGGGGCGACGAGGATGAGCAGCATGGCCGACAGCGAAGCACCGACGCGCAAGATCCAGGTGGCGAACAGCCGCCCGGAGGATAGCGGCCGCGGGCTGGCCCACCTGCCCCGCGCGCTGATGGCTTCGCTCGGCGTCGGCGAGGGCGACGTCATCGAGATCCTCGGCAAGCAATCCACGCCCGCGCGTGCGGTCGGCCCCTATCCCGAGGACGAGGGGCTGGACGTGCTCCGCATCGACGGGCTCCAGCGCGCCAATGCCGGGGTGGGTTCGGGAGATTTCGTCGAGGTGCGCAAGGCCGAGTCGAAGCCCGCCGCTCGCGTGGTGTTCGCGCCCGCGCAGCAGAACCTGCGGCTTCAGGGCTCGGCCAACGCGCTCAAGCGCACCTTTCTCGGACGGCCTTTCTGCCAGGGCGACATCGTCGCGACCGCGGGGCACCAGCGGGTCGGCAACATGCCGCCGGGCGTCCAGCAATATATGAACGCGCCCGCCTATGCGCTTCAGGAGATCCGTCTCGCGGTGATCGCGGCGAGCCCCAAGGGCATCGTCCATATCGACGAGAATACCGAGATCGAGCTGCGCTCCGAATATGAGGAGCCCGCGGCCGCCCGCCGCGCCGATGTCACCTATGACGATATCGGCGGCATGGCGTCGACGATCGACCAGCTGCGCGAGATGGTCGAACTGCCACTGCGGTATCCCGAGCTGTTCCAGCGGCTCGGCGTCGATCCGCCCAAGGGGGTGTTGCTCCACGGACCGCCCGGCACCGGCAAGACCCGGCTGGCACGCGCGGTGGCGAACGAGTCCGACGCGCAGTTCTTCCTGATCAACGGGCCCGAGATCATGGGCTCGGCCTATGGCGAGT
>DATLME010000287.1:0-5083 GCA_035537395.1 Sphingomonas sp. | reverse complement strand
GATCATGGCCAAGCTGAGCAAGAAGCAGAAGACGATCACGGTCGATCGCGAGAAGCTGCACCCGATCGATGAAGCGCTGGCGCTGGCACGCTCGGGCGCGACGTCGAAGTTCGACGAGACGATCGAGGTCGCGCTGAACCTCGGCGTCGATCCGCGTCACGCCGACCAGATGGTCCGTGGCGTGGTCACGCTCCCCGCGGGTACCGGCAAGACGGTGCGCGTCGGCGTGTTCGCGCGCGGTGCGAAGGCCGAGGAGGCGCTCGCCGCCGGTGCCGACGTGGTTGGTGCGGAGGACCTGATGGAGACGATCCAGGGCGGTACGATCGATTTCGACCGCTGCATCGCGACCCCGGACATGATGGGCGTCGTCGGTCGCCTCGGCAAGGTGCTGGGTCCGAAGGGCCTGATGCCGAACCCGAAGCTCGGCACCGTGACGATGAACGTCGCCGAAGCGGTGAAGGCGGCCAAGGGCGGCCAGGTCGAGTATCGCGTCGAGAAGGCCGGGATCATCCATTCGGGGATCGGCAAGGCATCGTTCCCGCAGGAAGACCTGCGCCGCAACTTCGACGCGCTGGTCGACGCGGTGGTGAAGGCCAAGCCGTCGGGCGCGAAGGGCAAGTATGTCCGCAAGATCGCGGTGAGCTCGACGATGGGCGCCGGGATCAAGATCGATACCGCCGAGGTCGTCGGGGCGTAAGCCTTCCGGATCTTGGCAGGAACGGCAAGGGGCCGGGAGAGCGATCTCCCGGCCCCTTTGTTTTGGGTGTGTGGCCGGTCGGTTCCTGTCGGTTCCTGACTGCCCGTCTTCCCGGACGTGTTCCGGGATCCACCGTGCGCCCGTGCAGGTGGCTCCCCTCGGCCGACCGGCGTGCGGCGGGGTGGACCCCGGAACAAGTCCGGGTGACGGATGAGCGTATCGTTGCGCATTCCTCTGCCGTCATCGCGGCGGAGGCCGGGACCTAGGGTTGCAAGCGGTGCGCGTGGTACTCTGGGTCCCGGCATTCGCCGGGATGACGGTTGGGGGTGATTAAACCCCCACCACGCCGCCGTCGGTCTTGGTGATCACGATCGTCGCCGAGCGCGGGCGCGAGCCGGCGGCAGCGGTGCCGCCCTGGTTGGCGGGCCAGTTGCTGATCAGGTTGGTCGCGGTGCCGCCCTCGCCCGGGTGCTGGATGTTGACGAACAGCGTGCGGCCGTCGGGCGTGGAGTCGATCCCGGTGATCTCCGACCCCTTCGGGCCGACCAGGAAGCGCTTGAGCGCGGTGCCCGGCGCCTTGCCGATGCGGGTCGCCTGGGTCCCGGTCGCGCCGCCGAGCGTGCTGGTGACGTTGCGGGTCGCGCCGTCGCCGACGCTGCCCGGAATGCCGACCAGCATCATGCAGTTGGTGACGTCGGTATACGCGCCGTCGTCGGTCTGCAGCCAGAGCAGCGGCGTGCCCTGCCCGCTGGCGTTGCTGGCGCGCGCGAACCAGAGGCCGTCCGGCGACGAGAAGTCGTTGGTGGCATCGAGCGCGGACAGGTTGATGTTGGTCGCATCGAGGTCGCTGCCCGCACCGAAGGCGTAGATGTCCCAGGTGAAGGCGGTCGCCTCGGTGGTGTCGCCGGTTTCGCGCAGGCGGATGACGTGGCCGTTGACGTTGCCCGTGCCGGCACTGCGGCCATCGACCTTGGGATCGGTATAGGCGCGCGGGTTGGACGGATTGGTGTTGGCGGGGGTGCGCTGCGCGTTGTTGGTGAGGGTGCAGTACATCTCGCCGGTCACGGGGTTGACCGCGGTCCATTCCGGACGGTCCATCGGCGTCGCGCCGAGCACGTCGCCGGCGATGCGCGCATGGGTGAGGACGTCGGCCTGGTCGGCAAAGGCATAGGTCGGATTGGAGGCGGTGAGCCCGCCCTGGCCGAAGACCAGCGGCAGCCACACGCCCGAGCCGTCGGCGTTGAAGCGCGCGACGTAAAGCGTGCCGCTGTCGAGATATTTGTCGCCGATCGCCAGGCGGTTGGCCGAGCCGGCATCGGCGGCGGCCCAGGCCGCGGTCGAGACGAACTTGTAGATATATTCGTTCTGCGCGTCGTCGCCCATGTAGAAGGCGGGACGGACCCCGGCGACGGTGCGGCCGATCCAGCAGCCCTCATGGTTCATCCGGCCGAGCGCGGTACGCTTGCGCGGGGTGGAGGTGGCGTCGAACGGGTCGATCTCGACCACCCAGCCATATTGGTTCGGCTCGTTGCGGAAATCGCCGGTGCCGTTCGCGGGCTTGGTGGCGTCGACGCTGGCGTTGAACTTGGCGATCCGCGCGTCGCCCGCGGCGGCGGTCGCCCAGTCATGGTTGCCGCGGCGCAGCGTGTCGCCGGTGCTCGTGTTGATGCCGTAGCGGGTGAACGCGGTGACCGCGCGGGCACCGAGCGCCGTGGTGCGGCGCGCATTGTCGCCGGCGTCGCGGCGGAAATAGCCCGCCCAATTCTCCTCGCAGGTGAGATAGGTGTTCCAGGGCATATAGCCGTTGGCGCAGTTGTTGACGGTGCCGCGGCCCGCGACGCCGGTCGGCGAGAAGGCGGTGAACAGCAGGGCGTTGCCGCGGACCGGGCCGGAGAAGCTCATGTCGGAGAAGGGCGTGATGCGACGGTTGAGCGCGCCCGCCTGGACATAGGACCAGCCCGAGGCGCCCCGAACGACCTCGACGACGCTCACGCCGTGCGCCTCGATTTCCTTGATGACCTCGGCCGTCGGGCGGACGCCGTTGGGGAAGGTCGCGCCGTTCGCGTGCAGATACTGCTCGACGATCGCCTCGTGGTTCATCACCAGCAGGCCGCGGCTGTTGTTGGTCGGATCGGGCGTGTTGCCGGTCGCGGCGAGACCGAAATAATTCATGCCGTCGTGCGAGTCGCCCGCGCGGTTGGCGAAGTCCGTGTCGCTGCCGTTATTGGCATAGGCCGGCGTGGCGGCGGTGAGCGGATCGCCGAGGCGATAGAGCACGCTGACCGTGTATCCGGCAGGGACCGCGACGGTATCGGCAAGGCTCTTGGGCACCGCCACGAAATCGAGCGTGGCGGGCGAGACGGTGACGCTGGTCGAGGCGACCGAGGTCAGGCCGTCGGTGCTGACGCTGCTGAATTCGAAGGCGAGCGTGGTCGCGGCGGTCACGCCGGGCGCGGTGAAGCTCGCGCTCGCGGTGTTCGCGTTCGCCAGCGTCACGCTCGGCCCGCCGGTCTGCTTCCAGCTGCTGCCGGTTGCGGTGCCGCTGGTGACCGATCCGGCGAGGGTGACGAGCTTGCCGGCGGTGGTCGCGAGGTTGCTGCCTGCCGACACCGTCACCGCCTTCGCGGAATCGTCGTCGCCGCAGCCCGCGAGCACCATCGAGCCGAACACCGCCGTCGTCATCGCGGTAAGGCCGCCCATCAGCGTCTGGCGCCGCGAATAGCGTGCCGCGACGAGGTCGTTCAGATGCGGGTTGGTCGACGGGTTGGTGTCGATGTCGCCATCGTCATAGCCGATCGTGGTGGTGAGCTGGTGCATGTCGTGTCCCCCAAATGTCGTCCGGGGCGTCTTGGGTTTCAAATGCGACACGCCGATTGCATGCGCGAGACAGTTTGAGGACTCAGTGAAAGATCTCCGGCGCGGACTTCACCGGGGCGCTGGCAAAAAAGCGGGGTATTTGGCCGCAGGTATTCGGCACCGCGACTTAGGTATCGCCGGCGCCTGCGAACCGGTAAATGCCGGAACGAGGCCGGCACGACCGCATCCATGAGGCGGCCCCTCCCTCCCTCTGCAGAGGCGCATCGCTTGACTTGGCGGCGCATCCGGTTAAAGGCCCGCGCTCGCCCGGTTCGCCGGGCTTTCCGTCCGAGACAGTGGGTGACCGGGATAGGCCGGTCTTAATTTCCCACCGAGACGGGGACAGCTTTCTTGCCGCGCACGCCCAGCGTGCCCGGCCTGCCACTCCGTTCGGGGTGCGTGCCTTCCCCATCGATGGACAATCCCGGTGGCGGGGTTTGCCGTGCCACCGGTCTGTAACCGGAACGATCGCATGCGATCGTTCCCGACACGTGGAGAATGGCATGGATCGTGCTCAGAAGACCGAGTTCGTTGCCGAACTGAACCGCACCTTTTCCGAAGTCGGCGTGGTGGTCGTCACCCGCAACAACGGCCTCACCGTCGCACAGTCCACTGTGCTGCGTGGAAAGATGCGCGACGCCGGCGCGACCTACAAGGTCTCGAAGAACAAGCTTGCCAAGATCGCACTCGACGGCACCGACTATCTCTCGATCGGCGACATGCTGACCGGGCCGGTAGGCCTTGCCACCTCGATCGACCCGGTCGCCGCTGCCAAGGTAGCGGTCGATTTCGCGAAGACGAACGACAAGTTCGAAATCGTGGGTGGAGCGATGGGTGCGACCACTCTCGACGTCGCCGGCGTGCAGGCGCTCGCCACGCTGCCGTCGCTGGATGAACTGCGCGCGAAGATCGTCGGTCTCATCGTGGCACCCGCCACGAAGATCGCGACCATCGCCCAGGCACCCGCGGCACAGCTCGCGCGCGTCCTCGCGGCGTATGCCGAGAAGGAAGCTGCCTGAACATTTCAGGCGATTTGATTTCGAACTGACATCGACGGGGCACCGCCCCGCTTACGGAGAATACACATGGCAGACCTGAACACGCTGGTTGACCAGCTGAGCGAACTGACCGTCCTCGAAGCCGCCGAGCTGTCGAAGATGCTCGAAGAGAAGTGGGGCGTTTCGGCCGCAGCAGCAGTCGCAGCCCCCGCAGGCGGCGGCGGCGACGCAGCCCCCGCAGCCGAAGAGAAGACCGAGTTCGACGTGATCCTGACCGGCGACGGTGGCAAGAAGATCAACGTCATCAAGGAAGTCCGCGCCCTCACCGGTCTCGGCCTGACCGAAGCCAAGACGCTCGTCGAGTCGGCTCCCAAGGCCGTCAAGGAAGGCGTCAACAAGGAAGAGGCCGAGAAGGTCAAGGCGCAGCTGGAAGCAGCCGGCGCGACCGTCGAGCTCAAGTAATCTGCTCGGTTTCCGGCTTCGGCCGGGGATCGTAGGCGAGAGAGGGCGGCCCTGCGGGGTCGCCCTTTTT
>DATLME010000286.1:0-7186 GCA_035537395.1 Sphingomonas sp. | reverse complement strand
GGCGCATCGAGCAGCACCGCATCGACTGGCTCGGCGGGAGTCCAGCGGCGAACGTCCGCGACGATCACTTCGGCCTTCTGCCGGGCGCGGAACAGGTTTTCGCGCAGGCGCTTGATCCGCTGGGGCGAGGCGTCGACCGCGGCAACGCGCCACCCGGCGGCGGCGAGCTGGAGCGTCTTTCCGCCGGGCGCTGCGCAGAGATCGAGGACGTCGCCCCCGCCCGGACCGAGCAGGCGTGCCGGGATTGATGCGGCGATGTCCTGCACCCACCAGGCGCCTTCGGCGAACCCCGGCATCTCGGGCACCGGGCCATGTTCCGCGACCCGCAGATGGCCCGGCGCCAGGCTGATCCCGCCCAGCGTCTCGCGCCAGGCGTCGGTGGCCGCGGGGTCGGCGAGCGTGATGTCGAGCAGCGGCGGCGCCGCAATCGCGCGCGCCGCGGCATCGACCACCGCCTCGCCCCAGGCAGCGTCCCAACGCAGCTCCACCGGCGCCGGAAGCGACGGCAGTTCAGGAAGCAGCACGCCACTGCGCATCACCGTGCCGAACACGCCGTGGACGAGCTTGCGCGGGCCGCCGTCGACCAGCGGCAGCACCGTCGAGATCGCGGCGTGCGGCGGGGTGCCGAGAACCAGCGTCTGAACCAGTGCGATCCGCAGCGCGGTTCGCGCCTTGGCGTCGTCGGGTAGCGGACGCTCGGTAACCGAATCGATCAGCGCGTCCAGATCGGGCAACCGCCGCAGCACCTCTGCGGCAATGGCATGCGCCAGTCCGCGGTCGGGTCCGTGGATGCCACGGGTCGCGGCGGTCAACGCCTGTTCGAGCGGTTCGCCGCGGCGCAGGACAGCGTCGAGCAGGCGCATCGCGGCGCGTCTCGACCCGGTACCGAGCGGCTCGGGAGGTTTCGCCATCAGTGATCGTCGCGGTTGTGGGAAATCGTCATCCGCCGCGATGTGGCCTTCCCGAGCACGAAGTGCAAACGCGAGCGGTCGCCATCCCGCAAGTCCCTAAGCGGGACGGACGTTTCTTGACCGTAACCATAACCTGGGCCAGCATCGTAGTTAATGATTCGTTAATGAGGCGGATCCGGAAGGGGACCTTTGTTATGAAGCATTTAGCCTGTCTGGCGCTGTCTGCTGCCGTCTTGATTGCAGCCCCTGCATCGGCCGCGACGCTTGTCGTCAACGGTACTACGGTGGGCGGGCCGGTGTTCGGCCGGACCTTGGCGGGAACGCCGCCGACCGATCTTTCCGCCGTCGGCACGGCTGTCAATTACAGCGTCTTCGGGTTCAGCGTCGGCAGCACCGGCTCCTACTCGCTGACCGTGGACTCATCGTTCGACAGCTTTCTTTCGCTTTATGCCAACGCGTTCAATCCGGCCGATGCCCTCGCCAACATCGTCGCCGCGAACGACGATCTCGGCGCGGACGTCGATGCGCAGATCATCGCGACGCTGACCTCCGGGGTGTCCTATTTCGCCGTGGTCAGCGCATTCGAGAACGGGGTTGCGGGCGCTTTCCGCCTGACCATCGACGGCCCAGGCACGATCTTGCCCGCCGCCGTCATTCCGGAGCCTGCGTCATGGGCCTTGATGCTCGCGGGCTTCGGCCTGATCGGGGCCTCGCTGCGGTATCGCCGGCGCACGACGGCGGTGACGTTCGGCTGATCGACACGCCCGCGGCGCCGGCGCGCCGCGGGATTTCGCCGGTGGCAATCCGCGCGCGGCATCCTACATCGGCGGCATGGGACAGCGTCCAGACCACGTAAAGCCACCGGCCTATCTGACGAAGAACACGCCGGTACCGCAACCCGAAGACAAGCCGCGTCCGGCGGTCGATCCGCTCGGTCGCGATCCGGTGCGCTATGGCGACTGGGAACTCAAAGGCATCGCGATCGACTTCTGACGGTTCGACCCCGCGCAACTATCCGGCGAGCAACTCGCGGTTAGCCTTCCGCGCGAAGCGGCCTGGCGAGCAGATCGCCGATCACATCGGCGACCGGAGACCCCGCGAGCAGCCGGCAGACCGCATCGGTGACGGGCATGTCGACCCCCGAGTCGCGTGCGGCCTCCGCCAGAACCGGGGCGGTGAACGCGCCCTCGGCGACGGTGCGGCGATCCGCCAGCAATGTCGCTGCGTCGGTGCCGCGGCCGAGCCCGACCCCCAGCGAGAAGTTGCGCGAACTGGTCGACGAACAGGTCAGCACCAGGTCGCCCAGCCCCGACAACCCCGCCAGCGTCTCGGCGCGCGCGCCCCGCGCCAGCCCGAACCGGGTCATCTCGGCAAAGCCCCGCGCGATCAGCGCCGCGCGCGCATTCTGCCCGAGCCCGGCGCCGTCGACCACGCCGCACGCGATCGCCAGCACGTTCTTGACCGCGCCGCCGATCTCGGCGCCGATCACGTCCGCGCTGGCATAGGGTCGGAAATGCGGTGCGGCGAGCCGATCGGACAAGCGCCGCCGCAGTTCGGCGTCGCTGGCCGCCAGCGTCACCGCGGTCGGCAACCCGGCCGCGACCTCATGCGCGAAGGTCGGCCCCGAGAGCACCGCGACCGGCGCCTGCGGATGAACCTGCCGCGCGACCTCGCCGACCAGCAGCCGCGTCCCCGCCTCGATCCCCTTCGCGCACAGCACCAGCGTGGTGGTGCCGATCGCCACCTCGGCAAGCACCCGGCGGACATGCTGCGCGGGCGCGACGACGAGGATCGCGTCGCAGCCCGCCAGATCGGCCAGCGCGGCGGTAGCGCGGATCGTCGGCGACAATGCGATCCCCGCCAGGAAGCCGCGATTCTCGTGACGAAGGTTGATGTCCTCGACCACCTCGGGCTCGCGCGCCCATAATGTGACGTCGCGGGCGCCGTGCGCCGCCACCTGCGCCAGCGCGGTGCCCCACGCGCCGCCGCCGATCACCCCGATCTTCATGCCTTCACCCCGGCACCGCGCACCGCTTCGGCGGTCGGATCGAGTGGCCAGCGCGCGCGCGCGGGCACGTCGAGCGGATCGGTGAGCCCGAGCGCGAACCGCTCGGCGCCCGCCCAGGCGATCATCGCCGCATTGTCCGTGCACAACCACAGCGGCGGCGCGACGAAGCGCAGGCCGTGCGCCGCCGCGAGCGCCTGCATCGCGCTGCGCACCGCGCCGTTCGCCGCCACCCCGCCCGCAACCACCAGCGCGGTCGCCTCTACCCCAGCCAGCGCGCGCCGGGTCCGGTCGACCAGGCAATCGACCACCGCGGCCTGGAACGAAGCGGCAAGGTCCTCGGGCGAATGCTGGCCGACGGCGCGCGCCACCGCGCTCTTCAGCCCGGCGAACGAGAAATGCGGCTCGGCCGATCCCTTCAGCGGGCGCGGCAGCGGTACCGCGCGCGGATCGCCCAGCGCTGCCGCGCGCTCGACCGCGGGTCCGCCGGGAAAGCCGAGCCCGAGCAGCTTGGCGGTCTTGTCGAACGCCTCGCCGACCGCATCGTCGATCGTCGTCGCGAGCCGGCGATAGCGCGCGACCCCCTCGACCAGCAGCAGCTGGCAATGGCCGCCCGACACCAGCAGCAACAGGTAAGGAAAGTCGAGATCGGGATCGGCCAGCCGCGGGCTCAGCGCATGGCCCTCGAGATGGTTGACCGCGATCAGCGGCTTGTTCGCGGCATGCGCGAGCGCCTTGCCGGTGACGAGCCCGACCATCACCCCGCCAATCAGCCCCGGCCCCGCGGTCGCGGCAACCGCGTCGACCTGCGCGAGCGTCATTCCCGCATCCGCGAGCGCGGCTTCGATCAGCGGCTCGAGCGCCTCGACATGCGCCCGCGCCGCGATTTCGGGCACCACCCCGCCGAACGGCGCATGCGCCGCCTCCTGCCCCGCAAGCCGGTGCGCGAGCACCTGGCGATCGAGCGTGACGAGCGCGGCGGCGGTCTCGTCGCAGGAGGATTCTAGGCCGAGGACGATCATCGCGCCCGTCTAGCGCCTCACCCGCGGCTTGTCGAAAGCCAGTCCGGCGGGCATGACGGCACGATGATCCGGTTCAGGCTCGGCACGCGCGGCTCGCCGCTGGCGCTCACCCAGGCGGCGATGGTGCGCGACGCGCTCTGCGCCGCACACGGCTGGCTCGCCGAGGAGGTCGAGACGGTCGTCATCCGCACCACCGGCGACCGCGTCCAGGATCGCCCGCTTGCCGAGATCGGCGGCAAGGCGCTTTGGACCAAGGAGCTCGATCGCGCGCTCCTCGCCGGCGAGATCGACGCCTGCGTCCATTCCATGAAGGATGTCGAGACGGTCCGCCCAACGGCGATCGCGATCGCTGCCATGCTGCCCCGCGCCGACGTCCGCGACCGGCTGATCGGCGCCGATTCGATCGAGGCGCTGCGCCACGGCGCGGTGATCGGCACCAGTTCGCCGCGGCGTCGCGCGCAATTGCTGCGCGCGCGGCCCGACCTGTCGGTGGTCACCTTCCGCGGCAATGTCGACACCCGCCTCGCCAAGCTCGCGGCGGGCGAGGTCGACGCGACGCTGCTGGCCGCGGCGGGACTCGACCGGCTCGGCCGCGACGAGATCGGCGTCGCGATCGCGACCGACGCGATGCTCCCCGCCCCCGCGCAGGGGGCGGTCGGCATCGAGGTGCGGCTCGACGACGAGATCGCCGCGGTGCTCGTCGCCGCAATCGACGACCGTGCGACCAGCCTGTGCGTCAACACCGAGCGCGCGCTGCTCGCGGCGCTGAAGGCGGATTGCCATTCGCCGATGGCGGCGCTCGCCGCACTCGCAGGCGAGACGCTGTCGATGCGCGCCGAACTGATCGCGGAAGACGGCTCGGCGTTCGTCACCGGCGCGATCGAAGGCGCGGCCGGCGAGGATCTCGGCGTCGCGCTGGCGGATGACCTGCTTACGCGCGCACCCGACATAGTCCGGCGCCTGTTCGCGGCGTGACCGTGATCGTCGTCCGGCCCCCGCCCGGCGACGAGCGCACGCTTGCGCGGCTGGCGGCGGCGGGGATCGAGGGTGCAACGATGCCGTTGTTCGCGGTCAGGCCCGTAGACTGGACCGCGCCGCCGCGGGACCGATACGATGCACTGCTGCTGACCAGCGCGAACGCGATCCGCCACGGCGGCAGCGCGCTGGCGTCGTTGCGCGATCTGCCGGTGGTCGCGGTCGGCGCCGCGACGGCGCGCGCCGCCACCGATGCGGGCTTCGCGGTCGCGATCACCGGCGACGGCGATGTCGGGGCTGCGATCGACCGCGCGACGGCAGCAGGCTGGACGCGGCTGCTCCACCTTGCCGGGCGCGACCGGATCCATGCCGGCACCCACGCCGTCACCGTCTATGCGAACGATACGCTGCCGATCGCCGACGGTACCGCGCGGCGCTTTGCAGGCGCCACCGTCCTGCTCCACTCGGCACGCGCGGCTGCACGGGTCGCCGCGCTGGTCGACCGTGACGGGGTGGACCGCGCGGCCGTCCGCCTGGCCGCCCTCAGCCCGGCGGTGGCCGCCGCCGCGGGAGACGGCTGGCAGCACGTCGCAATCGCGGCACGGCCAACCGACGCGGCGCTGATCGCCGTCGCGATTGACCCGCACGCACCGCGCGGGGATAAGACCGCATGACCGACTATGCGCCGATCGATCCGCTGCGTACGCGCAGCCCCCGTATTGGCCTGATCGTAGCGCTGGTCGCGCTCGCTTTCGCCGCGGGACTATTGCTGGCCGGCTATGCGGTCCGGCACCTCCCCTGGTTTGCCTCGTTCGGCGCCGAAGTCGCGCCCGCAGCCCCGGCGCGCGCCGCGACAGGGGGCGAATATCTCCCCGCCAACCCGCTCGACGCCAACGGTAATCCCAGCGTCACTGCCGACGCCGCCACGCTGGCCACCCGCGAAGCCGCACTCGCAGGGCAACTCACCGCGCTGGAAACGCGTACCGCGGTGGTCACCAGCGATGCGTCGGCAGCCGCAGGCCAGGCCACCCGCGCGGAAGGTTTGCTGGTCGCCTTCGCGGCCCGGCGCGCGCTCGATCGCGGGCTCGGGCTCGGCTATCTCGAGGAACAGCTGCGGACCCGCTTCGGCACTGCGCAGCCCGCCGCGGTCGCGACGATCATCGAAGCCGCGCGCCAGCCGTTGACGCTCGAAGCGCTGCGGCAGGGGCTCGACGCGGTGGCGCCGAACATCGCCACCGTCAGCGACGATAGCTGGTGGCGCGCGCTCCGCCGCGAACTCGGCACCCTGGTGGTCCTGCGCAAGGCCGGCACCCCGTCGCCGCTCCCCGCCGATCGCCTCGCGCGCGCCAAGCGGCTGCTCGACGGCGGGCAGGTCGAGGCCGCGCGCGCGGAGGTCGCCCGGCTGCCCGGCGCTGGTGACGCCGCGAACTGGACCGCCGCCGCCGGCCGGTACATCAGCGCGCGCGACGCGCTCGATCGGGTCGAAAGCGCCGCGATCCTCGGCCAGGGCGCGCAACCCTCCGCCGCGCCGGTCACCACCGGGCTCTAGCCGCACCGTCGCGCCGAAAAGGGCGAGGCACGCCTTGCGAACTCAGCGTCCGACGCGGTCGATCAGCGCCATTGCGCCATGCGGCGCGCGAACCTTGGCGCCGTTGATGAAGAACACGAAGGTCTCGCGCGGCGTCGCCGCGACCGACGCAGCATCGACATAGGGCAGTCCGGCCGGTGCACCGCCCGCCGCCCACACCCGCGCCGCCTCGGCCCAGCGATCGAGCGCAGCGGGCGAATAGCCTGCCGGCTCTTCCTCGACTCCGGCTTCGAGCCGCGCATAGACGAAGTCGGCGGTTACGTCGGCGATCGCAGGATGGGCGACAGCGTCCGCAAAGACGATCGCGACGCCTGCGGCACGAGCCATCGCGACGAACTCGGGAGCCTGGAAGCTGGCGTGACGGACATGAACCGCGTGGCGCAACGCGACCCCGGCATGATCGGCGGGGAGCAACGCCAGGAACGCGCGCATGTCGTCCGGGTCGAACGCCTTGGTCGGCGCGAACTGCCACAGGATCGGCCCGAGCCGGTCGCCCAGCTCGACGATGCCCTGCCCGACGAACTTGGCGATCGATTCACCCGCCTCGGCCAGCACCTTGCGGTTGGTGACGTAGCGCGAGCCTTTCACCGTGAACACGAAGTCGTCGGGCGTTGCGTCGCGCCACTTGGCGAAGCTCTCCCGCTTCTGCAGCCGGTAGTACGTCCCGTTGATCTCGATTGATGTG
>DATLME010000285.1:0-5329 GCA_035537395.1 Sphingomonas sp. | reverse complement strand
GACGACGGGAGCGACGTCATCGGTATCGCCGGACCGGTTAAGCCCCAGCTCGGTCCGGCCGCTGCGCGGCTCGGCTTTCGGGACGGCGACGACGGCACTCAGCCTGCCGAATAGGTCACAATCGCGCGGTGCGCAGGTTGGCGGTGTGAACCATCGTCGCGCTCGGGGATTGTCGTGCCGATGACGTCCTCCGCCCGCCGATCCGCGCTCGACGAAGCGCCTCCTGCGGCGCTGGTGCGGATGCGCATCGTTGCCACCGGGTTGCTGCTGCTCATGGTCGGCGTGTTCTTCGCCAGTCGGGCGCTGACTGGCCGGCATCCCGCCTGGGGCTTCGTGCAGGCGTTCAGCGAAGCGGCGATGGTCGGCGGGCTGGCCGACTGGTTCGCGGTGACTGCGTTGTTCCGCCACCCCCTCGGCATTCCGATCCCCCACACCGCGATCGTCCCGCGCAATAAGGATCGTATCGGCGACACGCTGGCGCAGTTCCTCCGGGATAATTTCCTCGTGCCGCCGGTGATCGCGCGACGCATGCGCCGGCTCGACGTTGCCGGTGCGATCGCGCATTGGCTAACCGATCCCGCCGAAGGCGCGGGCGGCCGTTTTCGCCAGGGTGCCTCCAAGCTGGTTGCGCAGGTGCTCGAGGGCCTCGATCCTGCCCGCCTCGGCGGCATGGTCAAGTCCGGAATCGGCGCACGCTTGCGCGAAACCGAGCTGTCGCCGATTCTCGGGCAGTTGATGAAGGCGGCGATGGCCGAAAACCGGCACCAGCCGCTGCTCGACGCCGGCATCCGCTGGGCCGCCGGCGCGCTCGCCACAAACGACCATCTGGTTCGCGCGATCGTTCATGAACGCGCTGGCTCGGTGTTGCGCTGGACCGGGCTCGACGAAACCTTGGCCGACAAGCTGATCGCGGGTCTCGACAAGCTGCTCGCCGACATGGCGGCGAACCCTGCGCATCCGCTGCGCATGAAGGCCGAAGAAGGGCTCGATCGTCTCGCCTGGGATCTTCAATTTGATCTCGCGACGAGGAACCGGATCGAAGCCGTGAAGGCCGAGCTGATCGACAATCCGGCGATGCAGCGGTGGCTCGACGGCCTGTGGGAGCAGGCGCGCACGGCGTTGCTGGCGATCGCGCGCGATCCGGAGGCGGCAATGGCGGGCAAGCTTGGCGACATCCTGCGCCAGCTCGGCCAGACCCTGCTCGACGATGCGCGGCTTGCGCGCACCATCAACCGCTTCGTTCGCCGCGCCGTGGTCGGCACCGCGGCGGATTATGGTGACGGCATCGTCAGGCTGGTTTCGGAGACCATCCGCGGCTGGGATGCGGACACGATCACCCGGCGGCTCGAAAATGCGGTCGGCCGCGATCTCCAGTATATCCGGGTCAACGGCACCATCGTGGGCGGCCTGGTCGGCCTGGTGATCCACACCGTGGACGTGCTGGCGTGACGGGTCTTGCGCCGGAGCGCGAACATTTTCGGTTCACGCGGAGGCGCGAACACGCGAAGTAGTAGCGGTTCGCGCAATGGCGCGATGGCGCACGCCACACGCCTGACCCGTGACGACATCTTCTTCGCGTCTTGTGCTTCGGCGTGAACGAAGCCTTGCCCGGCCGCTCACCTTAGCGTTTCCGGCAATCACCTTGCCGTAAGCCGCGCTTTCCCCCAAAGAGACCCCCGATGAGCGCAATGGCCGATTTCGAGCAGGACGATGGCGGCACGCTCCGCTTTACCGGCAATCTGCTGCTCTCGCGCCTCGGCTCGTTGCCCGACCGGCTGGATCGTGTCGACGGCGTGGTTTCGCGGATCGACCTCAGCGGCGTTCAGCGGATCGACACCGTTGGCGCATGGCTGGTCCATCGGCTAGCTACCCGCCACAAGGCGCTGGTCGAGGGCCTCGACGAAGACGGCATGCACCTGATGAGCCAGGTCGTCGCCGCGGATCAGCCGGTCGCGATGCGCCCGCGCAAGGTCCGCGCGGTCGAGCGCGTGCTCGGCGAAATCGGCGATGCGACCTCGATCGCGTTCCGCACGCTCTATGGCCTGCTCGGCTTCATGGGCGCGACCGTGATCGCGTTCGGCAACGTCATCCGCCACCCGCGTCGGTTCCGCTACAACGCGGTCGTTCAGCGCTTCGAGGTGGTTGGCGTGTCTGCGCTCGGCATCGTCGGGCTGATGAGCTTCCTGATCGGGATGGTGATCGCGCAACAGGGCGCGGTGCAGCTGCGCCAGTTCGGTGCCGAGGTGTTCACGATCAATCTCGTCGGTCGGCTGACGTTACGAGAAATGGGCGTGCTGATGACGGCGATCATGGTCGCTGGCCGTTCCGGATCTGCCTTTGCGGCACAGCTCGGGACGATGAAGCTGACCGAGGAAATCGACGCGATGCGCACGATCGGCGTGTCGCCGATGGAGGCGCTGGTGTTGCCGCGCACGATCGCCGCGATCGTCATGATGCCGCTGCTCGGCTTCTACGCGTCGCTGATCTCGCTGATCGGCGGCGGGCTGCTGGTCTGGGTGACACTCGGCATACCGCCGGTCACCTTTATCCAACGGATTCGCGAAGTCGTGCCGATCACGGACCTCTATATCGGGTTGATCAAGGCGCCGGTCTTCGGTGCTATCATCGCGGTCGCGGGTTGTTTTCAGGGGCTGCAGGTCGAGGGCGATGCCGAACAGGTCGGGCTTCGCACCACGTCCGCGGTGGTCCAGGCGATCTTCCTCGTTATCGTGCTCGACGCATTTTTCGCCGTGTTCTTCACCTGGCTGGGGTGGAATTGATGCCGCGCGACAAGGACGAAATCGTCATTGCGGTCAAAGGGCTGCGCAACAGCTTCGGCGAATCGGTGATTCACGAAGGGCTCGACCTCAACGTACGTCGGGGCGAGATCCTTGGCGTGGTCGGCGGGTCCGGCACCGGCAAATCGGTCTTGATGCGCTCGATCATCGGCTTGCAGAGCCCCGATGCGGGCACGATCACGGTGTTCGGCGAAGACACGATGGACCGCGAGGAAACCGACGCGATTGACGTCCGCAAGCGCTGGGGCGTGCTGTTCCAGGGCGGCGCGCTGTTTTCGACGCTGACGGTTGCCGAGAACGTTCAGGTACCGCTGCGTGAATTCTATCCCGAGCTCGACCAAGCGCTGCTCGACGAGATTGCGGCCTACAAAGTGGTGATGACCGGTCTCCCGGCCGACGCCGGCCCAAAATTTCCCGCCGAGCTTTCGGGCGGCATGCGCAAGCGTGCGGGGCTCGCACGCTCGCTCGCGCTCGATCCCGAACTGCTGTTCCTCGACGAGCCTACCGCGGGGCTCGATCCGATCGGTGCGGCCGCGTTCGACGAACTCACCAAGTCGCTCCAGAAGACACTGGGGCTGACGGTGTTCCTGATCACGCACGATCTCGATTCGCTTTATGCGATCTGCGACCGCGTTGCGGTGCTCGCCGACAAGAAGGTGATTGCGGTCGGCACGATCGACGAATTGCTTGCGCTCGACCATCCGTGGATCGAGGAATATTTCAAGGGTCCCCGCGGCCGCGCCGCAGTCGCGACCCAGGACCAGCACAGGGCGGAGCGGGACATGCCGTCGAGGATTGAGGCCAACTGATGGAAACCCGTTCGAACCACGTCCTCGTCGGCGCCGTCGTGCTGATCCTGCTGGTGGTGCTCGCCGTCTTCACGGTGTGGATCGCGCGGCTCGGCGGCGCGTCCGAGAAGGAATACGACATCTTCTTCAAGCAATCGGTCGACGGCCTCGCCAAGGGCTCGGCAGTCACCTTTTCGGGGGTGCCGTCAGGGCAGGTGAAGGAGATCGCGTTGTGGAAGAACGATCCGCAGTTCGTCCGCGTCCGCATCAACGTCAATGACGAGACCCCGGTGCTCCAGGGCACCACAGCGACGATCTCCGGCGTCGGTTTCACCGGCGTCAGCCAGGTGTCGCTTGACGGCGCACGCAAGGGCGCGGGAGCGATCGGTTGTCCCGAGGTCAATCCGCAGAGCCAATGCCCCTACGGCGTCCCCGTGATCCCGACCAAGCAGGGCGGGTTGGGAGCGATCCTCAACTCGGCCCCGCAGCTGCTCGAGCGGCTGTCGACTCTCACCGAGCGGCTGACCGGATTGCTGTCGGATCGCAACCAGACCTCGATCGCAGGAATCCTGGAAAACACCAACCGCCTGTCCGACGCGCTCGCCGATCGCGGGCCCGAGATCGCGGCGACGCTCGCTCAGACTCGCGTCGCGATCCAGCAGGCCGGCGACGCGGCGCAGTCGATCGGGCAGCTCGCGGCGACCACCAACGGCGTCCTCGCGGACGATGTCCGCCCGGCGATGGCCAATCTCAACAAGGCGATCGGTTCGGCGCAGCAGAGCGCCGAATCGCTCAACGCGGCAATCAGCGATGCCCGGCCCGGTCTCCAGGCGTTCAGCAAGCAGACGATTCCAGAGGTGGGCCAGCTCGTCCGCGATCTGCGCGTAATGTCGCAGGCGCTGTCGTCGGTCGCCGAAAAGGTCGATCAGCAGGGCGCGGGCTCGCTGATTGGGCAGCAGAAACTCCCCGACTACGAGGGCAAGTGACGATGAAGACTCCGCTCATCATCCTGGCGGCGGCGCTGCCGCTCGCCGCGTGCATCAGCTTCGGCGCCAAGCCGCCGGCAGCCTTGCTCACCCTGACCGCGACTACCGCGGTGCCCGTGGGGCAGGCGCAGAGCTCGGCGTCGGCCAAGTCGATCACGATCGCGGTGCCGCAGGTGCCGCAGTCGCTCGCCAGCGCGCGCGTTCCCGTCCAGTCGGGGCCGACCGAGATCGCTTATGTGAAGGACGCGCTCTGGGCCGAGCCGCCGGCGCGGCTGTTCGCGCGGTTGCTTGCCGACACAGTTACCGTGCGGTCGGGTCGCGTCGTGCTGTCCTCGGCGCAGTCGCTCAGCGATCCGGGCGCACGGCTCGGCGGCGAACTGCGCAGCTTCGGTGTGGATGCGCTGGCACGCGAAGCGGTCGTTACCTACGACGCCGCGCTGATCCGCGGCGATGCCGCCACCGTCGAGAAGCGCCGGTTCGAAGCGCGCGTGCCGGTCGCTGCGATCGACGCCACCTCGGCGGCGACCGGCCTCAACCAGGCCGCCAACACCGTTGCCGCGGAAGTCGCCGACTGGGTGGGTCGCTAAAGCCGCCACGCCGTCATTCAGGGCGTGCGGCGGACGCCCGGCAGCACGTCGCACACCTCCGCACCGATCGCCACCGTCGGTGCCTCCGGATGCTCGCGCCGCGCGATGACCGCCGCAAACCGCGCATTGTCGGCGGCCCGATACTGGAACCGTGGCCGCGCCGCGGCCGG